>WPAE01000228.1 GCA_009773205.1 Ignavibacteria bacterium
AAAATGGCCGCGATATTTTAGTACCAACGCTGGTCTTAAAATATCGCAGCCATTTTCACCCCCCCCCTAAAAATTTTCGAGGCTCGGTTGAGGGCTGGGGACTCAAAATATATTGCGCGCCCTCAAATTGGGACCCGCCGCCGCCGGCCGCCAGGGCGCCGCGCCGCCGCCGCCCGCCGGACGCCCGGGGAGCTGACTCAAAAATCTTTACCTTGCGCAACCTTAAAACATTTTTCTCCCAACGTTGGTCCTGTGGTAGTGCTGTGCTGGGAGACCTTCTAGAACACTACTCAACTACAATGGTCACGTGATCGACATCTTGGCCAACGCATGGATCATTCGTCTGGTATGCATTTTTACATGTTAATTTTTCGGACTCAAAATTTAATGCGCGCTCTCAAATTGGGACCGAGGACTCAAAAGTCGGACTCAAAATTTATTGCGCGCTCTCAAATTGGGACCGAGAACTCAAAATTTTGGACTGAGCACTCAAAAGTTGGACCGAGCACTCAAAATGGCCGCGATATTGTAGTCCAACGCTGGTCTTAAAATATCGCAGCCATTTTACCTCCCTAAAAATTTCAGGGCTCGGAAGAGGACTTATGACTTAATACACATGTTATTGCTACTTATATACACTTCTGTTCTTCGTTCCGCTCAATTCACTCTTGTAATTGAACTGTAATCACTATCTTCTGTTGCGTATGACCGAGCCTAATGCATTTTTTACTGTCATATGCTCATTTGATATTGATAGTGAACAGTACTCACAGTGTAATTATGAACGCCCGCTTATAAAGTCACTGCTACAATTACTCACTCACTTGAGCGTGGAAGTGAGCAGTACTCACAGCGCTAAAGAACTGCGTTCTCAACAAGATCTATTGAGGATTTGCATGTTTTTAATAAATTAAAATGATTCATGTTATTAAACAGTAATTTGACGACATAAAAAAGATAGTAAAATTAAATGATTCATGTTAATATACAGAAATTTGACGACATAAAAAAGATTATAAATTTTTTAATGTAAATTTGTAAAAATTGCTTCAGCTACATGAATCTGTTGAAAGTACTTTAGTGAGTCATAGTCGGCATTTAGACCACACGTATATCTCTAAGCACTGTTGACATTACTGTCATTGCGTGAAAGGAGTACACGGTCGAACGAATGGTTAATGCTCATGGAGCTATGCCGAAGACATTAACGCAGTCGCCTAGACATCTAGCCGGAGCTAGACCAGTTGACTGTTTATCATCCGCGTATACCCAGTCACTACAGAGTTAGAAAACGCCAGAGCAGACTCACGTCAGACACTGGAGGATCCGCATGCCTGTATATCCGAAGATACACACTTACAGACGCGACTCGGCACTTTACCAGA
>WPAE01000229.1 GCA_009773205.1 Ignavibacteria bacterium
GATGGGTTTTAGTGGGTTTTGTTGGGTTTTAATGGGCCTTTATGGGATTTTGTGGGTTTTCATTGGTTTTAATGGGTTTGTTGGGGTTTAGTGGGTTTTGAATAAGATTAGTGGAATTTGATGGGTTTTAGTGGTTTTTGATGGGTTTTAATGGGTTTTGATGGGTTTTATTGGGTTTTCTTGGATTTTGATGGGTTTTAATGGATTTTAGTGGGTGTTAGTGTGTTTTGTTGGGTTTTAGTGGGTTTTGATGGGTTGTAGTGGGTTTTGATGGGTTTTAGTGGGATTTGATGGGTTTTCGTGGATTTTGATGGGGTTTAATGGGTTTTGATGGGTTTTAGTGGGTTTTGATGGGTTTTAGTGGGTTTTGAATAATTTTAGTGGAATTTGATGGGTTTTAGTGGTTTTTGATGGGTTTTAATGAGTTTTGATGGGTTTTATTGGGTTTACTTGGATTTTGATGGGTTTTAATGGGTTTTGATGGGTATTAGTGGGTTTTGATGGGTTTTAGTGGGTTTTGATGGGTTTTTTAGTGGTTTTTGATGGGTTTTAGTGGGTTTTTGATGTGTTTTAGTGGGTTTTGATGGGTGTTAGTGTGTTTTGTTGGGTTTTAGTGGGTTTTGATGGGATGTAGTGGGTTTTGATGGCTTTTAGTGGGTTTGATGGGTTTTAGTGGGATTTGAAGGGTTTTAGTGGGTTTTGATGGGTTTTCGTGGATTTTGATGGGTTTTAATGGGTTTGATGGGTTTTAGTGAGTTTTGATGGGTTTTAGTGGGTTTTGAATAATTTTAGTGGAATTTGATGGGTTTTAGTGGTTTTTGATGGGTTTTAGTGGGTATTGATCGTTTCTACTGTGTTTTAGTGGATTTTGATGGGTTTTAGTGGGTTTGATGGGTTATAGTGGGTTTCGATGATGTTTAGTGGGTTTCGATGGTGTTTAGTGGGTTTTGATGGGTTTTAGTGGGTTTTTTGGATTTTAGTGGGGGTATGATGGGTATTAGTGGGTTTTGATGGGTATTAGTGGGTTTTGATGGGTCTTAGTGGTGTTTGATGGGTTTTAATGGGTTTTCTTGGGTTTTAGTGGATGTTGATGGGTTTTAGTGGCTTTTGATGGGTTTTCGTGGGTTTTGATGGGTTTTAGTGGGTTTTGATTGAATTTAATAGAATTTGATGGGTTTTAGTGGTTTTTGATGGGTTTTAGTGGGTTTTGATCGTTTCTACTGGGTTTTAGTGGATTTTGATGGGTTTTAGTGGGTTTTGATGGGTGTTAGTGGGTTTGATGGGTTTTAGTGGGTTTTGTTGGGTTTTAATGGGCCTTTATGGGATTTTGTGGGTTTTCATTGGTTTTAATGGGTTTTGATGGGGTTTAGTGGGTTTTGAATAA
>WPAE01000007.1 GCA_009773205.1 Ignavibacteria bacterium
GTGAACTTAACACTTATCTCTTTGTTTATAAACACTTTATCTTATCTTTTTTCTAATGACCGCCATTAGATTTTTTTCCTATTGACTAATCTGGGATTAATTGTTAGCGCGTAAAGCAGCCCAATAGTTATAGAAATAACAATATAATGAGCGTAAGCGGCTTCGCGTGCTTTCTCTATATCCCCAAAAATTGGAGGAACTAAAAATGAAAATAACTTTCTCAAGTTATACCAATAATAATGATAAACCCAGTTAAGCAGAAAATGTCAATATCATTATCGGATAAAAAGAGATTTTGTTTAGCATCTATAAGAATTACCTTTCAACTCTGCCGGAGCCACCGCTTATCATAAGTTTTTCAACTTCTTCTACACTAACCAAATTAAAATCGCCGGGGATTGAATGCTTTAAGCAGCTTGCGGCAACAGCAAATTCCAACGCATCTCTTGTATTAGATTTAGTCATCAAGCTATAAATCAAACCGCTTGCAAAAGAATCTCCGCCGCCAACTCGGTCAACAATTTCAATATCGTATTTTTTAGAACGGTATGGGGTTAGGCAATCTTTTTCATCTAACAAAATAGCACTCCAGCCATTCTTGGATGCAGAATAACTTTGGCGCAACGTAATTGCAACTGTTTTGAAATCGAATTTTTCTTTTAGCTTCTTTGCAACTGTAAAGTAACCTTCTTGGTTTAGTTCACCTGCTTCAATATTTGTCTTCTCCGCCTTCAAACCTAAACTTTTTTCTGAGTCTTCTTCGTTAGCAATGCAAACATCAACATACTTCATAAGTGGTTTCATAACGGACTGCGCATCGGCTTCTGTCCACATCTTTGCTCTGAAATTCAAATCGCAGCTAATTGTTACATTTTTCTTTTTCGCAGTCTCGCAAGCTAGCGTTAAAGCTTCTTGTGCACTTTTACCAAGTGCTGGGGTAATTCCTGTCCAGTGAAACCAATCAGCATTTTCAAAAACTTTATCCCAATCTACTTCTTCTTTTTTCATTTGAGAGACAGCAGAATTGGCTCTATCATAAATTACTTTACTTGCTCTTTGGCTTGCGCCGGTTTCTAAAAAATAAATTCCAACTCTTTCTCCGCCGCGAACTATGTAATCGTCTTTAACGCCGAATCTTCTTAAATGATTTACTGCGGATTGACCAATTTCATGCTTTGGTAATTTTGTAACGAAATAGGAATCAAATCCATAGGTAGAAAGTGCAACAGCTACGTTAGCTTCACCTCCGCCGTAAGTAACATCTAAATTTTGAGATTGAACAAAGCGTGTGAAGCCCGGCGTAGAAAGCCGAAGCATAATTTCGCCAAAGGTTACAACTTTTTTCTTCACTTTATTTTCCTATTAAATTTTAAAATTAACGTCCCATCCATCCGCCATCAACGGTAACAACACTTCCGTTGAGGTAGTTTGATGCATCCGAACACAAGAAAACAACTGTACCCATTAAATCTTCCGGTGTTCCCCATCTTCCGGCAGGAATTCTGGCTAAGATTGATTTATTTCTTTCTTCATCTTCGCGCAAAGATTTAGTGTTGTCTGTTGCAATGTAACCGGGCGCAATTGCATTTACAGTTACACCTTTGCAAGCCCATTCATTCGAGAAAGCCATTGTTAATTGTTTTACTCCACCTTTACTTGCAGCATAGCCGGGGACGGTAATTCCACCTTGAAATGATAGAAGAGAAGCAATGAAAACAACTTTGCCATATCCGCGTGCAACCATTTCTTTTCCAAACTCACGAGTTAAAATGAATTGTGCAGATAAATTTATCTCAATCACTTTATCCCAATACTCGTCTGAGTGTTCTGCAATCGGCTGGCGAAGTATTGTGCCGGCATTATTCACCAAAATATCTACGCACGGAAAATCAGCTTTAACTTGCTTGATAAATGCATACAAAGCATTTCGGTCGGAAAAATCACAAACGTAGCCTTTGAATTTGCTTCCACGATCAGTAATTAATTTTTCTGTCTCAGAAAAATCTTGTTCATACGAAGCACTGATAATTACATCCGCACCGGCTTCTGCTAAAGCTAAAGCATAGTATTGCCCTATACCTTTGTTAGCACCAGTTACAATTGCTGTTCTACCTTTTAAGCTAAATTTATCAAGTATCATTTTACTCTCCTATTTTAAATCTTTAGTTGCAATCGCATCCATATCATCAAACACTTGGTTTTCTCCACCCATCGCCCAAATGAAAGAGTAACTCTGTGTCCCGCAACCGGAGTGAAGTGACCAGCTTGTTGAAAGAACTGCTTGTCTATCACGAATAATTATGTGGCGAGTTTCAGTTGCCTCTCCCATCAAATGAACAACAAACGCATCTGGCTTCAAATTGAAATACATGTAAACTTCGCTTCTTCGCTGATGAGTATGACACGGCATTGTGTTCCAAACGCTGCCATCTTCAAGTTCAGTTAATCCCATCACGAGTTGGCAAGTTGGAAGTATATCCGGCAAAATATATTGATTGATTGTTCGCTTGTTAGAAGTTTCAGTCGAACCAAGATGACGATGAATTGCTTGATCGTAAGTTATGTGTTTTGTTGGATAAGCTGTATGAGCCGTGTAACTAACAAAATAAAAATGAGCAGGAGTTCCTGCGTTATCACTTTTAAACTCTACGCTTCTCGAACCTCTCCCAATATAAAGTGCATCGCGGTAACCCATTTTGTAATCTGTGCCATCTATCGTAATTATGCCGGAATTTCCAATGTTGATCACGCCAACTTCGCGGCGGTCGCAGAAATGTTCTGCAGCCATTTCCTTTTTTGTTGCTGTAAGCTGCAAAGTTTTTCCAACCGGAACAGCCGAGCCGGTAATTGATCTATCAACATCGGAATATACCATTGGAATTTCGTTAGGCGTAAAAAGCGTCTCAATCAAAAAGGAATTTCGGAGTTCGGTTGTATCCATCTTCTTAAATCCATTTTGGTCCGGCGAATATCTTACTTCCATTTTTTCCTCTTTCTCTAAGTAGAGATTTTATATGGCACTTCTAAAAACTGTTATTTTAAAAAATTCATGCAAAGACGCAAAGAAAACGCAAAGAGCGCCAAGAAAGTTGTGGTTTTTAGAAGCGCCCTATAACCAATTATTAATTTTCTCAGCTACACTCGCTCCGGTAAAACCAAATTTTTCTGCGAGTGTTTGATATGGCGCCGAAGCACCAAAAGATTTCATTCCTATTAAAAGTAATTTTTGGCGGAACAAATCTCCCCAGCCGATCATTGATGCAGCTTCAACTACAACAACCGGAACATCTGCCGGGAATAATTTTGTTTTGTATTCTACAGGTTGCTGTTCAAAAATTTCTTTAGAAGGAATTGAAACAACTCTGATATTTAATTTATCGCTAAGTAATTTTTTTGCAGAATCAGCTATCGGAACTTCCGAACCGCTAGCTGCGATTACTAAATCGAGCTTACCTTCTTTTTCTTTACTCGTAATGTAAGCGCCTTTCAATACTTCACTAGGATTAAAATCTTCCGCTCTTTCGAAAGCATCAATTTTTTGTCTTGTTAGAATTAAGGAAACCGGTCCATCAGTTTTTCTTAATGCGTAAGCCCAAGCCATCGCGGTTTCAATTCCATCTGCCGGGCGCAAAACCGTTGAGTTTGGAATTGCTCTCAGCACTGCTAAATGTTCTACTGGCTGATGCGTCGGTCCATCTTCGCCGACAAAAATTGAATCGTGAGTGAAAACATAAATTGCCGGAATTTGCATCAACGCAGCTAAACGAATTGTTGGACGCATATAATCTGAGAATACAAAGAATGTTGCGCCGAAAGCTATGTATCCACCGTATAGAACAATACCGTTTAGAATTGAACCCATTCCGTGTTCACGAATTCCAAAGTGAAAATTTCTCCCGGCAAATTTTTCAGCAAAGATCGCGTCAAAGCCATTCATAAAAGTATTTGTTGATGGAGCCAAATCAGCAGAGCCTCCAACAAAGTATGGAACAACTTGCGCAATTTTTTGGATCACTTTGCTGGATAAAGTTCTTGTAGCGCTTGGTTCTTTTGGAACCGCTGCAACTAATTCTTCTTCGAGATTTTCCGGCAGCTTACCGGCAATTGCGTTTTCATAAGCTACAGCTTTTTCACTATCAAATTTTTCCCAATCAGTATATTCTTTCTGCCAAGCGTCATAAACTTTTTTCATTTCACTTTTACGATCAGCGAAAAGTTTTGCAACTTCATCAGGAACATAAAATTCTTTATCAACAGGCCAGCCTAAATTTTCTTTTGTCTTAGTCAATTCATCTTTACCAAGCGGTGAGCCATGAACATCATGAGTGTTTGCTTTGTTCGGCGAGCCAAAACCAATTGTAGATTTTGTGATAACCAAAGTTGGTTTTTCAGTCTCAGCTTGTCCAGCTACGATCGCTTTTCTAATTCCATCATTATCGTAAGCATCCGTGTGCAATACTTGCCAGCCGTAGCTTTCAAATCTCTTTTGTACATCTTCGGAAAAAGTTAAATATGTATGACCTTCAATTGTGATAGTGTTATCATCATAGAAATAAATAATGTTGCCAAGTTTCAAATGTCCGGCTGTAGAAGCTGTTTCGTGAGAAACGCCTTCCATCAAATCACCGTCGCCGCAGAATCCATAAATAAAATTTCCACCAAACAATTTTCCATATCTCGCTTCAGTCATCTTAGCGGCAATTGCCATTCCAATTCCGTTTCCAAAACCTTGTCCCAACGGACCGGTTGTAGTTTCAACACCGGGAACGTGTCCATATTCCGGGTGCCCGGCAGTTTTGCTTCCCCATTGTCTAAATGATTTCAAATCATCCATCGTAACATCATAGCCGCTTAGATGAAGCATAGAATAAATAAGCATTGAACCATGCCCGCCGGAAAGAACAAATCTATCTCTTCCAGCCCACTTCGGATCGTCTGGATTATGTTTTATAAATTCAGTCCATAAAATTGCGGCAACATCTGCCATTCCCATCGGCATCCCTGGATGTCCTGAGTTTGCTTTTTGTACGCCTTCCGCTGCTAAAATTCTAATTGTATTCGCAGTTAGTTTCTTAATATCCAATTCCTTCTCCATAATTTTAAATTATCTGCAACAAAAATATAAAAATATCATTCTACGTACTTCCTGCCTTGCGTCTTCGGCAAGGCGGGCACTCTTCATTCGGAATTTATCCGCCGATAAGGCGGACTCTACATTATACGTTATAAGTCGTCGAAGCAGTATCTCCGCCTCTTCCGGTCCAATTAGTATGGAAGAACTCGCCGCGCGGCTTATCAACTCTTTCATAAGTATGCGCGCCAAAGTAATCTCGCTGAGCTTGCAATAAGTTTGCCGGCAGTCTTCCGTTTCTAAAACCATCAAAATAATTTAATGCAGTTGATAAAGCCGGGATCCAAATTCCATTTTCAACGGCTGTTGCAACAACCTTTCTCCATGAAGTTTGAGCATCAAGAATTTTTTCCGCAAAGAAAGGATCGAGCAAGAGATTTGATAAGTTTGGATTTTTATCAAACGCATCTTTAATCTTTCCTAAGAACACCGAACGAATGATGCAGCCGCCGCGCCACATTAGAGCAATTCCGCCATTGTTTAGATTCCACCCAAATTCTCGCGCAGCAGAGCGCATCAGAACATAACCTTGAGCGTAAGAAACTAATTTTGAAGCGTACAGTGCTTTTCTTAAGTCTTCGATAAATTGTTTTTTGTCGCCAGAAAATTTAGGCGCTGGTCCACTTAAAACTTTTGATGCTTCAACACGTTCATTCTTCAAAGCAGAAAGTGCGCGTGCGTAAACTGCTTCTCCAATTAAGGTAAGCGGAGTTCCGGTATCAAGTGAAGAAAGAACTGTCCATTTACCAGTTCCTTTTTGTCCTGCTGTATCTAAGATTTTATCAACAAGCGGCGTTCCGTCTGTATCTTTGTAAGCAAGAATATCGCGTGTAATTTCTATAAGATAACTTTCTAGTTCGCCTTCATTCCACTCTTTAAATACTTGGTGCATTTCATCTGCGCTCATTCCCAAAAGGTCTTTCATAATTTGATAAGCTTCGCATATCAATTGCATGTCGCCATATTCAATTCCATTGTGAACCATCTTAACAAAATGTCCGGCGCCGTTTTCGCCAACCCAATCGCAGCAGGGAGTTCCATCTGCAACTTTAGCAGAGATTGATTGGAAAATATCTTTTACATGAGGCCATGCTGCTATTGATCCGCCCGGCATTATTGATGGACCTTTTAGCGCTCCTTCTTCACCGCCGCTAACACCAGTCCCAATGTAAAGCAAACCTTTCTCTTCCAAATATTTTGTTCTTCTTATTGTATCCGGAAAGTGTGAGTTACCGCCGTCAATAATGATATCTCCTTTTTCAAGATGAGGAATAAGAAGTTCGATAAAATCATCAACCGGTTTACCGGCTTTAACCATTAACATAACCTTGCGCGGAGTTTTTAAATTTGCTGCCAATTCTTCAAGTGTGTGAGTGCCAATTACATTTTTACCTTTGCCTCTTACATTTACAAAATTATCAACTTTATCAATTGTGCGGTTGTAAACCGCAACTGTGTAGCCATGACTTTCCATGTTCAACACTAAGTTTTCGCCCATTACGGCAAGACCAACTAAGCCAATATCAGCTTTACTCATTTTGTTTCCTATATTTATTTTTTCTTGAATCCAACTAGAAATAATTTGTCCAGTACCTGTTGCGTGCAATTTTTCAGATCAAGTGAATAATAATTAAATTCTCGTCTAACCGGATAATCACCGCGCTGTTTTTCAAAAGTTCTTACAGAAGCACGAAGACACTGATCATCTTCTTCAATTTTGTATGTATCTAAAATTACTTTAGTAATAATTTCTTGTTCACTCAAAGCAGAACAATCAAATTCAATAATTGGGGAATTATTCGGATTCGGAATTTTATTTGGATACCAATTTTTATCAAGTGTAAGATTAAAAAAGTCAGCCAATCCATTCACACACATTGCCGTACCGTTAGCTTTACCATCGGCAGAGTAACCGGCAATATGAGGAGTTGCGAGATAAGCAAGTTCCAATAATTCCAAGTCAATATTCGGTTCGTTTTCCCAAACATCAAGAACTAAATCAGAGACACTTCCATTCCTTAAAGCATTTTTCAAAGCACTTGTTTCAATTACTTCTCCGCGAGAACTGTTAAAAACAATTTTGCTTTCGGGAAAACTTTCAAAGAATTTTTCATCTGCAAGATGAAATGTTTTGTCTTCACCGCTTCTGTTTAGCGGTACGTGAAAAGTAATTATGTTACTTTTCTCAATAAGTTTATTTAACGAAACAAATTGATTACCGCCTTCAGTTCTTTGTCTTGGTGGATCGCAAAGCAAAACATTCATACCAATTGCTTTAGCAAGTTTTGCTACTTTGCTTCCAACATTTCCAACACCAACAATTCCTAAAGTCTGGTCTTGTAGATAAATATTTTTTCTTGCAGCAATCGTAAATAAAGCGGAAGCAATATATTGTTGAACGGAACTTGAATTACAACCCGGCGCGCTAAGCCATTTTATATTTTTAGAATCGCAGTAAGCGCCATCAATATGATCGTAACCAATTGTAGCAGTCGCAATAAATTTTACTTTAGAGCCTTCCAGCAATTCAACATTACACTTTGTTCTAGTTCTAATCAGTAGTGCATCGGCATCATTGACAACTTCTTTAGTAATTTCTTTTGGCGATAAATAATTAATGTCAGCAAATGGTTCCAACACATCCTTTAAGAATGGAATCTTATCATCGGCAATTATCTTAATTCGGTTATTCATTTGGTTAGTCTTTGAATCTATCCTTGTAAGCCCATAAACCAAGCGCCGGATTTGAAATGTAGAATATTTCTTCACCATCGGGCATTACGTTAAAACCATCTTTCAAAATCTGCGGATTGTATTTATTCATCATCTTTGATAAATCTGCGTAAGAAAAATTTACACTTTCGATTTCTTCTTTTGTCAAATTGCCAGGGCAGTAAGTAATCTTAAATCTATTTTCAGATGAACCATGAATTAAATGCGCTGCCGCGCTTAAATTATTTTTGAGCTCATCATTTTCTTCAACCGCTTTCAAAACTTCCGGTGTAGTTACATATCCATACTTTCTAATTAAGCGGTCAATCTCTTTATCTTCACCAAATTCTTTCAAACCTGGTGCGAGAACAATAAGTTCGCCATCATCTGCAATTGCCATTCTTGTTCTGTAAATACTTTTGTTGCCAAGCCAAGTACTTTTGAATTCGGAAGGATCGAGATACACAACCACTTTCTTCAAAGGTTCATCTAGCATTTCAAAGTTAACTTTGAGAGAAAGTTCCGCAGCAATTTTGAATGTTTCGTAATCATCACCTACAAATAAGCCTTTAACAGCTAAACGACCAAACATATCTTTGCCTACAACGGTTAACACGTAAACAATAGGCAAATGTTTTGCAAAATTATCTGCTGCATAATTTAAAACTTTACGCACTGGAGTATCGGCACGTCCCATCATTCTTTCCATTCCGTAAACTGCGCCAAGATAATGACTCTTGTTAATTCCCTCTTTGCCGCCGGTTCCAACAAAAATATTTTTTGTGTAGTTAGCCATTCCCACAACTTCGTGAGGAACGACTTGTCCAATTGAAAGAATCAAATCATAATTTCCATCAACCAAAAGTTTGTTTACTTGCGCAGGCCAAGAATAGTTAAGATTTCCTTCGCTTACTTCATTTATAAATTCCGAAGGAACTTCTCCAAGTGTTTGAAGATCGCTCCGCCAATTATGAACTCTGAATATATTCTTCGGAACATCGCCAAACATAGTTTCGATTTCTTTTTCACTCATAGCTACGTGAGTGCCAAGCGCCGGAAGAATATCTGTTAACTTTTCACCATAATATTTATATGCAAAGCGAGTTAAAATTCCCGCATGTGAATGAAACCTTGTAAAATCCGGAGGAAGCGCCAAAACTTTTTCTTTGATTCCAAGTTTTTCGAGCGCAGCAAATAGACCTTCGCGTAAATCATCTTCTGCTAATACTTCGCTTTCGCTTCCTCGTGCATAATATATCATCGTAAAACTTTTCCTTTCTAAATTATCTCTGAATTCTTGCTGAGCCGCCTTTAGCAAACGAGCGCACTTCATCTACCGTTACCATTGTTGTATCGCCGGGAGTGGTAGTAAGCAATGCACCGTGAGCCCAGCCAAGTTTTACTGCTTCTTCAGCAGCATCACCATTCAGCAATCCGTAAATAAATCCAGCAGCAAAACCATCCCCGCCGCCAACTCTATCCAGCACATCAAGTTCGCAAGTTGGAGCTGAATATGTTTTCCCGTTTACCCAAGCAACTGCGCTCCAACTGTGTCTGTTTGTTGAATGTACTTCTCGTAAAGTTGTTGCAACAGCTTTTATGTTTGGATAACGAGCGGTTACATTATCAATCATAGCGAAGAAAACACTTGGATCTAATTTTGATTTAGCGTGAACATCCGGTCCCGGGAAACCCAAACCTTTTTGTAAATCTTCTTCATTACCAACAAGAACATCAACGTGCTTAACAATTCCATCTAAGACTTCGGCGGCTTTACTTTCGCCGCCCCAAATATTCCAAAGTTTTGCCCGGAAGTTCAAATCAAAACTTGTAATTGCGCCGGCAGCTTTTGCATCTTTCATTGCTTCAATAATTAACTGTCCGGTTGTTTCGGAAAGTGATGCAAAAATTCCACCGCTGTGAAACCACTTAACACCATTTGCAAAAATTTCTTTCCAGTTAAAATCACCAGGTTTAAGATACGAAGCGCCTTCGTTGCATCTATTATAGAATACAACCGGTGCGCGCGAGCCTAAACCTCTATCGCTGTAAACAGTTGCCATGTTTGGACCATTAACACCGTTGTGTTTCATTTTTTTATAAAATGGTTTTACACCCATCGCGCGAACACGTTCAGCAATTAAATCGCCGATTGGATATTCTACCATTGCAGATGCAATAGCAGTGTTCATTCTAAAACAATCCGCTAAGTTTGCTGCAACATTAAACTCTCCGCCGCTAACATGAATTTGGCATTGTGTAGCTTTTCTAAATGGAATTATTCCAGGATCTAAGCGGTGAACAAGTGCACCGAGTGAAAGCAAATCTATTGCTGCATTATTTTTGATATTTAATACTTCGCTCATTTTATATTTTCCTTAATAATTATACACCACTGTAAGCGTTGAAGCCGCCGTCAACGGGAACGATAACACCGGTTACAAATTTTGAAATATCAGAGATCAAAAAGAAAAGTGTGCCGATCAATTCTTCCGGCTCGCCAAATCTTCCCATCGGAGTTCCGGCAATAATTTTATGTCCGCGAGCAGTAAGCTCTCCGGTTTTTTCATCAGTCAATAAAAATCTATTTTGATTTGTTAAGAAAAAGCCGGGCGCAATTGCATTAACACGCACGTTAGCCTTTGCAAAGTGAACAGCCATCCATTCCGTTAAATTATTTACCGAAGCTTTTGCCGCAGAGTAAGCCGGAATTTTTGTAAGCGGTCTAAATGCATTCATTGAAGAAATATTTATTACGCTGCCGCCGCGACCAACCATATCCTCTGCAAAAACCATTGTAGGCAAAACTGTTCCAAGAAAATTCAAATCAAAAACATTTCTAAATCCTTCAATGTCTAATCCAAAAAATGATTTTGAAAGATCATTCATATTTTCTGTTGTTAAAAATTCGTTAGCACAAGTTGCTTTGGGAGAGTTTCCTCCTGCACCGTTTAACAGAACATCTATTTTTCCTAATTGTTCATTTATTTGTTTCTTGGCTTCAATTAAACTTTCTTTATCTAGAACATTTCCAACTACACATAAAACCGGTTTACCACTCTTGGCAGCTAAGCCGCGAGCGCACTCTTCGCATCTTCCTTGCTTGTAATCTAAAATTGCAACCTTAGCGCCGGCATCTAACAAAGCTTGTGAAAATACACAGCCCAAAACTCCACAACCGCCAGTAACTACACAAACTTTATCTTTAACATCTGCAAATGATAATTCCATTTTATCTCCTACTTCTTAATGACACTTTTTATACACTGAGTGATTTGCCGAGCATTTTCAGTCAGCTTAGAATAGTTTTCTTTATCAATTGCTTCTTTATCAAGCAGCGCAGAACCAATTCCAACAGCAACAGCGCCGGCTTTAATCCAATCTCCAGCATTTGTTAAAGAAACTCCGCCGGTAGGCATCAATTTCAAGTGAGGCATCGGCGCAAGTATTCCTTTGAAGAAAGCCATTCCTAAAACATCCGCCGGAAAAACTTTCACAACATCAGCGCCATATTCGTAAGCTGTTAAAACTTCTGTTGGAGTAAAACAGCCCGGCATTGCCGGGACATCATATTCATGTGCAGCATCAATAATTTCTCTTTTGAAAATTGGACTTACGACATACTTGGCTCCGGCTTCAATTGCTTGTTTTGCTATATCAGCGTTCAGAACAGAGCCAACACCAACAATAATATCTTCGCTCAATTCTTGTGTAACTTGTTTTATCAAACCAATAGCATTTGGAACTGTCATTGTTACTTCAGCAACCGATACGCCGCCTAGCGCAAGCGCTTCAATTACTTTTTTAAGTTTATCGGCTTCTTTTAAGCGAATAACCGCAACCGATTTTCTTTTAAGAATTTCTTCTAAAATTTTCTCTCTTTTCATATCAGCAAAATGGTTCTATGTGTTTTATAAAATGATTTGTTAAAAATATATAATGAGTTTTCTCATTCTCTTTTAAGCAGTTCAAGATTTTATCTTTGAATAAATATCCGGCTGCAGTTTTCTCAGTTAATACTTTTCCGAAAGTTACATGAAGAACTTGTCTTGCATCTTCAGAACTAAATAGATCAAGCAGTTCTTTATCTGTGTAACCTGAAGAAGGTTTTAGATTACTCAACACTGCCGAAACGTGATAAGAGAGTTTTTCAGTTTCGTAAAGATCAAAACAGAAATCATAAATTTCTCTGAAAAGCTTAGAATCTTCTGCAGCAACTACACGAAGCGCTTCTAAATAACTTGTTCCGGCTGTTTTAACATGAGTATGGGCCCCGCGCAAAGAGCCAATAACTTTGTAAACCGAAAATTTATCGCTGCCGGAGTGCAAGCTGATTTTATAATTTCCAAAATGTTTTGTAATTGCCAAGTGCTTTACATATTCACTCTTGAATAAATTCAAATCGCCTTTGTAATCAATTCCTTTTTCAAAAGAGCCGATAAAGCGCGGCGCCAAACTTACAAACTCAACTTTTAAGCGGTGTAATTCGTTTGCAAAGAAGAAGTGCTCGAATGTTGATGTAACAGATTCAGTTTCGTCAACAGAAACTTCCACTTCAAAAGAACGGCCTTTGCTAATGTTCTTCATGTGCTCATACATTTTTTTAATATGAGCTATAGCTTTTCCATACTTAGCATAAGCGCGCAAGAAATCTTGTTCATTTACTTCAAGTACAAATTCGTCACCAATCTTAAATTCTTTTTTTGAATAGCGTCTTTCAGCAGCTGGGAAAGTATCGTCAAGTTCACTCCAAGGCAAATTTGCTACAACGCTGAAAAGTTTTTGTTCATCATAATGATCGGCGTTGTTATCAACATGTTCGCCGGGATCGAATGTAAACATTGTAAATCCGGCATTGAGCATCATTGTAGCATCTTCCGGTGTTTTTAAGTGATCAGCATCCGAACCAAATCCGTTTTTGTAGCCTTCTTGAAACACAGCCCAAACAGCTGCGTCCATAACTTCATCTGCTGTTCTCTGGGTTCTCGTCAATTCACGAATTGACTGCTGTGCAAGAATCGGTTTGAAATTTCCGATTGTAAGTGAGCGAATGTGCCCGCCGTTTGCTAAACCAAGTCTATCGCCAAAACCGAAAGAATCATCAACACCAAGAACTTGCGGAATAGTAAAATTAAAAAGTGCTTGAAGCGCAATTCTGTTTTTATTGGTAAGTGAACACTTTTTAATCTGCTGTCCAACTAATTCAACTATTAATCCATCAAAACTAGTAAACGCATCGGCACTTGCATCTGAAGTAACCAAGAACAAAAATTTTTCAATTCCCTCTTTGCCGAGAAAAAATGTAACATCATTTAATTTGTTGATCGAGTTTGGGTAAACTTGAACTGAATAACCATCGTTTATTTTTAGCTCGAATAAATCGTTGGTTACGGATTTCGATTCCGAGAACTTTTCCAATATTTTTTGTGAATCCATTGCTTCCCTTTAATTAAAGTTTATAAGCTTCTTTAGCTAGGTTGTATGTTAAATCTTTTGCAATTACAAGCGCTTCATTAATTGTAATCATGTGACGAGCAACTAAGCTTGCCAAAAAGTTCGAATCAATTCTTCGGGCAACATCGTGGCGCGCTGGAATTGAAACAAATGCGCGTGTGTCGTCAATAAAACCAACAGTATTATAGAAACCGGCGGTTTCAGTTACTTGCTGTCTAAATCTTGTCATACCTTCAATGCTGTCATGGAACCACCAAGCCGGACCAAGTTTCATTGCGGGGTAATGACCGGCAAGCGGTGCAAGTTCGCGGGAATAATTTGTTTCATCCATTGTAAAAACAATTACCGTAAAGCGAGGATCGTTTCCAAACTTATTTAACAACTCTTGCATGTTCTTTGTGTATTCGCAAGTGGTTGGAATATCCGCGCCTTTATCCGGACCGAATTTTGTAAAAACATCTTTATTATGATTTCTGTAAGCACCTGCGTGAATTTGCATTACTAATCCATCTTCAACACTCATGCGGGCCATTTGCATTAAAATGTGAGCTGTAAAAGCATCTGCATCTGTTTGTGTGCTTGTTCCGCTTAATCCTTTTTGAAAAAGTTTTTCCGCTTCTTCATCGCCAAGATCGTGTGCGTAAGCAGAAACAACTCCGTGATCTGTTGAAGTGGCTCCAATTTCTTTAAAGAATTTTCTTCTTTCTTCTAAAGCTTGGATCAATTTTTTATAAGAAGCAATTTCATAACCAACAACTTGCTCTAACTTTTTCAGATTAGAATTCCAAGCAAAGTTTGAAAGATCGGTAACTCCATCGGGGCGAAAAGCAGGAACAACTTTTCCTTTCCATCCGCTTTCTTTAATTTTTTTGTGCGGGTCAAGTGTATCAAACGGCGCATCTGTTGTAGATAAAACTTCTATTCTAAATTTTTCAAAGAGAGTTCTAGGCAGAAATTCAGGAGAATTAATTTTTTCGTTAAGCTCATCATAAATCTTGGAAGCATTTTCGCTGTTTAGTTTTTCTTTTATTCCGAATACAATGTTGAATTCGTAATCTAACCAAACACCGCTTGGCGTTCCGTTAAATAAGAAATACCGCTCAGCAAAAAGCTTCCAGATTTTTTTTGGTTCGGTTTCAACAGGAGTTCCGTTTATACTTGGAACGCCAAGCGATTCCATGGAAACACCTTGTGAGTAAAGCATTCTAAAAACATAATGATCTGGAATTAAAAAGAGCTGTGTTGGATTAGAAAACGGTTTGTTATCAACAAAAATTTGCGGATCAACGTGTCCGTGCGGAGAAATTATCGGTAAATCTTTTATAGTTTGGTAAATTTCTCTAGCAACATTTCTTACAACAGGGTTCGTATCAAAAAATCTATCTTCGTGTAAATTGTATAGCGCCATTTAACCTCCTATCAGTATTCTATTGTAACAGTATTGTTCAGTTCATCAACAACATTAATTAAATATTTTTCAAACTCATCTTGAGTTTTAATTCCGCCGGGTTCTTGTTCCCAAGCGGCGCAGAAATAGTATTCAAGATTCTCTTTGTTAGGTTTCAATTTTACAATTTCGTTAACACTATCTTGAGTTATTTCAATCATATCTTTTTTCTTGAAAAATATTGCTATTCCTAAATTATCACCTGCAAGAGATTGCTTTCCGTACAAAGCTAAATATCCCCAGCCGTTATGTGGTACACACTTTAATAAATTTGCTTCACTATTTTTTGCCAGTCCAGTAACCAAATTTTCGGGTTCGCCCATTACTGATATTGTATGCCTTGTTAAACGGCTTCCGGCAGTAATTGAAAATCTTGATTCAACATTATATTTCTTTTCACCAACTAACCATCCATAGTAGTTAGTAGCAATTTCAGATTCAATGCAGCCATTCTTTGAAACTCTGCTATTTATACTGTCAGTTTTAGAAATCTTATTTACTTTTCCATCTGCCAACATTCCAAGTGAGCCAATACCAAGTGAAGTTCCAACTTTGAAAATATCCATTCCCCAATCTTGCATTGTGTGGTAAGAATCATTGCTGGCAACAGTATCGGTAATGCCTACTTTGCTTAAAACTAACTCATTTACTTTCTTCCCAAAAATATCTGTAGCGTTACGCCAGTCTAGATAAAATCTGTAACCAACTTTATCACTTTCCCATCCAGGTCCTTCGTACTTGAATAAAGCATCGTGGTCTGTGTGTATTACAGGAACTTTAACTTTTTCGACATTAGTGAAGACCGTTCCTCGAAATTTTTTGCCATCGTGTTGCAGATTTTTTTTCATTGCAATTTCGGCATAAGTTCTCTTAGGAAAATCTTGAGAAGGATTTTTCCCAATTACAAATTTCAGTTCTTTTGTATCGGCAGATTTTAGATCTATCAGAACTAAGATTTGATCTCCGAGTGTTTTATTTTTTTCTATTTGAAAAGGGACTTCAGAAAGTCCATCAAAAACGCAAAAATCATCCAACTTAAAATTAGAGTGTAAGGCAGTAATATCTTTTGTTGGTATTCTTACCGTTACATCTTTCCTATCAACACGTATTGGATTTTTAACTTTTACTAAAAAAGTATTATTCTGTGCTTGAAAAACACATGTGAAAACAAACAAAAAAATGAAATAGAATTTTAAGGTTTTCATAGAGTTCACATTGATTGATTAAAAATTCAGATGGCAGCCGAAAATTCGGAGTCTGCTGCCATCCGCTCTTTTATAGGAGGCACTATAAAAAGAAAATTATTTAAACGATTTTTACTTCTTCTAATTTTGGAATCATTAATTGATACAGCGCAAAAGAGATCAGATACATACTGCCAGCAATAATGAATAAAATTATGTAACTGCCTGTAAAATGCAATATAAAGCCGGCTGCGGTGGCAATCAGCATACCGCCAATAGCACCTGCCATTCCTCCAAATCCTACAACAGAACCAATCGCTTTTCTTGGAAACACGTCTGAAGTTGTAGTAAATAGATTAGCAGACCAACCTTGATGCGCCGCAGTAGCTAAGCTTAAAAGTGCAACTGCAACCCAAATGTTATCTGTCTGAGATACAAACACAATTGGCGTAACAAGAACGGCACAAATAAACATTGCAGTCTTTCTTCCTTTATTTATGCTCCAGCCTTTCTTAATGAAGTAAGAAGAAAGCCATCCGCCGCCTATGCTTCCTACATCTGCCATAAGGTAAATGATAATTAGAGGAATGCCAATTTTATCTAAAGTTATGTTATAGTTCGTGTATAAGAATTTTGGGATCCAATACAAGTAAAACCACCAAACAGGATCCGTTAAAAACTTAGCAAGTGCAAATGCCCAAACCTCTTTGTACTTCATTAATGAAATCCAAGGTATGCTTACTTGCGTATCCGGCGGATCTGATTGAATGTACTCTAATTCAGTTTTAGAAAGCCGTTTTTGTTTTTCCGGTTTTTCATAATAAATATACCAGAACACTAACCAGACCAAGCCAATCAAACCAGTAACTAAAAAAGCTTCTTTCCATCCCCAAGTTATAGCAATCCATGGAACAATAAGTGGAGCTATAATAGCACCTACATTTGAGCCTGCGTTAAAAATGCCAGTAGCAAAAGCTCTTTCTTTTTTAGGGAACCATTCTGCAACAGTTTTTACAGCAGCCGGAAAGTTACCAGCTTCAAAAATTCCTAAGAAAAATCTTGCTACAGAAAAGCCCATTACAGTAGAAGCAAAAGCATGTCCGGCAGCAGCCAAGCTCCATCCTGTTAAAGAAATTGAGAAACCATGTTTAGTTCCTATTCTGTCAACCAGTCTGCCAATTAAAAGCAACCCTATTGCATAAGCTGCTTGAAATGCAAGAACTATTGAAGCATACTCCATCTCATTCCAGCCAATTTCCTTTTCTAAAGTCGGAGCTAGTATTCCAATTACCTGGCGATCCATATAATTAATTGTTGTTGCAAAAAACAGTAAAGCAACTATAGTCCATCTGTATCTGCCAACTTGAACTTTTTGTTCCATCTTCTCTCCAATTAAATGTGAGTAGATAAAGTTTGTTTTTTAGTTAATTAATCGTTTACTTTATCGTTGAAATAAAAATCCAAAAAAAATCTTAATTAATCAACTATGTAGAAAAATATTTTTTGAGTGAAAAATCCACAGAAACACAAAAGTAGGATTAAAAGAAAGTAAGTGAAAAGCATAGTCTTCGGTAATCTAAATTATTATGTAGAGTCCAGATTTGGTTATATATTTCTCAAATATACCTTCCAAAGTGTATTTTTGGTTCTTATTAGCAAGAACATTTTTTCTGCTTTAGTAAGTTTTTTCAAATTTATCTACCATGTTTATGGCACCTCTAAAAATATCAATTTCCTTTGCGGGCTTTCCTTTTTCTTTGTGTTCTTAGCGTGAAATATTTTAAAACATAAGTTTTTAGAGGTGCCCTTTATATATTGGTTTTATCTAAGTAGAACCATCTTTTTAGTTTCGCTGTAGCTTCCGCCACGCCCATGCGCGTAAACTTGCAGCCGGTATAAATAAACACCGGAAGAGAAAGTAGAACTAAGAACGAACGGAGTAGAGTGAATTCCAGCCTGTTTGAATTCATCAACAAGAACTGCAATTTCTCTTCCTAAAACATCGTAAACTTTTAAACTAACGTGGCAGAATGCTGAAAGCTGAAATCTAATAACTGTTGTAGAATTAAACGGATTGGGATAATTTTGCTCTAACACTGTTGAAGTTGGGATTAAATAATTTTTTTCTGTTGATGAAGATTTAGCAAACTTACTTTCGATTAATTTCCAGAGTTCAGTTCTTCCATCATCATATCCAAGCGCCCAAATACCAACACCGCCAATCTTATAAGAGATTGCCAAATCATACTTCATTGATAAACTCGCTTCGTTATCAAACCATATTTGGTTCCAAGTTGTATCCTGCCACCTAATCCAAGAAGTATTTGAAAAATAATCCCACAACAGTTCTTTGTTATTATAGTTTTTAACAACATCTCGATAAACAATTATAGAAGAACTTGTTGCGGCAGAATACGGATTTGACGATTTAGTCCGCCAGTAATTTCCGTAATATGGAACACCAAGAATAAGTTTTTCTGGATTGGCTTGAATAACTGAGCTGTAATCAAACGATAACGAATTAGTTAAGTTGTAGTTTCCGCCACTTAAAGGTGCTGAAGGTCCCGTTGTAGTGCTCCAGCTTCCGTAGAAATCGTAACCCATAATAAATATGTGATCACAATTCTTAGCAATCATGCTAAAATCCCAACCGCCCCAATTAATAATGGGAGATGCAAAAGAAATTTCCAAATTCAGATTTTGCAGTACTAAGTAATTTCGTAATTCAACAAAGAAGTTACTAATAACGGAGTTTCTATCAGCTTCATTTACATTTTCAAAATCAATATTAACTCCATTGAATCCGTATTGTTTTACTCTTTGCACTATGTTTGAAAACAGATTTGTTCTATGAGCACGATTTGTAAACAAAGAATGAATAGAATTGCCTTCAAAATTAGTTACGGTTAAAATCAGCTTAACATTATTTGCTTTAGACTTTGTAATTACATCGCTCCAAGGCCAGCCGTAAGGATCTTTAAGATTTCCCAAACTATCTGCTTCAAAAGAAAAGACTGCAAGATGCGTAAGCAAATCATAACGTATGTTATGATGAGTTCCGTTATGATATTCCCAATAAGGCAAATAACCGAACACTAACTTATTTAATTTTGATGCAGATAGATTTTGCTTCAACGAATTCTTAACAATGCTTGCATGCTCACTATATTTTTTATAATTCTCACTATCAAATTGATGAACAGAATTATACTGCCCATATATTAATTTTGTTGAAGCTGCAACAAAGAGGATTATGATTAGCATAAATTTTTTCATAATGATTTTTTCAAATTGTGCACAAATTTAGCAATAAAAAACCCCGCTAAAAATTTGCGGGGCTTTAGATAATTCTAATTTTCTAATCATTATAGCTCATCATAGCCATCTTCAATTCTTCGTTGCCTTTCTTGATCCATCATTCTGCTTTTGGAATTTATTCTGTAAGTTATACCGAGATTAACGGTGCGAGAATCCATCAAACGCTTACTAATAGCAGTAAAGTTGCTGGCAGTTGTTTCAGTATCAAATTTTCTTGTATTAAAAATATCAGAGATTCTAAGTGTAGCGCTTAACTGACCATCGAAGAAATCTTTTCTGAGCATTAGGTCCATCCACACAAGCTCTTTCATTTTAGTTTGAGTAGCAGCACCGCCAAAGAACATTCCTCCACCAAAATCGCCGCCGCCCCCACCGCCGCCGCGAAAACCACCGCCACCGCCAAATCCGCCCATCATTAACATAATTGAAGGCGAGTTATAGAAAATCATAGATTGTAAAACAAATCCTTCGCTTAAAGTCATCTGTGAGTTTAACATAGTTCTCCAACTGTTGCTTTCTCGGCTTCCACCTAAAGTTCCGCTATCTTCAACTCTTGTATTGAAGATTGAGAAAGTTGCGTTAAGTCTCCACCAATCACCAACAGGCTGACTGACAATAAACTCGGTTCCGTAAGAGCTTCCGCTAGATACGTTTTGGAACGTTGAATACGTAACTCCGTTAGGCAACAAAGTTGATATTGTGCTAATTAGGTTATTATTAATTCTGTAAAAAAGATTTGTAACAAGCGCTGTTTTACTTAACAAAGTTGTGTAGCCAAGCTCAAAAGAATTATAAAACTGTGGTCTAAGATTTGGGTTTCCCTTCACAATGTTCAAAGAATCTGTTCTATCTTCGTAAGGATTAAGCTGTCTATTCTGCGGTCTATCAATTCTTTTAGAATAGCTTAACTGAATTTCATCAAATTCACCTAAAGAATATCTTAAATGCCCAGTTGGATAAACTTCGAAATAATCTGTTGAAAACTTGTTTAGTGGATTAATCGGGCTGTGTCCATCAATAATTGCTTGTTCTGCTCTTACACCAAACTGAAAACTAAATTTGCCGAAACTGTTAGAGTATATTGCGTAAGCAGCATGCACTTGTTCTTTATAATCATATTCATCATCAATCAAAGTTGAGCTTTTTCCCCAAGTATTTAAGCCGTAATTCCAAGCTAAATAATTGCTGGTCATTGCTAAGTCTCTAATCATACTTCGGAAACCGCCTTCAAATCTTCCCCAGATTCCTAATGGTTGAATGTAATTAGCCTGAGTTAAAAACATTTTATTGGTGTTATCCGACATGGTTTTTTGTAAAGAAGGAGCAGCTAAGTAGCCAAAACCTGTACTGTAATAAGTTTGTGTAATATCGGAAACATTATCCATAGAACTTTGAGAATACATAATATCGCCAGTGAGTTCTTGAACTCTGTTTTCCCAAGTCTTTTTGTAGCTAAGCGTATAGTTACCGGAATTATTATCACGGTCGCTTTCGCTGCTTCGATCGTAGTAACTTGTTAAAGTGTTTGCGCTGTTGTAATCTTTATTTGTATTAAGATTATTGCTGCCAAATCTTCCAAAACGAAACGAGCCGGATAAAGAAACAAATTCTTTTTCACCAAAATAGTAATCACCGCCAAGATTGATATTATGGTTGTTGTTATTGTTTTTACTACTGGAAGTTTGATTTAGCACGCCAGTAATACCATTAAAATTGCTGTTGCGTAAAGTTGAGCCAGAGCCAGTCATGTTAAAGAATCTAGCATCGTAGCTGGCAAAAGCGTTAAAACCATCGCCTCTTAAATTGCCGTTTATAGATGAGCTGTATCTTCCCTTAGTTCCTGCATTTGCCATAAGACTAGCGTTTACACCAAGGTTAGATTTCTTTTTCAGAATTACGTTAATAATTCCGCCTGTTCCTTCGGGGTCGTACCGGGCTGAAGGATTAGTTACTAACTCAATTGATTCAATTTGACTGGCAGGAATTTGGGCAAGCACATCTGAGCCGCTAAAACCAGCAAGCTGTGCTGGTCTTCCGTCAACCAAAACAGTTATGTTAGTATTGCCGCGAACGGAAACGCCTCCATCTGCATCAACTTGAACTGCCGGAATATTCTGAACAACATCTACTGCTGTTCCGCCGGAGTTTGCCAAGTTTTTATCTACGTTGTAAACTTTTTTATCGAGATTAAAGTTAGCTACATCTCTTTCGGATTTTACTACAACTTCATTCATGTTTACATTTTTAGGATTGAGTTTGATTGATGGATAATCATAGCTTGAGCTGCCTGGGCGAACAATAAGTGAATCAAACCTCTTAGTTGCATAACCAATGTAAGAGATTTTCATAAAGTATCTGCCATTCATAATTCTATCAACAGTAAAGTTTCCTTCGGCATTGGTAACTGTTCCGTTGGCAACTGTAGAGTCTTTCCATCTATAAATTACAACGTTTGCATATTCAATTGGCTGGTTCGATTGTGCATCAAGAACCTTTCCGGTTACCTTACCGGCTAGTTGAAACTGTTGCTGCATTGCCCCAGGCGGGGCAGTTCTTCTTTGCATTCCTTCGTTTTGAGCTGATAACGAATTAAACACACTTGCATAAAGAATGAGACACAGCAAGGATAAAAAATATTTTTCCATGTTCTCCACTTTAATTTTCTTGTTAGTAAACACGCAACTTTTACTTTGGGTTTAATTTCGACGAAATAAAAATGAAAAAGATGTGTAACCGCATAAAACTTTCGCTTGGGTTTATATGGCTTACAAAACATTATATTTTAAGACAAATATTGAATCGGAAACGCTTAGGTGTTGAAATGAAAAGATAATTACGCAGATAGATATTTATGATTGCATTTAACTTGTAATCAACTCTTTGCAATAAATAATTGAAGAGGCATACAAATCACTCTCTAAAATTACAAGCCGCATGATTGAGAAGATGAATTTCAATTCCTTTTTACCAACACCTTGTCAACCCTTTTGTCGTCCATATCAACTACTTCATAATAAAAGTCGTTGTATATAAAATTATCGCCCGCTTTTGGAATCTTGCCTATCTTATCCATTATAAAACCACCAAGTGTTACAAATCCTTTGTCAGCCAACTGAATATTAGTTTTCAATTTATCATTAAGCTCATCAACCATAATTATACCATCTACTAAGTAAGAACCATCTTTTCTTTCTACTATTTGCGGAACTTCCTCTTCATCATCTTTCTCCGGCAGATCTCCGAGTATATTTTCGATAATATCGTGTAAAGTAATAACTCCAATTGCAGAACCGTGTTCATCAATTACTACAGCAAAGTGCTTTTGAGCATATCTGAACTTTTCGATAACTTTTAAAGCTCTTACACTTTCTGGAATATAAATTGGATGATATAAAATATCTTTAATCTGGAAGTTTTGCTTTTTCAGAGCTTCTAATAAATATTCGGAAGAGTCAATTATTCCAATTAATTTATCAAGCGAGCCATCGCAAACCGGATAAATTCTTTTACCATTCTTATCAATTATCTCTGTAATTTTTTCTGTAGATAAATTTATATCTACAATTACAATATCTTGTCTCTGCGTCATTATAGAACTAGCTTTTCTATCGCCAAACCGAAAAATACTTTTAATTATTTCCGTTTCGTATTTCTCGAAAGTACCATGTATTGTCCCTTGTTCAAGTAAATATTTTAGTTCTTCTTCTGTTATAGGATTTTCTTTGTTCTGTTTAATAAACAAAATCTTTAAGAACAATTTTGTAGAAATAGTGAGAAACCAAATTATCGGTTTTGTAGCAGCCGCAAGCAAAGACATAATTGGAGCAGCAAAGGAAGCGAGCCGTTCTGGGTTATTAAAGGCAAGAGTTTTAGGAACAAGTTCGCCAATTATTAAGGAGAAATACGTAATCATTCCTACTACAATTATAAAAGCCAATTCGTTAGAGTAAGCTTTTAATCCATCAAACTTTTCAAAGTAAGGAACTAAGTCATCTGCTAGCGCAGTACCGCCGTAAGCACCAGATACTATACCAATTAGAGTAATGCCTATCTGAACAGCAGACAGAAAATTTTCTGGATGCTCCAATAACTTTAGAGCAGTCTTTGCTCCTTTATTTCCACTTTTAGAAAGAGTATCCAGTTTTGATTTGCGTGAAGAGACTATAGCTATCTCGGACATTGCAAAAAAACCGTTAAGTAAAATAAGCGCAGCAATTATTAATATTTCCAATTTTGATTCCTATGTTAAAAGCATTATAATGCCCGTTGCCAACCGAAGTTTCGCACTCTATGATTTCTGAATGCCCCGCATACCAAAGAAAATTATTGGTAACTTGTAAAATAAAAACTTTGTGGCGAAAGAAAAAAACAAGAAACTGAGCCACAATACCTAAGACACCAAATTCACCAAGGAATATTCATGAGCCTACTATAAAAAGGTATTTCGGATGAAAAAATGCTTTGATTATTGCTCAAATTCAAAGTGCAAAAACTCAATTTGAGGCTTTTTAGAGTAGGCGCAGATACTAAATTTTGCATTTTTTACATCACAAGAATAAGAACTTTACTTGCATAATTCATCCTTCGAACATAAATTGCTACAATTAAAAAATGAATAAATGAAAAATAGAATTTTAATAACGATAGCCGTAGTATCTTATTTGGTATTCTATTTCATTTCCCCTTTTTTTCATTTCCATCAAGATGATCATTTGTTTGGCACAAACCAGCACTATCATTCTCATTTGATTAACACAGGCTCGGCTGCCGGAACAGATAAACATGCACATCATTCATTAGAAAACAAAAACGACCATAGCCATAAACTAATTATCAATACATTAATTACCAAATATTCGTTTCGTACATCAGAAACCTTATCGCTTGCGGTTGAATACACAGATTATATTGATTCTACTTTAGAGAATCCAGCTAAGTTTACAAATCACTTATTCAAATTTTCATTTAGCAAACTCAGGTGGGAGAAGTACGTCCATACTGCAAGCAATGTTTCTCCGCCTTCCAATTTCATTTCATAACTCTTAGTCCCATTTTATAATAATAACTTTTTAGAGGAGGTAACGTGAGACTCATCGGTCTCTCTTTTACATTTCTGCTGTTATGCATAATAAACATACAAGCACAGAATTCTATTTCGATTAATGATGCTGTCCGCTCATCAATCGAAAACAACATAGAATTGAAGAAACAAAAAACCCAAATAAGAAAAACAGAATCTTATCTTTCAGAAGCCGGAAGGATTCCAAATCCTGCATTCAATTATTCTAGAGAAGATCTAAAGCTAAATAACTTTAAAGTTGGCGAGTGGATTGCAAGCGGTTCAATACCGTTAAATTTTCTTTGGGAAAGATGGAGTAATGTTGAAGCTAAGGAAAAATCTCTTGAAGCGGAAAAACTGCTTCTCGAAAATTCTATTCAGTCCGTATCTGTTCAAGTAAAGAATGCCTATCTCAATTATCATTTTCTAACTCAACTTACAAAAGAGCTTAACGCCGCGTTGAAAAAGATTAACTTAGCTGCAGAAAGCGCAAAGCAAAAAGTTAAACAAGGCGATATTCCGGAGTATGAGCTACAAAGAATTCTTTTGGAAGTAAATAAGTTCAGCGCCGAAATGAAAAGAATTGAGATTGAGAAAAGCAATTCGCTAAGCGAGCTCAAACTGTTCATGGGATTTACAGGCAATGATATTTCGACTGAAGGAGTTATTCTAAATCCGGTTTCCTTTTCGTTAGAAGAGCTGCTTAAATCGGCTTCTCGAAACCGGAAAGATTTAAAGGCAATTGATAAGCTGATAGAAAGCGAAAAAGCTTTTCTATCACACAACAAAATGAAAATATTTCCTAGCATAAGTTTAACAGCCGGATACAAAAAACAGGCAGATGATTTTTCCGGCTCGGTAATGCAGTTGAGTTTCGAGATACCTCTTTTCAAAAGGAATCAACTGGAGATTGATTTATCTGAGAATGAGTTAAATTCATTACTCTACCAAAGAAATTTTTTAGTTAATAAGATACAAGAAGAAATCAGCATCGCTTTAACTAAATATTTACAGTATAAAGAGTTTTACGAGTATAACAAGATCGTAGAACCTCAAGAACTTTTTACAACTGCAGCATACTCATACGAACAAGGGGAGAAATCGCTTGTAGAATTTTTGGATGGGCTTAACGCTTATAAAGACGCTCTTATTCTTAACAAGGATTTTGAGCTTAACTATTGCCAAAGTTTTTTTGAACTTCAGAAAGCAGCGGCACTCAATACGGTAAATGAAATAATTAAAGGTGAATAAAATGATAAACAAAACTCTAAATACAATACTTCTCTTGCTTTCATTAATTGCTTACGGATGTGCTCATGACCACCATGATCATGAAACCGAGGAACATGAACATTCGAGCAATTCGGTTACTCAATTCAATAGTAATACAGAAATATTTATGGAGTACCCGCAATTAGCAGTTGGCGTAGAAGCTGAATTTCTAATACATTTAAACGATTTAAAAGTATTTAAACCGGTTACAGAAGGAACATTAGAAATTGAATTTGTAAATAATTCTGGAAACAAAGTTATATCAAACTTGGATATGCCTGCACGAGCCGGAATATTTATCCCAAAGATTAAGTTCGATAATCCAGGTGCATATACAATGACGATTACTCTAAAAAGTTCGCAAGTATCGGATATCTTTTCGATAAATAATGTAATAGTTTATGCAAGCGAAAAGGATATTCCTCATCTGCACGATGAAGCATCTAACTTAATAAGTTTCTTAAAAGAGCAGCAGTGGAAAATTGATTTTGCAACAGAGGCAGTTTCAAAAAGAGCGCTTCAGCTATCTGTTCCGGTTACTGGAGAAATAATTTCCAAGCCGGAATTATTTTCCAAGGTTGTTTCTCCGGTTGCAGGTTTGCTCTTACACCAAAACAATTCCAACTTTCCAAAACTTGGCACATACGTAAAAAAAGGAACTGCTCTTTTTAACATTTCTCCATCAGCAGATGCAAGCACAAGCATACAAAAAATAAAAACAGATTATCTGCTTGCAAAATCGGAGTATGAGAGAGTTCAAAACTTGTTTGATAAAAAAGCAGTTGCTAAAAAAAGATTAGATGAATCAAGATTCGATTTTGAATCGAAGCAGGCTGTATATAACTCACTTTTAGACCAAATTATATTTACCGATAACGGCTACTCTATTGTAGCGCCAATAGATGGATATATAGAAAACATCTCTGTTAATTTGGGCAGTCAAATTTCTAGTGGGCAAGAATTAATTACAATTGTAAATCCTTCAAGATTAATTCTCAAAGCAAATGTTCCAGCTGCAAAATTTGAAGACGCTAATAACGCTAAAGACGCCTCATTCAGAATTGAAGGACATCAAAAAGAACTCAGAATCAGTCAGCTAAACGGAAGAAAGATTTCTGTAGCTTCCTCATTAAATACGCAAAACAGAACGGTCCCGGTTTATTTCGAATTCAGCAATCCTCAAAACCAGATTAAAGTTGGAATGTATGCCGAGGTGTTTATAAAAAATGGTTTCATCAGCGAAGCAGTTTCAATTCCGGAAAGTGCAATAATTGATGAAGACGGCATGCACACTGTTTACGTTGAAATTGAAGGAGAAGGATTTGAAAAGAGAATTATTAAAACCGGAATTACAGATACTGGTTACGTTCAAGTAGTAGAAGGATTAAAAGAAGGTGAAAGAGTTGTTACAAAAGGCGCTTATCAAGTACGGCTTGCAGCACTTTCTCCAGAATCAGCAATCGGTCATGGGCACGTTCATTAAAAATGATGAGGAAAAAATGTTTGATAAATTAATTCAATTTTCACTTCACAAAAGATTGATAGTTCTGATAGCTGCTGTTATTCTATTGATTGCAGGAACTTTCATCGCTGTTGATATGCCGGTGGATGTATTCCCAGATCTTACAGCGCCAACTGTAACAATTATGACTGAAGCACACGGCATGGCGGCCGAAGAGGTTGAAAATCTTGTTACGTTTCCGATTGAAACAGCAGTTAACGGAGCTACAGATGTTAGAAGAGTTCGTTCTTCGAGCACTGCGGGGTTTTCTATAGTTTGGGTAGAGTTTGATTGGGGTACAGATATCTTTCTTGCACGACAAATTGTTAATGAAAAAATGCAAGCAGCTTCAGCTTCACTGCCAAAAGGTGTTGATAATCCAGTTCTTGCTCCAATATCTTCAATTATGGGTGAGATAATGTTAATCAGCCTCACAATTGATGAAAAGAATAATCCGCAAAATCTTAACGAGATGGATTTGAGAACTATAGCAGATTTTGAAGTAAGAAGAAGACTTCTATCAATCAGCGGTGTATCTCAAGTTATTCCTATTGGTGGGTCTGTTAAGCAATATCAAATCTTAATTTCGCCGGAAAAACTTGCAGCATATAACATTTCGCTCAATGAAGTTATGAAAGCTGCCGAACAATCCAACGAAAATTCTTCCGGCGGTTCTTATATGGATTCTGGGAGCGAGTATTTAATTCGCGGTATTGGGCGCGTTGAAAACATTGAAGATATTAAAAACAGTGTTGTTGCTTTGAGAGGAAGTAATCCGATTCTTATGAAAGATATTGCAGATGTAAAAATCGGTCCGGCAATAAAATTTGGCGATGGTTCAATGAATGCAAAACCGGCGGTTATTCTAACTCTCCAAAAACAACCTCAGACAAACACACTTGAGCTGACAAGAAAAATAGAAACTACACTTGAAGAAATACGCAAAACTATACCTAAAGGAATTGAAATTAATTCCAACATATTCAAGCAATCGGATTTCATTCAAGTGTCAATCGAAAATGTTCTTGGCGCATTAAGAGACGGCGCGTTGCTTGTAATAGTAGTAATCTTTTTATTTTTATGGAATTTTAGAACAACATTTATTTCCGTGCTGGCAATACCACTTTCAATCATTATTACGCTTATTATTTTTAAGTTCTCTAACATAATGATAAACACTATGTCTCTCGGCGGAATTGCAATTGCAATAGGTGCACTTGTTGATGACGCTATTATTGATGTAGAAAATGTTTTTAGACGATTGAAAGAAAATAACTCTCTTTCGGATACACAAAAGAGAACCGCGCTGCAAGTAATCTACGAAGCATCTAAAGAAATTCGTGCCCCTATGGTAAACGCCACTTTAATTATAGTGATTGTATTTCTGCCATTGTTTTTCTTAAGCGGCGTTGAGGGAAGATTATTGCGCCCGATGGGTTATGCTTATGTAACTTCAATTTTTGCTTCGTTGTTTGTTGCATTAACAATTACACCTGTTTTAGCTTACTATCTTCTTCCAAAAGCTAACTTTATGAAAAAGGAAGGAGACACATGGCTTGTTGAAAAATTAAAAGCAAACTATCAAAGAACACTTAAATTTACACTTAAGCATCCCAAAACAATTCTTTTATCTTCACTTATTGTTTTTGTTTTAACAATTGCAATTATTCCATTTCTAGGAAGATCATTTCTGCCGGAATTTAATGAAGGCTCTCTAACAATAAGCCTTGTTACGCTTCCGGGAACCTCATTGGAAGAATCAAACAAAATTGGAAATCAAGCCGAAGAGATTATTCTATCTCACCCAGAAGTAAAATCAACGGCAAGAAGAACCGGAAGAGCAGAGCTTGATGAACATGCTCAAGGCGTTAATGGCGCAGAGCTTGATGTAAGATTAGAATTAGATGGCAAATCGAAAGAAGAATTTATTACTCGGTTAAGAAATTCTCTCGCTGTTCTTCCGGGTACAAATATTACTATCGGGCAGCCAATCGGTCACCGCATAGATCATATGCTTTCTGGAACTAGGGCAAATATTGCTGTAAAAATATTCGGCAAAGATTTGCAGCAGCTTCGCTCCTATTCCCAAATGGTAAAAGACGAAATGCAAAAAGTTCAAGGCGCAGTTGATATTGCAGTTGAGCAAGAAATGGAAGTCCCTCAAACCAAAATTAAATTTGATAGAAACATAATGGCGCGATATGGAATAACAGTTGGAGAATTAGCCGAAGCAATTGATATTGGATTTAACGGAGAAAAAGCATCGCAAATAAGAGAAGGACAAAACACTTTCGATTTAGTTGTTCGTTTCGATGAGAATAACCGCGGTAAGATCGAAAAAATTCAAAATGCTCTTTTCGATACTCCTTCCGGCGCTAAAGTTCCGCTTATTCAACTTGCAGAAGTTGTAAATGAAAAGGGACCAAACAGAATAAGCAGAGAAAATGTTCAGCGTAAGATTGTTGTTCAAGCGAATGTTTCAGATAGAGATTTGCGAAGCGTTGTAGATGAAATGAAATTTAATATTGATAATAATATAAAATTCGATCAAGGTTATTTTGTAGAATTTGGCGGACAGTTTGAAAGTGAACAAGAAGCAACCAAAATTATTACTCTATTAAGCCTGGTTTCTATCTTTGTAATATTTTTAATTCTTTTCTTCCAGTTCGGCAAAATTAAACCGGCACTGTTTATTTTAATTAATCTACCGCTTGCGTTAATTGGCGGTATTTGGTCTGTGTTTTTGTCAGATGGAATAATCAGCGTAGCTTCGCTTGTAGGATTTATTACACTCTTTGGTATTGCAACAAGAAATGGAATACTAATGATTTCACACTTCCAGCACTTGTTAAGCGAAGGGAAAGAATTTACACAAGCGATAATTCAGGGTTCGTTAGAAAGATTAAACCCGATTCTTATGACAGCAATTACGGCTGGGCTTGCGTTAGTTCCGCTTGTACTTGGCAGCGGCGAACCGGGAAAAGAAATTGAAGCTCCAATGGCAATCGTGATTCTTGGCGGATTAATAACTTCAACAGCTTTAAATATGATTGTACTTCCAGCACTCTATCATAAATTTGGTAAGGAGGCTTAACATACTTCAAATGAAATAAAGCAGCTTTATCGGTTCTATAATTGATATAGTCGCAGAGGAATCTAAAGTTCTTGGATGGAGGCATAATTGCCTCCATTTTTTTTCAGTTTTTTGAAGCGCCATTTAATAAGAAGCACATTTTTCTTGCTTCCCACTATTAAAAATTATGGTTGAAGTCCAAATCCTAAACAAATAAAATTCTCTATACATTTTTTTTCTTAACAACTTACGGCTTACTTTTACGCACAACAGAAAGTTAAAGTTGAATTATGAATTTGGTGATCATTAAAGAGCACATAAAAGAAACCGTAAAACTCGCAGTTCCAATTTCATTTGGTCAGTTAGGTCACGTTATGATGGGCGTTGTTGACAGCGTAATGGTTGGCAAAGTTGGAACTGTTCCACTTGCAGCCGCTGCGTTAGTTAATGGTTTATTCTTTTTAGTGCTTGTGCTTGGTATCGGTGTTTCAATGGCTGCAACGCCTTTAATTTCTATGGCAAAAGGCGCACAAAAATTTGAAAATTGCGGAAAGACCCTAAACCATTCACTCATTGTTAATTTTTTGTTTTCAGTATTGTTAACAATTATTACTTATTCTGTTTCATTTCTAATTCCATTTTTGAATCAGCCGAAAGAAGTTGTGGCAGAAGCTATTCCATACTTGCAAATTCTTGCCGGTTCACTTATTCCATTTATGATTTTTCAATCTTACAGGCAATTTTTAGAAGGACTTTCAATTCCTATTCCACCTATGGTGATTGCACTAACTGCGAATCTAATAAACGCATTCTTAAATTGGATTTTTATCTTTGGGCATTTTGGCATAGCGGCTCTTGGGCTTTTTGGAGCTGGAATTGCAACTACTGCAACAAGATGGATTATGGCAATTGGTTTATTAGTATTTGTAATGAACTACGAAAAAGTAAAAAAGTATCTCCCTAAGTTTAGTTTTTCTCCAATTGACAAAAATCTGATTAAGAAATTAGTCAGCATCGGTTTGCCTAGCGGATTTCAATACTTTTTGGAAGTTGCCGCATTTTCGTTTGCCGCCGTAATGATAGGCTGGATAGGAAGTAAAAATCTCGCTGCACATCAAGTTGCAATTAATATGGCTTCTATTACATACATGATTATTCTAGGCATTTCTGCAGCAGGCACAATTCGCGTTGGTGGTTTTGTTGGAGAAAATGATTGGGCAAAAGTTAGATATGCTGGTTTTACTGCACTCGGTTTCGCTGTTTCTGTAATGTTTAGTTTCGGAATTATTTTCATTTTGTTTAATCACTCACTTCCACTCTTCTATATTGAAGATAAAGAAGTGATAGCTATTGCCTCGCAACTTTTAATTGTTGCAGCTCTCTTTCAAATATTTGATGGAATGCAGGCAAGCGGCATTGGAATTTTACGTGGCTTAGCAGATGTAAAAGTTCCTCTTGTAATTTCACTTCTTTCTTATTGGATAATCGGCATTCCCGTAGGCGCTTTACTTGGTTTTTATTTTAATCTTGGTGCTGTTGGTGTTTGGATTGGACTTTTGATTGGTCTTGCACTGCTCGGTTTAACTATGCTGCTACGTTTCGATTACAAAACAAAACACTGTGTTTAGATTAAGTCATTCATATTGTTATATCTTTGTGCGCAAAATTTTAGAAAGTATAATTAAATGAAAAAAATTGCCCCGCTGCTTGTCATTATTGCCGCTTCACTTTGGGGTATTGATGGAATTGTTCTTCGTCCTTCTCTTTACAGTTTGCCAGTACCATTAGTAGTTTTTGTTGAAACTGGAATTGTAGCTTTAATTCTATTTCCTATTCTTACCAAAAATTTTGCTGTAATTAAAAACTTAAGCGCAAAAGATTGGTTCTCGTTTATAGGTGTTGGTCTGCTTGGCGGCGCTGTTGGAACTATGGCAATTACAAAAGCTCTTTTCCATGTAAACTTTGTGAACCTCTCTGTAGTTATTCTAATTCAAAAATTACAGCCTGTATTTGCTTTAGGTTTAGCCGCAATAATTTTAAAAGAACGGCTTCCAAAAAAATTTTTTCTATGGGCTGGACTTGCCGTATCCGGTGCTTACTTAATGACTTTCGGTTTTTCACTTCCAAATTTTTCAACCGGCGAAAAAACGATTGTGGCTGCCGCCCTTTCGTTAGTTGCTGCATTTAGCTTTGGCTCTTCAACAGTTTTAAGCAAACTTGCTTTAAAGAATGTAGCATTCGAAGTAGGTACGTATCTGCGTTTTCTAATTTCGGCAGTTATAATGTTTTCGATTGCTTCTTTAACTGGTGATATTACCAGCGCCGGAGAAATTACTAATACACAGTGGACAATTTTTATTTTAATTGCTTTTACAACCGGCGGAGCTGCAATTTTTCTTTACTATTATGGATTGAAAAAAATTTCGGCTTCTGTTGCAACAATCTGCGAGCTTGCCTTTCCTTTAACTGCCGTAATTTTAGATTACATAGTAAGAGGCACAGTTCTTTCAATAATACAGTGGCTTGGCGTTGCATTGCTGGTTCTTAGCATTATAAAAGTAAGCGGCGTTACTTTTATTAGCGAAAAAGAGAAATAATCATTCTTAGAACACATCGAGAAAATTGAGCATTTAGAAAACAACTACTTGGGCGGTCTCAAACAATTCGACTTCTTTATTTATGAGCCTACTCTAAAAAGCCTCAAATTGAGTTTTTGCACTTTGAATTTGAGCAATAATCAAAACATTTTTTCATCCGAAATACCTTTTTATAGTAGGCTCATTTATTCCTTTTTTCAAATTTTATAGAAATAGAATTAATGCAATATCTAATTCCGGTTGGTTTAGGCCCGTCATCAAATACATGCCCCAAATGTCCGCCGCAGCCAGCGCACATTACTTCTATTCGGTGCATACCGTAGCTCAAATCATCTTTAGTAATAATATTTTTACTGCTAATTATATCGCTAAAACTTGGCCATCCGCATCCTGCATCAAATTTCTTTTGAGAATCAAACAAAACTTCTTGGCAGGCGGCACATTTATAAACGCCAACTTCAAAGGCATTCCAATATTTGCCTGTAAATGGATGCTCAGTTCCCTTCTCTCGTAAAACTTTATACTCTTCTGGAGTCAAAATTTCTTTCCATTCTTTTTCACTCTTTTCAAATTTTTTGTTCATTGTTTTTCCTTTCGAGGAAGAATTTTTGCTGAAATTTTGAGCAGCTATTGAAGTAAATGCAACAAGTGATAAAATGAGAAGTGTAATAAACCTATTTGCTAAGCTAATCATAACTTGCTTTCAACTGTTCTTGGTAAAACAGTTGAAGAGCTATTTTAGTTTCTTTTGATATTCTTCTGTTTCTTCAATTGAATTGAAATAACCAATTCTTACACGGTACCAAGTTCCTCGCCGTTTACTTACAAATGCTTCTACTATAAAAGCGTTGTGCCCTACTGCCTTTAATTTCGAAACCTCGCTTTCAGCTTTGATCTTACTTTTCCACGAGGAAATCTGAAAAGAATACTTTCCACGATCTTCAAAAATTGTTCCTTTTGGATTTTTTTCTTCGCCACTCTTATTTACTTCTGTCTGTTTAGTAATAAGAGTTTTTAACGCTTCTTCTCTTTTCTTAGATAAATTATCCACTACTTTAACAGTTATATCCTTTTCAAGAGGTTTTAATATTACTTTGTTACCACCTGTATCTTCTACTGCTTTTTCAGTTTTCGGTAAGTTTTTTTGTTCGGCAGCATTTTCTTTTTGGGGAGAAACTATAGCACTTTGAGCGGTTTGTTTTGGCACCAACTTTTCTAATGTCCTTTTTGCTAGATCACTTTGCCCGCTAAATTCTTTGTCTGTTATAACTCTTTCCCCACGATTAATAAACTTTAAGCAATAAGAATAAATAGTTGCAGCAACTCTGCTGCTATCTATTGGCACAGAAAAAACTTCGCTATTTACTGCAAAACCAGGTAAAGAAGATTCTCCAAGAATTTTTAGTTTATCATCGTAGTATAAAGTGCCAATAGTAGAATATTTTTGCGAGCCAAGATTAAAAAGAATTTGAGATTTAACACTAGAAGCAAAGCCATTTAAAGATTCAATTTTCTGGGGCGACTTAAAAAAAGTTATGCTCAAAGCCGAAATCTGATTCTGGAATTCCTTTATAGTTGAAGTATCTACAAAAACTTTTTGATCTTCTAAATCTAGAACAGTAACCCACTTTGTCCCTGGTTTCTGAGCTAAAATAGAAATTGAAAATATGGCAATAAGCAAAAATATTTTTTTCATAGCGCGATATTTTGTTTTCTAAAATTTACTAAAATTTAATTTCAGTTGATTTTATTTTCATTTATGAGCCTACTCTAAAAAACCATGATCATTATTAAAAATGTCGTTTTCGACTTACCAGCCCTACCCTCCATAAAACGGCGGGCAAGAGGGTGGACAAGCCCGCCTGCCTCATCAGTCTAACCTTAGCGGGCAGGAAATCGTAAACAGAAATTGTCAAAACGACCTTTCATGCCCGGCATGTTTGGTCTAAAAAGGCAGGCGAGTTAGATTCGGCTCATTTATGAAAGCAGCCAAATAACAATTCTTGACAAAAATACAAGGATGTGCTATTTTTTCCACAACTTTTTAGAAGATATATGCTCACAGAATTCGGAAAAATTTTCATATTCATTATCCTTGCAATAATCTTCGTAGTAATTACTCGTTAGTCAGACCTAATAGACCAACAGTAGAGAAACAAAAAGTTTATGAGTGCGGCGAAAATCCTGAAGGTTCTCCTTGGGTAAAATTTAATATCCGCTTTTACGTAGTTGCTTTAATTTTTCTAATTTTTGATGTAGAAGTTGTTTTACTTTTTCCTTGGGCTTTAGTTTATAAAGATTTTGGACTTTATGGGTTTATTGCGGGCTTAATCTTTTTACTTGTTTTATTTTTGGGAATGGCTTACGAGTGGAGAAAAGGTGATTTGGAATGGGCGCGCCCCACACCAAAAGCTCCAAAATTAGATGAATTACTGAAGAAAGAAACCGAAACTAAATAATTTCGGCGTTCCTGCAATTATTAACTTTAAGGATTTATGGGTTTATTAGATAAAGAATTTTCAGATGGCAATATTGTCATAGCTCCAGTTGAAGATTTATTAAATTGGGCACGGCTTTCTTCTATTTGGCAATTAGGTTTTGGTCTTGCCTGCTGTGCCATCGAAATGATGGCTACTTCTGCTTCACATTACGATTTTGACCGTTTTGGAGTAATCCCGCGAAACACACCAAGGCAAGCCGATGCAATTATCATTTCTGGTACAGTAACATTCAAAATGGCTACAAGAATTAAACGTCTATATGAGCAAATTCCAGATCCAAAGTACATTATTTCTATGGGAAGCTGCGCAAACTGCGGCGGTCCTTATTGGGAACATGGCTATCATGTATTGAAAGGTATTGACAGGGTAATCCCAGTTGATGTTTACGTGCCAGGATGTCCACCTCGTCCAGAAGCTTTATTAGAAGGCTTGCTCAAATTACAAGAAAAAATCCGAAATGAATCTTTGAGAACTAAAACAGTATGAAAAACTCTGTAGAAATTTTTGAATTACTAAAAGAGAAGTTTGGAGATTCTGTTATTTCTTTAGAAAAGGATGCTCCCACTGAACCTATAATTATTTGTGCTCCGTTAGAAATACACAAAATTTCAACTTTTCTGCGCGATAACGAAGAATTAAAGTTTGACAGTTTAATGTGTCTTTCAGGCGTTGATGATGCAAACGGCTCCAAAACAAAAGATGCCGATGGATTGGAAACAATCTCTGGTGGTACATTAAGCGTTTACTATCACCTTCATTCAGTTGAACTTAATCACAAAATTACTATAAAAGTAACTACCGACAGAGAAAACCCGCAAGTTGAATCCGTTGAAAATATTTGGAAATGCGCTGATTGGCACGAACGCGAAGCTTTTGATATGTTTGGGTTTAACTTCCTAAATCACCCAGACTTACGAAGAATACTTATGCCCTACGATTGGGAAGCCGGCTATCCTTTAAGAAAAGATTATAAGAATCCAGAGTTTTACCAAGGGATGAAAGTTCCTTATTAGGTATGAGGCAAAAGGGACAAGGCAAAAAATAGGTTGAAAAACTTTAAAGAGTTATTGATCTGGCAAAAATCAAGAGAATTAGTAAAAATTGTTTATTCACTTACTGAAAAGTTACCATCTGAAGAAAAATTTGGATTAACAAATCAGATGAGAAGAGCTTCGGTTTCTATAGTTTCAAATATTGCTGAAGGAAGTGGAAAGGAATCTGAAAAAGAGTTCTTGAGATTTATTGAAACAGCATATTCTTCTGCTTTTGAGTTAGAAACACAACTAATTTTAGCAGTAGATTTAGGTATGCTTGGAAATGAATCACAATCAGCGTTTGATTTGATCCAAGAAATTCAAAAAATGATTTATAGTTTTTCAAAATCAATTAAAGAAAAAATCAAATAAAGTTCCTTGCTGCTTGCAGCTTGAAACTTATGGCTAAAAAAGATGGCTTTGAAAACTGAAACAATGGTATTAAATATGGGACCTCAGCATCCATCTACGCATGGGGTGCTAAGGCTCGAACTAGAAATAGAAGGCGAGGTAATAAAAAAAGTTACTCCGCATCTCGGTTATCTCCACCGCTGTTTCGAAAAACACGCTGAAGCTATGCAGTATAATCAAGTTGTTCCTTATACAGACCGTTTGGATTATTTAGCGGCGATGGGAAATAACTTTGGTTACGTTCTTGCAACAGAAAAACTGTTAGGAATTCAAGTTCCGGAAAGAGTTGAGTACATCCGAGTTATAATGGCAGAACTCCAGAGAATTGCTTCACATATGGTTGCTATTGGAACCAACGGAGTTGATATTGGAGCTTTTACTCCTTTTTTATATTTATTCCGCGACCGTGAATATGTTCTAACTATTTTTGAAGAGACATGCGGAGCAAGGATGCTCTACAACTATATGTGGATTGGAGGGCTTTCACACGATATACATCCGGATTTTGTGAGAAAAACTAAAGAGTTTGTAAAATATTTTAAGAACACAATTGTTGAAGTTGATAATCTTCTTAGCTACAATAAAATATTTATAGAAAGAACCGCTAACGTTGGCGTTCTTCCTGCCGATACAGCTATTAATTTTGGAGCAAGCGGGCCCGTTCTTCGTGGCAGCGGTGTTAAGTTCGATCTTAGAAGAGATGATCCTTATTCTATCTATGATAGATTTAGTTTTGATATTCCTGTTGGATTAGGTTTACAAGGAACTGTTGGTGACAGTTGGGATAGATATTATGTTAGAATGAGAGAAATGGAGCAAAGCATAAGAATTATTGAACAAGCAATTGATCAGATTCCCGAAGGCGATGTTCAATCGGCAATACCAAAACGAATTAAACCTCCAAAAGGAACTTCTTACGCAAGAGTTGAAAACCCTCGTGGAGACCTTGGTTTCTTTATAATTAGCGATGGAAACACAAATCCTTTCCGCGTGAAAGTTCGTGCTCCTTCTTTTGTTAACTTAGAAGTTTTTGGAGAGTTGTGTAAAGGTCATTTGGTTGCAGATGTTATCGCAATTCTCGGAAGTATAGATATTGTCCTTGGAGAAGTGGATAGATAATGTATCAATTCTTTTACGATTTAACCGGAAATGTCATAATCTCTACAATAGCTGTTGCTGTTGTTCCTTTAGTTAATATATTGATTGTGGCTCTAATAGGAGTTTATCTCGAAAGAAAAGTTTCTGCGTGGATGCAGGACCGTGTTGGACCAAACAGAACGGGTCCTTTAGGTTTATTCCAGACTGTTGCAGATTTTGTTAAAATGCTTCAAAAGGAAGATGCAACTTCAACAGAAATTGACCGCAAACTTTACAATATTGCGCCAGTATTAGTTTTTGCAGGAACATTTGCATCTTTTGCAGCTATTCCATTTTCGAAGCATTTGATTGGAAGCGAAATTGAAGTTGGCTTATTCTATATTTTAGCTGTTTCAAGTTTTGTAGTTGCAGGAATTTTGATGGCTGGCTGGGCTTCGAACAATAAATACTCGCTGCTCGGTTCAATGCGCGCCGCCGCTCAAATTATCAGTTACGAAATACCTACGGCTATTGTTGTTCTTTCTATGGTTATGCTAACCGGAACTTTAAGCCTTACTCAAATTAGTGAAATACAAACAGCACATTTTTGGAATTGGTATATATTTGGCGGACCGGGCTTGGCTTTATCTAAATTCCTATTGATTCCTTTTATGATTGTTGGCTTCATTATAATTTTTATAAGCACATTAGCAGAAGTAAACCGAACTCCGTTCGATATTCCTGAAGCTGAATCTGAACTTGTTGCCGGTTATTTTACAGAATACTGCGGCACCAAATGGGCTATGTTTATGCTTGCCGAGTATGGAAATATGTTTGCTGTTTCTGCTATAGTTTCTATTCTTTTCTTCGGCGGTTACCAATCTCCTTTTGGTTACTTAGGAAATACACTTGGTGTTAGCTGGTTAATTCCTCTTGAGCAAGTTGGTTGGTTTATTGCCAAAGGATGGTTTTTCATTTTTATTCAAATGTGGCTGCGCTGGACTCTTCCCCGCTTGCGTGTAGATCAGCTTATGTCGCTTTGCTGGAAGTATCTAATTCCTTACGCAATTGTAAATCTTGTTATCATTGGAATAATTTCTTTACTGTAATAAATTGTATGTCTTTTTGCTAAAATCAAAAAGACGGAATTGAGTTTATGAAACAATATTTTAAAAATACTTGGGATGGCATTTACACTGTTTTAGTTGGAATGCGCATTACGTTCAAACATCTTTTTACTCCGGCTGTTACAATTCAATATCCGGAAGTAAAAGTAAAACTTCCGGATCGTGTACGAAACAGATTGTATGTAAATATGGATGATTGTATCGGGTGCGACCAGTGCGCAAGAGCATGTCCCGTTAGCTGTATAGAAATTGAAACCGTGAAAAGCGTTCCCGGCGAAGATTTGGGCATTACTTCTAACGGTAAAAAGAAAGCTTTATGGGTTACTAAATTTGATATTGATATTGCCAAATGCTGCTACTGCCAATTGTGCGTTTTCCCATGCCCGACAGAATGTATTTATATGACAGATGTTTACGAATTTTCCGAATATGATCGTTCAAACTTTATTTATAAATTTTCTACATTGGATAATGAAGAAGTTGAACAAAAGAAAATTAATCACGAAAAATTTCAAGCTGAAAAAGAAGCGCAAAAAGCTGCAGTAGCTGCAGCTAAACCTAAACCCGAAGCGCCTGCTCAGCCATCTGCTAACTGAAAAGTAAACGAATAATAAAATGAATTATTACGACATATTATTTTATCTTTTTGCGATTATCACTTTAGCCTCTGCTTGGTTTGTTGTAACCACAAGAAACGTGATTTATTCCGCATTCTTCTTATTGTTCACTTTCTTTGGTGTTGCCGGAATTTACGTTTTGCTTGCAGCAGATTTTATTGCCGTGGTTCAAATTATGGTTTACGTTGGTGGCATATTAATTCTCCTTCTATTTGGTGTTATGCTTACAAACAAAATCACAAATGTTGATATCAAAAGCGGAACGGCTAATTTACTTTCGGCTTCCCTGCTAACCGGTGTTTTAATGGGCGCACTTGTTTCTGTTATGATTTTTACCGATTGGAAAGTTGAGCCCGCTGAAATACAAACTACTACTATTAAAACATTGGGAACAATGCTTTTAACAGATTACGTTTTGTTTTTCGAACTTTTGGGAATTTTACTTCTCATAGCACTTATTGGCGCTGCCTCAATTGCTAGAAGAGAAAAAGAATAATTTTAGTTTCAAAGATTTAGGCGCAAGCTGCAAGTTTTTCTTGAACATTGATACATAAGCCTAAAATGTAAATAAGGAGTTCATCTTGTTACAAGTTGGTTTAACTCACTTTTTAGTTGTAAGCGCAATTTTGTTTTCACTTGGTGTTTACGGAATTGTTACCCGCAAAAACGCTGTAATGGTTTTGATGGGTATCGAATTAGTTCTGAATGCGGCTAATATTAATTTTGTTGCCTTTTCACGATTTAGCGGTTTTGGATTAGGCGGACAGATGACAGCACTTTTTGTTATTGTGCTTGCAGCAGCAGAAGCAGCAATTGCGCTTGCTATCGTTCTTAATATTTACAAACAATTTACAAATGTTAACATTGACGAAATAGATCACTTAAAAGACTAAGTCATGAGCGAAAGTTTAATTATTAATTTATCCGTTGCAATTCTCTTTCTTCCATTGCTGGGTTTTACTGTTGTTGTTTTACTCGGTAAAAGATTTCCTAAACTCTACTTGTTTGAAGTAGGAATAATTTCCATTGCGTTCATTCTCTCTCTAATAGTTATGTTCGCTAAACTTTCTTACTACCCAAACAACATTGTTGCTCAGTTTACATGGATAACAATGGGCAGTGCGCCGTCTGCAGGCTCTTTTAATATTGATTTGGGAATTAGCATTGATAACATTACAGTTATGATGCTTTTCGTTGTTAATCTAATCAGTCTGCTTGTTCACCTTTTCTCTATAGAATATATGCATGGCGATAAGAGATACACACGCTACTTTTCTTATCTTGGAATTTTCACTTTCTCTATGTTAGGTATTGTTCTTACTAATAACCTTTTAATGATGTACATCTTCTGGGAGTTAGTTGGTCTTTCATCCTATTTGTTAATTGGTTTTTGGTTCGAGAAAAAATCTGCTGCTGATGCTTCTAAAAAAGCTTTTATTGTAAACAGAATTGGCGATATAGGAATGTTTATTGGTATTCTAATTCTGTTTGCCAATTATCAAACTTTTACGTTCGATGCTATTTACGCGCAAATTGAAGCGGGGAATATGCCATTTGGAGATTCTGCGTGGTTAACAGCAGCCGGAATTTTAATCTTTCTTGGAGCAGTTGGCAAATCTGCGCAGTTCCCTCTTCACGTTTGGCTGCCAGATGCAATGGAGGGTCCAACTCCTGTTTCTGCTTTAATTCATGCTGCTACAATGGTTGCCGCAGGCGTTTATCTTGTTACAAGAATTTTTGTAATGCTAACAGCCGACGCAATGTTAACAATTGCTGTTGTAGGCGCATTTACTTCTTTTGTTGCCGCAACAATTGCCTTAACTCAAAACGATATTAAAAAAGTTTTAGCTTACTCTACTGTTAGTCAGTTGGGTTATATGGTTATGTCGCTCGGTGTTGGAGCTTATGCTTTTGCATTCTTTCATTTAGTTACTCACGCTTTCTTTAAAGCCTGTATGTTTCTTGGCTCAGGTTCTGTTATTCACGCGATGCACCACGAGCAAGATATTAGAAATATGGGCGGCTTGAAAAAGAAAATGCCAATCACCTACTACACATTTTTGATTTCTACTTTAGCAATTTCCGGTGTGCCGCTTACTTCAGGCTTCTTGAGTAAAGATGGAATTCTTGCAGGCACTTTAGCTTTTGGAAAGCTAACAGGACATTGGTTAATTCCTTTAATGGCATTTACAGTTGCCGGAATGACAGCGTTCTATATGTTCCGCCTGGTTCTCCTAACTTTCCACGGTGAGCCAAGAGATCATCATAAATACGATCACGCTCATGAATCTCCTAAATTGATGGTAGCGCCGCTTGTTATTCTTGCTGCTTTATCAGTTTTTATTTGGTACACACCAAATCCAATAGCTGCAGACAGCGGTTGGGTTTTGAGCAGCTGGATAAAAACTCCAACTCAAGTAGTTCCAAACGAAACTCGTTTTGACTTTATGAAACCAGATGCAGCATTCGAAACTAATTCGGGACAACATGCTGAATCTCATGGCACAATTACTCATTCAACATTATACACAGAAACAATGCACTGGGCGCACTACAAAGCAATGTTTGCTTCTTTGGCTGTTGCCGGTTTGGGTATTCTTCTTGCTTTTGCATTTTACTTTTGGAAAAAACTTAACGCTGATAAACTCGCAGAAAAAATTAAACCGCTCTACAATTTCTCTCTCAACAAATGGTACTTAGATGAAGTTTACGATGCAACCGCCGTAAACGGCACTCTTAACTCCGGTAAAGGATTTTCTTGGTTCGACCAAAAAATAGTTGATGGAGCTGTAAACGGTTCTGCTTACGTAACAAGAGTAGTTTCTAAAATTAGCGGTTGGTTCGATACTTACGTTGTAGATGGATTTGTAAATTTTACTGCCCTTTTAAGCGGCTTTGTTGGTTTATTGTTCAGAAAACTGCAAACTGGCAAAGTTCAAACTTATGTGGCATTTGTAGTTTTTGCTGTAATAGTTCTTCTATTACTTTTTAAACCATTTTAATACTTCGCGCTCGCCTCGCTTGACGTGAGTCGAAGTGGGCCTCTGCGGCTCCGCGAGATATTTTTTTCTCGCAAAGACGCTAAGTCGCAATTTTAATTGTAAATAATCAGCTAAAGGCTAAATGCTAATAGCTAAAAGCTAAAATAAAAATAGGTTCGTAAACATGATTGGATTTCCGATTCTTTCGTTAATTACTTTCCTCCCAGTACTGGGAATGATTCTAATCTTATTTATTCCTAAAGAACAGCCAAAAACAGTTAAGTACTTAAGCTTGGCTATTACCGGAGTTCAAGTTGTTCTTGCAATTATTCTTCTTGCTAATTATAATTACAACTTAGCCGGCGTTTTTGAAGAAAAATCATTCCAGTTTATCGAGAAGTTCACTTGGATAAACATTACAGGTTTAACTTGGTTAGGAACTGTTAAGATAGATTACTTCTTGGGAATTGATGGAATTAGTATGCCGATGGTTCTCTTAACTGCAATCATTTCTTTTATCGCATGTATTTCATCTTGGACAATTACAAAATCTGTTAAAGGATACTTTGCTTTGTTTTTACTGCTCGATACAGGAATGATGGGTGTTTTTGTGGCTCTCGATTTCTTCTTGTTCTACATTTTCTGGGAAATTATGTTACTGCCTATGTACTTCTTAATCGGAATTTGGGGCGGTCCAAGAAAAGAGTATGCGGCTATTAAGTTTTTCATCTATACTTTATTCGGAAGTATCTTCATCCTTTTAGTTATGATTGGCTTATACTTCTCCACAACTGAAACTTTAGCAGATGGTTCTAAAATTCTAACTTTCAATATGCTTGCTATGATGAACCCGGCTAACTCTACGGCAGATGGAATTCTCTCGATTCTTAATCCAAACAATTTAAGATTTATAGCTTACATAGCTTTGTTTGCCGGATTCGCTATAAAAATTCCAATGTTTCCGTTCCATACTTGGCTTCCTGATGCACACGTAGAAGCTCCAACGCCAATATCTGTTATTCTTGCCGGCGTTCTTCTTAAAATGGGTACTTACGGAATTCTCCGTTTCAACTATCCAATCTTCCCAGAAATTACAAGAGACCTTATGTGGTGGATCGGGATGTTTGGAATGGTAAATATTATTTACGGCGCACTTGTTGCTCTTGCACAAAAAGATTTCAAAAAACTTATTGCTTACTCGTCTGTATCTCACATGGGCTACGTTTTGTTAGGAATGGCTTCTTTAACTACAACAGGCATAAATGGCGCAATCTTCCAAATGTTTAACCACGGTACAATTACTGCAATGCTCTTCTTGATTGTAGGCGTTATTTACGACAGAGCACATACAAGAGGACTTTATGATTTCGGCGGGCTTGCATCTCAAATGCCCGTTTATACCGGATTTGTTACAGTAGCTTTCTTTGCCGCTATCGGTTTACCAGGAATGAGTGGTTTCATTTCCGAAGCATTGGTTTTTGTTGGTGCCTTTGGCGTTGAAACAACAAGAGTTTTAGCTATTATTTCTACACTTGGTATTTTACTTGGTGCGGGCTATATGCTGTGGACATTTCAAAGAATATTCTTTGGACCGCTTAATGAAAAATGGGCTGCAATGACAGACGTTGATAAAAGAGAACTTTCTATGTTAATTCCTTTATCTGTAATAATTATTTTCTTAGGTGTTTATCCATCTGGCGTGTTAGATATTATGAATACATCTGTTAATACGTTAGTAAATTTAGTTGTAAACGGTTTATAATTTATTTTAAAAACATTGAACGCTGATCTTCATGATCAATTATGATTCATTAAGATCATTTTTAAACATAATCATCTTAAAATATCTGCGTTCTATCTGTCACTTTGATTATTAATTTTTTAGTGGATAAAATTTTACGATGGCAAATTTATATCAGTCATTAGAACTTATAAAACCGGAAATCGCTCTTTCGATAGCACTTATTGTGCTGGTTACTTGCGATTTGATTTTCCATAAAGACAAAAAATTTATTCCATACATAGCTCTTGGCGGCTTGCTAATAACCGGAATTTTTCTTCTTGCTAACTCAAGCGTCTCCGGCTTCGCTTTTATTCAAACCGATTTGATGGGCAAGATTGGTTTAGTGGCTGTTGATAGTTTCGGAACATTTTTCAAACTTCTTGTTATTATTACTTCCATTTTAATTGTTTTCTTCTCTTTTTCATCAGAGGAAATACAAAAGATAACAGACCGAATTGGAGAATATTACGCTTTACTCTTAGGAATGATCTTGGGGATGTTCTTCCTTATTTCCGCTACAGATTTAATTCTTATTTATCTTTCTTTAGAATTAATGTCACTCTCTTCTTACGTACTTGCCGGATTTACAAAACTGCGCGACCGTAACAGTGAAGCAGCACTAAAATATTTGATTTATGGTTCAGTTTCTTCCGGATTGATGTTGTTCGGTATTTCACTTCTTTACGGTTTAACCGGAAGCACAAACTTGTATGTAATCAATATGATGCTGCAATCTCCAAATGCAAATATGTTTACGCTCGCCTTTGCTAACATTTTAATTCTTGCAGGAATTGGTTATAAGATTTCTGCTGCACCTTTCCATTTTTGGACACCTGACGTTTACGAAGGCGCGCCTATTACAATTACTGCTTATTTATCTGTTGCAAGCAAAGCAGCCGGCTTCGCTCTTCTTATCCGCTTCATCAAAACTACTTTTGTTTCTTTTGTAGATTCTACTGGAAACTGGCAGTTAATACAAGTGTTTGATTGGAAATCTGTTCTTATTGCTCTTTCTATCTTAACAATGACTTTAGGGAACTTCTCGGCTATCTGGCAGAACAATATTAAAAGAATGTTGGCTTTCTCATCAATTGCGCACGCTGGATATTTGATGCTTGGTTTGGTTGTTTTCTCTAATGGCGGATTGTTAGCCATTCTTGTTTACTTTGTAATTTATCTACTCATGAATCTTGGTGCTTTCTTAGTTGCAATGCTAATTGCAAACAAGACCGGTTTTGAAGATATAAATGATTACAACGGACTTGGGCACACTTCTCCTTTCCTCGGAATTGCGATGGTAATCTTTTTAGTTTCACTTGTTGGCTTGCCTCCAACTGCGGGCTTTATCGGCAAACTTTACTTGTTTATTGCTCTTGTGGATGCCAAAATGCTTGCTGTTGCTGTTATTGCTCTTCTTAACTCTGTTGTCTCGCTTTATTACTATGTTAGAGTAATTAAGCACATGTATTTAACTGCCCCCGAAAAAGAAACTCAAGCCGTTAAACCAAACTTGCACGATACTATTTTAGTTACCGTTCTTGTTATTCCAACTTTATTGTTTGGTATCTACTTTCAGCCTTTAGTTAATTGGGCAAAAAACAGTTTGGAAATTCTTGGATTGATGTAAATTTTCGTAGGGAATAGTCTGACTTGTCTGCCGATTTATGGCAGAGACCATTCCCTACTTTATAATTATTTAAAACCCCGCTTAACGGGGTTTTTGTTTTTAAACAGTTTCATCAAATACTTCTATTAGCTAAATTGAATATGTAATTCTTCATCCGCTTTATCTAAAGATTAAAAATGCAGCGAACAAATCTTTCTTGGAGTGCAGATAATAATAATGACTCTTAGCTGGAACGAAATCCGAAAACGCGCAATTGAGTTTTCTAAAGAATGGGAAGATGAATCGCGTGAGCACGCCGAAGCGAAATCTTTTTGGGATTCATTTTTTAGCATCTTTGGCATTTCCCGCAAACGGCTCGCAAGTTTTGAAGAGCCTGTTAAGAATTTCAATAAAGAACAAGGATTTATTGATCTATTCTGGAAAAGCAACCTTATCGTTGAACATAAATCAAAAGGAAAAGATTTAGATAAAGCTTACAGCCAAGCACTTGCCTACTTTGGCGGACTAAACGAAGAAGAGCTTCCTAAGTATGTAATCGTTTCAGATTTTGCCCGCTTCCGACTTTATGATATTGAAGCAGATACGCATCACGAGTTTACACTTAAAGAATTACCAAAAAATATTCACCGGTTTGGTTTTATACTTGGTTATCAAAAGAAAACATATAAAGAAGAAGATCCGGTAAACATCAAAGCGGCAGAAATGATGTCTAAACTGCACGATGCACTTCTTGATAGCGGTTACTCAGGCCATCAGTTAGAAGTATTTTTAGTCCGCATTCTATTCTGCCTCTTTGCCGATGATACAGGAATTTTTAACAAAGACATTTTTTCTTTCTACATAGAAAATAAAACAAAAATTGACGGCTCCGATCTTGGGATGCATCTTGCAATAATTTTTCAAACCCTTAACGCAGATGAAAATTTGCGACAAAAAAATCTTGATGAAGACCTAGCCGCGTTTCCTTATGTAAACGGAAAACTATTCGAAGAACATTTTCCTGTACCGTCGTTCGATAGCAACATGCGTAAAATTCTTATTGGAGCTATGGAATTTAATTGGAGCAATATTTCTCCGGCTATCTTCGGTTCAATGTTTCAGTATGTTATTGATAAGGATAAAAGGCGTAACCTTGGCGCACATTACACATCCGAGAAAAACATTTTGAAACTAACTAAATCTCTTTTCCTTGATGAACTATATGATGAGTTTGAAAAAGCAAAAAAAAGCATTGCAAGGTTAGAAGCTCTGCACACTAAAATTGCAAAACTGAAATTCTTTGACCCGGCTTGCGGCTGCGGTAATTTTTTAATTATCACTTACCGCGAATTACGCCTTCTCGAAATTGAAATCCTCAAAGAGATTTTTCGGCTTCGGAAAAACGAACAGCTCGAGTTAAATGTTCAAGAGCTTTCTAAAATTGATGTGGACAGCATGTTTGGGATTGAGTACGAAGAATTTCCAGCTCGCATTGCAGAAGTTGCGCTCTGGCTTACGGATCATCAATGCAACGTACGTTTAAGCGAAGAGTTCGGGCAGTACTTCCGCCGTTTACCACTTAAAAAATCACCAAATATTATTCACGGAAACGCACTCAGAATTGATTGGTTAAAGCTCGTTTCTGAAGTAGATATTGATATAACAGCAAGCACCACAAATGTTTTTGTTAATGAACCTCTTGCTGCTTATAACACGGTGAATGTGTTTACTAAAGAAGTAAACATTGTTAATAGAAAACCAGAAGCGCCTTTGCAAGTAAAAGGAGGTTTCGATTACATACTTGGTAATCCTCCTTTTGTTGCTAAGAAAAATAGAACGAAAGAACAAAACGAAGACATGGCATTAGTATGTGGTAACGTGAAAAATTATGGATTGCTTGATTACGTTTCCGCTTGGTATATAAAAGCCGCGCACTACTTGAACAATAATAGCACCCTAAAACCCGCCTCAACCAAAGTTGCGTTTGTTTCTACAAATTCTATTTCACAAGGTGAACAAGTTGGTGCGCTGTGGAATTATTTGCTTAGTCAAAACATAAAAATTCATTTTGCACACAGAACATTTAAGTGGTCTAACGAAGCACGCGGGCAGGCGGCTGTTTATTGTGTTATCGTAGGCTTCTCTAATTTTGATATAACTACAAAGTACATTTTTGATTATGAAACTCCGCAGAGCGAGCCTCACGAAGTTAGAGCAAAAAATATCAATCCATATTTAGTTGATACAGATGATATTACAATCGAAAACCGGAACGAGCCAATTTGTAATGTACCATCAATTTCTTTTGGCAGTATGCCTAACGATGATGGTAATTTTCTTTTTTCGGATGATGAAAAAGAAGATTTTCTTCTTAAAGAACCGAAAGCAAAAAAATATATTAAACCACTTATTAGCGCTAAAGAGTTTTTAAATGGTGAAAAAAGATGGTGCCTTTGGTTAGAAAATATTTCTCCCGCAGAGCTTAGAAGCTTGACTGCTGTCTTAAAGCGGGTCGAAAATGTTAAGAAGTATCGTTTAAACAGTCAAAGAGAGGCAACGGTTAAATTAGCGGCGTATCCTTATCTCTTTGGCGAAATTAGACAACCAAATAGTGAATTCGTTCTAATTCCTCGGCACTCTTCAGAAAATAGAAAATACATTCCAATCGGCTTTTTTGATAAATCTTTTATTGCCTCCGATAGTTGCAGTATAATTCCAAAAGCAGCCTATTTTCATTTTGGCATTTTAACTTCTTTAATGCACAACACATGGATGAGGCAAGTCTGCGGAAGAATAAAAAGCGATTACCGCTATTCCAACAAACTTGTTTACAACAATTTTCCGTTTCCGCAAAGCCCAACCGAAAAACAAATCGATCGTGTAGAAAATGCCGTTAGAGAAATGCTTGCTGTAAGAGAAAAATATTTTGCAAAAGGCGCAACTCTTGCAGATTTATACGACCCCAATACAATGCCTAAAGATTTAACAGTTGCACACAAAGAAATTGATGCTTCAGTTGATGTTTGTTACCGAAAGGAAAAGTTTACAACAGAGCTTCAACGGTTAGAATATCTCTTCCAGCTATATAAGAGTTACACTCAGCCGCTACTTGGCATAGTGAAGAAAAGAAAAAAATAATGATAAAAACCTTTCAGTGTATTTCGTTATATTACTTTTGGTCGTCGGGTTCTTATTTGAAGATAATTTCTATTGGGAAAAAATAATATTTACCTTATTTTTCGCAAAATTTTTTACCAATTCATTCGTTACAATAACTAATTAACTATAAACAAATTAAATGGAGTAGCACGAATGTCTGAATTATTCTGGATTGTACCTATTTCATCTGTAGCAGCTCTTTTCTTTGCTTATTTCTTCTATTCCCAGATGATGAAAGAATCTGAAGGGACAGAAAAGATGGCAAATATTGCATTATATGTAAGAAAAGGAGCTATGGCGTACTTAAAACAACAATACAAAGTTGTTGGTGTGTTCTTTTTAATCATCACAGCAATTTTTGCAATCCTCGCTTATGGATTTAATTTACAAAACCCTTGGGTTCCCTTCGCGTTTATTACCGGCGGTTTCTTTTCCGGTTTAGCAGGCTTCTTTGGAATGAAGACTGCAACTTATGCTTCGGCTAGAACTGCTCACGCAGCAAAGGAATCTCTAAATAAAGGTTTAAGAGTAGCATTTCGTTCTGGCGCGGTAATGGGACTTGTAGTAGTGGGCTTGGCATTACTAGATATATCTCTTTGGTTCATTTTGTTAAATTATTTTTATCCACACTCATTAACAGATGGACATAACTTAGTTATCATCACAACAACTATGTTAACATTTGGTATGGGCGCATCAACTCAAGCGTTATTTGCAAGAGTTGGCGGAGGAATTTTTACAAAGGCGGCAGATGTAGGCGCTGACTTAGTTGGTAAAGTTGAAGCCGGCATTCCTGAGGATGACCCAAGAAATCCAGCTACTATTGCTGATAACGTTGGCGATAATGTTGGCGATGTTGCGGGTATGGGAGCAGATTTATATGAATCTTATTGCGGTGCAATTTTAGCAACTGCTGCATTAGGTGCAGCAGCTTTCTTAAAAACTCCGGAATTGCAAATGAAAGCTGTTTTAGCTCCAATGTTAATTGCGGCGGTTGGTATTGTACTTTCTATACTTGGAATTTTTCTTGTAAAGACTAAAGAAGGTGCTAATCAAAAAGAACTGCTTGCTTCTTTAGGAAGAGGCGTTAATGTTAGTTCTGTTTTTATCGCAATTTTCTCTTTTGTAATTGTTTATCTGCTCAATATTGATAATTACGTTGGAATATGGGCGGCTATTGTAACCGGTTTAATTACAGGAATTGTAATTGGTAAAGCAACAGAATATTACACTTCGCATTCTTTTAAGCCGACACAATATGTAGCGGATAGCGGCTTAACAGGACCGGCAACTGTAATAATTTCTGGCATTGGACTTGGGATGCTTTCAACAGCAGTTCCAGTGTTTACAGTAGCTTTAGGAATTCTACTTTCCTTTTTATTCGCATCCGGGTTTGATTTTGCAAACATTAACATGGGCTTATATGGAATTGGAATTGCTGCTGTTGGAATGCTTTCAACTTTAGGTATAACTCTTGCCACCGATGCCTACGGACCAATTGCAGACAACGCTGGCGGAAACGCTGAAATGGCCGGTCTTGGTAAAGAAGTAAGACACAAAACAGATGCTCTCGATGCACTTGGTAACACAACGGCAGCCACTGGAAAAGGCTTTGCAATTGGTTCTGCTGCTCTTACTGCGCTTGCATTATTAGCTTCTTATGCAGAAGAACTTAAAATTGGATTAGTTAGACTTGGTAAAGAAACTCTTGAGCTTGGAAATAACATTATAATTAGTACTCAAGAAGCTACTTTAACGGAAATAATGCAATATTATGATGTAACTCTGATGAACCCTAAAGTTCTAATCGGAGTATTCATTGGTTCGATGATGGCGTTTATGTTTTCTGGTTTAACAATGAACGCTGTTGGTAGAGCAGCTGGAAAAATGGTTGAAGAAGTTAGAAGACAATTCAAAGAAATACCAGGAATTTTAGAAGGCAAAGCCGAACCAGATTACGCACGCTGTGTTGCTATTTCTACAAAAGGCGCTCAAAGAGAAATGATACTACCTTCCCTGTTAGCAATCATTATTCCTATTTTAATGGGTGTTGTGCTTGGCGTATCCGGCGTAATGGGACTATTAGTCGGCGGATTAGGCAGCGGATTTGTATTAGCAGTATTTATGGCTAACTCTGGCGGTGCTTGGGATAACGCAAAGAAATACATCGAAGAAGGACATCATGGCGGTAAAGGTTCAGATACTCATAAAGCAGCTGTTATTGGTGATACAGTTGGCGATCCTTTCAAAGATACTTCCGGACCAAGCTTAAATATTCTTATTAAGCTTATGAGTATGGTTGCTATTGTTATGTCAGGATTAACTGCAGCTTTCAGCCTGCTATAATTTGATTTCCTACTTATTCTTTTAACCCCGGTTAGAAATACTAATCGGGGTTTTTTTGTTTCTTCTTCCTTTACATGCCCTCTGTTCTCTTTAATCTACTAAGAAAATTTTCCTAAAGTGAATTTTTTATGAAGAACGTGTGTTAATATTTCTGTGGAGAAATTAAGGATTATATAAAATGGTTACTCAAGTTAGTGCTCAAGCAGATGTTAGTGTAACAGAAAAAGCAATTAAACAAGTAATTAGAATTAAAGAAGAGAATAATATTCCGGAAGAACATGGGCTTAGAATTGGCGTAAAAGGCGGAGGCTGTTCTGGTCTTACTTACCAAATGGGTTTTGATGGAGAAGTAAAAGACAGCGATACGGTAATTGAAAAAGATGGAGTAAAAATAATTGTAGATGGAAAAAGCTTATTCTACTTAACTGGAACTGTGCTTGATTTTAGTGATGGGCTTAACGGAAAAGGTTTTGTTTTTAATAATCCTAACGCAACTAAAACTTGCGGCTGCGGTGAGTCTTTTGGTGTGTAAATGAAACGAAGAAATTTTCTTACTTCGTTAGGAGTTATTGCTGCCGCTGGAAGCGTAACAAGTATTAAAGCGATAACAAATCAAATAAATAAAAATATAAACAGGAGTAACTTAGTAATGAGTAAATTTGAATTAGCGCCTTTGCCATACGCACATAACGCTTTGGAGCCTTACGTAGATTCACAAACAATGGAAATTCATCACGGTAAGCACCATGCCGCTTACGTTGCAAATTTAAATAAAGCAATTGAGAGCAATGCTGAACTTGAAGGAAAATCTTTAGAAGAATTATTCAAGAATATTTCTAAACTTCCGGCTGCTGTAAAAAATAATGGCGGCGGACATTATAACCACACTTTATTTTGGAATATTATGGGACCAAAAAAAGGTGGAAAACCATCCGGCGCTTTGGCAGATGCAATTAACTCCGCTTTTGGTTCTTTTGAAAAATTCCAAGAAACATTTAACAATGCTGCTGCTACACGTTTTGGCTCCGGCTGGGCTTGGTTAAGCATTAGTGAAGGCAGACTTGTAGTTTCTTCTACACCAAACCAAGATAATCCTCTTATGGATGTGGCTGAAATAAAAGGCTTCCCTATTCTCGGCTTAGATGTTTGGGAACATGCTTACTATCTTAAGTACCAAAACCGCAGACCAGAATACATTACTAATTGGTGGAATGTAATTGATTGGGATGCCGTAGCAAAAAGATTTTCTGAATCGAAATAGCTAATTCCAGCAACCTTGAAATGGAAGTATTTAACTTCTTTGAAATAAAGCCCTGAAATGTTTCAGGGTTTTTTATTTGCGTAGTAAAGTAATAGAAGACTTTAGATGTCAAGACATACAAAACTTAGAAAGAAAAGCTAAATTACCGCATATCAATTCAAACTATTTTGTTTCACAAATTGATTTTAGTTTATCTAAAGCTTTTGGATAAGTTTGTAAGAAATAAGATTTGAATTCCTCATTGGTATCCAATTGAACAATTAGTACAGTCTTTCCATTTTCATCAAAAAAAAGATATTTCTCGTGAGAGCCTGCCCAAGATTCAACCGCTTCGCCGCTCGTAATTTCTTCATCACCGCTAATCATTCCAACATGCTCTATATCTACAAATTTGTTAGGAACAAAATCTCTAATAATGCTGACCATTCCTCCTCTTTTCCCATCTGCATCAGTACCCAAGAAAAGCATCTTAGCGCCTTTTTCCCATTTGCCATCAAAGTAACTTGTGGGATTAAATACAGAAGTCCACTCTCGGTAAGTTTGATCAGTTAGCATAGTTTTAAAAACCTTATTCACTTCTGCATCAATTATCACTTCGTGGCGAAGTGTTTCAAGTCCAGCCGGTTTTTCTACATACGTTTTAAAATTATTCAGGATGCATTGCCAGCCAAACTTTTGCATTTCTGGTGTATAGGTTGATTCGGTTTCAAAAGTTTCTGTTACTGTAGTTTCATTTCCATTTGAAGCAAATTTAACAGAAACTTTTCTTTTATCATCAAGTGTATATTCAATTAGCTTGTTAGAAACTATCTTATCATAAGTTCCTTCAAAATCAAAGCTGGCGCTTCCATTTACCGCAGCCATTCCAAACTTAAATCTGCCTCCTTCTGTAAGATTATTTTCAGCGTATGGCGCATGCCAATCGTTTGAAGCAAAATTCCATTTACAAATGTGTTCCGGCTCAGTCCAAAGTTTCCAAACTTTTTCTACTTGTGCGTTAATGCAGCAATCTACAGTTAGTATCATCATTGTTCAGCTTTCTGTTTTTGTTATTGTATTAGCAAAACGGATAAACATTTAAGCGAGTTCAATATTTTTTGAGATGAGAGCTTAATGGCTACTTTTTCCGGCTTGAGGAATTTGATTTTGGCTTAATAGTAAACTTAAGACATTCTCTTCCGGCGGATTTATAAACTTCGGCTGACGGCATAGCAAGGGATTTAAAACCAAATGCGTTACACGCATAAGGACTATTGGTTTCCCAAGTAATTTTGAAATACAAACATTTGCGGCAATCAATAGGCATACTCTAAGCTATCTCAAAATTTATAAACACAATTCTAATAAAAGACTTACCGAAAAATTAGCACAATAGATTTCCGAAATATATTGAGCCGTCTTAAAATCATTTTAAAGTAACTGAGCGAAGCAGAAGTTTGATTGAAGAGAGAACTTTCATTTATCTACTTCTTGCTTCGCTTATCGCGCATTGAACGAGCGTGCGGGAATGACAAGTTGAGATTCCAGATCCGCCACCCCGAATAAAGCTCGGGGCAAGTAATTGTTCCGCCAGAGGAGGAACAACTTAATAATCTCTTGCGTAAGGAAGTTACTTAACAGATGCCTTAATTTTCTTTACAACATCCTTAGAATAATAACTGCAAACACCTTTTTTCATTTCCGGCTGAATGTTTAATGACTTAATTGCTTTAGATACTACCGCACCTGATATACCAAGTTCTTTTGCAATTGCACCGGCTGTTAACAAATTAGTTTTTTCTGCTGCCATATTTCACCTCGTTTATTGAAAAGATTTTCATATAAAAATAATAATAGCAAAGTATAACTTGCTCTCATTGATTTCTTTGAGAAAAAATAAATTTTTATTCTACAATACTAATCGCACAGCCGCCGCCAGGAGCTAAACGCAAATTCAGCTTATCATTAAAAGTTACTTTCTGTTTAGTGATTTGATAAGCCATTGGATTTTTTTCCCAATGAGCATCTTTTGCATCCGCATAAATTACAGCAGTGTAAGTTTTGTCTTTATCTAAAAAATTTAAGGAGATAGTTGTTTGTCTTTCATTTTCATCTGTAATAGCGCCAATAAACCAATTATTAGTACCCTTTGCCTTACGGGCTACAGTAATGTAATCTCCCGGTTCAGCTTCTAAGTAAATAGTGTTATCCCAATCAACAGCAACATCTATAATAAATTGAAAAGCGTCAAGATGTTTTTCATAGTTCTCTGGTAAATCGGCAGCCATTTGCAAAGGAGAATACATAGTTACAAAAAGCGCCATTTGCTTTACAAGAGTTGTATGCACTTGTTCTATTTTGTTTTTATCAAGATGGTTCAATTTGATTTGAAAAATTCCCGGCGTGTAATCCATTGGTCCGCCAAGCAATCTTGTAAAAGGAAGAATTGTTTCATGATCGGGCGGATTGCCAACACTCCAAGCATTAAACTCATTGCCGCGTGCTGCTTCGGAAGCAAGCCAGTTTGGATATGTGCGGTGTAGCCCTGTTGGACGAACAGGCTCGTGTGCATTAAGCATTAATTTATTTTCTGCAAGTTTCTCTGCAACTCTCGAATAATGCTGCACCATCCATTGCCCATCGTGCCATTCGCCACGCGGAATAATTCTTCCTACGTAACCGGTTTTAACAGCTGGATAATCATATTTTTTCATGAAAGCGAAAGCCTCGTCCATTCGTCTTTCGTAATTTGTAACCGATGCAGAAGTTTCATGATGCATAATCAATTTCACATTTTTGGATTTTGCATATTTACTCAGTTCTTCAACATCAAAATCGGGATAAGGTGTAACAAAATCGAAAACTTCTTCTTTCCATTGACCAAACCAATCTTCCCAGCCAACATTCCAGCCTTCAATTAAAACTCCGCCAAAACCATACTTAGCGGCAAAGTCTATATATCGTTTTGTATTAGCTGTTGTTGCGCCATGTCTGCCATTAGGTGTAAGAGAATTCCAATCAAAACCTTTTAGTTTTATGTTGCCAGCATCTGCGTAATTCCAGGTTGATTTGTTAATGTGCATTTCCCACCAAATGCCTACATACTTCATTGGTGTAATCCATTCTGTATTCTCAATTTTCGATGGCTCATTGAGATTCAAAATCATTTTAGATGCTAAAATATCAACGGCTTTATCACTTACTAATACAGTGCGCCAAGGAGTTTTGCAAGGTGTTTGCATATATGCTTTGTTGCCAAAAGCATCCGGTGTAAGATGAGTTTTTAGTACAAATCTTTGCTGATCTATTTCTAAATGCATCGCAGAGTAATCAGTCAGAGCTGCTTCAAAAATGTTTATGTACAAACCATTTACCGATTTAAGCATTAACGGTGATTGAACATAATTCTTACCAATAATTCTTTTTGTAGAAATTTCGCCGGCGCTTGCACCAATATTTGCATCTACTTTGCTAAGAAGAGTTTTGCTGTACATGTGTTCGTTAGAATCATAATCTCCGGGAATCCAAAAAGCAGAATGATCTTCACCCAAATTGAATTGAGTATGTTCATCGCTGACTATGAAGTATGACAAATTTTTCTGAGCAGGGAACTCGTATCTAAAACCTAAGCCTTCATCAAAAAGTCGAAAAGTGAGGACAATCTGTCTTTCTGTTTCTTTTTGAAGCAATGTGATTTTCAATTCGCGGTGATAATCTCTAATAGTTTTAACTTCGCCCCAAACTGGATTCCAAAGACTATCAACCAAAACAGAATCTGTTTTGATGATTGAGAAGCCATTCTTAAGCGGTACAGCTTCGCGCAAGAAAATGCCCAACTCGCTCGTTTTGATTACTTGAGTTCCTTTTCTGCTTAATGTATAAGCTGGCGTTCCATCAGGAAATAGCTGGAAATCAAGTCTAAGGATTTTATTTGGTGAATAAATTGATGATAAAGCAGCAATTTCAAATGTGCTAAATATGATAAATAGTAAAGTTAGTTTCCCGATTAATTTCATAATTATCTCACGCTATAATATTTAGTTTTATTTTATTAGTAAAGTTTTTTGAGTTTTCAGATAATTACCCGCTTGTAAAACAATTAAATAAGCGCCGCTTGTTAAATGAGATCCATTGAATTCTAATTCATAAATGCCTGGATAATGTAACTTGTTAATTATGTTTGCCGCTTTCTTCCCAAGCATATCAACCAAGTTGATGCTTACTTGAGAAGTTTTAGAAATGCTGTATTTAACTTTTGTAGTTGGATTAAAAGGATTTGGGTAATTAGGATAAAGTTCGAAGGATGTTGGAATTGTTTCCGATTCCGCCTTCGTAATTATAGATAAACTATCTAATACTTTTTTTGCTTTTAGAAGATCATTTTTGATTATGAGTTGAAAAGCATCATCTAAACCTTTGCTAATGAACAGTGACCATTCCTTGTTTTTACGAAGTTTAAAAATTCTAAGCGGAAGCTCTAAATCTTTTTTACTATAAATAAAAGCGGAATCTATAGAACGCTTTCTTACTTCTTGAACTTTTTCTAAATATGTTGTTCCAAACTCTACAGTTGGCTCTATTATTGTACCTTCTCCGTAATCGTTCCAAGTTACTAATTGAATAACATCGCAGTTTTGGCTGACCGCTCTTTCCAAAGTTGAGCTGAAGGTAAATCCATTTAGAGGATCAAGAAATCCATAACTGCTGCCAACGCCGGCTTCTTTGTAAATATCATTAAAGGCAGGAAAAGCGCTTCCAACTTTATAACTCCAATTAGCTGCTTTTTGATAAAACTGAGCTAAATATGTATTCAAACTTGTTTGAGAAAGAACTCCATTTATAGATCTGCTCATTGGCGGCCAAGGATAAGCGCCGCTGGCAACTGGACTCAAAATATTATCTAAAGTGATAAATATCGGTTTAGGGTTCAATCCGCTGAATATCGTTTCCCATTCGCTGCTTGAGAAAAAATATTGTGGTCCAAAAGTTAAAAGCAGCGGACGATTGTCCTTCTTTAGATAATAATTTGTATTTGCCCAATTGGTATAAATATAATTGATAGCTTTTGCAGCGTATGTTTTAGCATTAGCTGGCGCAATCTTCCCGCCATTGACCATGTGCTTAATAGTTTGGTCTTCGTAAACAATTGCAAACTTAAGGTTGGCTCTTTTAATCCAATTAAAAAGCATACCTGTGTTCTTGTTGATCATACTGTAGTCATAATAATTTTCATCGCCATACCAATCAACCAAAACTCCATCAATACCACTTAGCTTCATAAGCAAAACTTGATACTCTAAAATATCAGAATCATTACTATCGTACGGCCCAGTAACCGGGTAATATTTGGAAGCAATTTCTCTTTGCCCAGAAGAATTTATTTTGTTTGGGTTGAAATAATTCATAGTCCAGTGCCAGCCCCAAGCGCCGCTGTACTCCAAACTCTGATACCAAGGCATATAATGTGCCATTAGCAAAGTGTTTTTTTGAGTTTGCGCATACGAAGATGAGCCGAGTAATAAAATGAAGGCAAAGCAAAAGAATACCTTGGTTACAATAGTTGGAGTGGAAATTTGAAACTCATTTGCTTTTATGGACAAGGATGCCGCTTTGGAAACCATCAAATATTCTCTAAATTAAATGCACTCAAAACTAAATAGTAAAAGGTATAGTATCAATAATAATGGCACCTCTAAAAACTTTTGTTTTAAAATATTTCATCCCGCAAAGCGGGACAAAGAAAAGGAAAGCCCGCAAAGGAAGTTGATATTTTTAGAGGCGCCCATAAGTTAGCATCTTCTTCAAATTGCCGAAGGATACTTGGGATAAACATATTTTATCAAAATATATTTTAAAACTCATGCACTCAGTAACTTAGCCTCTCAGCATCTAACTAAGTTTCCTTCTCTTAGAAAAGTAAGCCATCAACGCTTTATCGAACGGCTGGTTTGTTTCAATCAGATTGTATTCAATTCCAAGATTCAAGCATTCGGTTTTAATTCTGCAAAGAAATTCTCTCATCGCTTCTTGATAGGCTTTCTGAATATGATGAGGTTGAGAAGTCATCTTTTCGCCGCTTTCTAAATCAACAAAAATTGCATCGCGGTCAAATCCAAAACTCTTTTCAATAGGATCAAGAATTTGAAAAACTATTACTTCATTTTTCTTAAAATGAATTCTCTTTAATGCCGAAATTGTCGTTTCAGTATCATCAAAGAAATCGGAGATGATGATAGTAAGCCCGCGCTTTTTAATTTTCTCTGCAACACTATCTAAGCATCGGTTAAAGTTTGTATTGCCCTGCGGCTTTACATTTGCAAGCGCTGTAAGCAGGTTTGTTAAATAAACACGGTTGGATTTTGGAGGTAAGTAACTTTGAATCGCTTCTGAATAAGTAGCCAAACCTACAGAGTCTTGCTGGTTAATCATAATATAACTAAGTGCGGCGGCAAGGTTAGTTGCATAATCAAGTTTGGTTACTTGAGCATCATATTTAAAATTCATGGAGTTGCTGATATCAAGAAAAATGTTGCTTATCAGATTTGTTTCTTCTTCAAACTGTTTAATGAAATATTTTTCGCTTTTGGCGTAAACTTTCCAATCAATATTTTTTAGAGAATCACCTTGCATATAAGGTCTGTGCTGACTGAACTCTACACTGAACCCGTGATAAGGACTTTTGTGAAGACCAACCATAAATCCTTCTACAACCATTCGTGCACGAAGCTCAAGTGTTTTAAGTTTCGATACGACAGAAGGATCTAGAAATTTTCTAAAGTCTTGTGCTTTTACCGTCACTATTTTGAAGATAATTTGTTTTGTAAAAACTCTTCGGGGGTTTTACCAATATTATCTAATTCCAATTTAATTTGCGCTGCAAGTTCATGCTTAGGATATTTATTAAGAAAAGTTTGGTAGGTTAGTTTAGCGTCATCATACTTGTTCAAGTTGTTTGAAAGAATAAAGCCTGTCATTAACAAAGCCTTTGGCGCATCTTCGGCGTTCGGAAAATTCTTGTATAACTCTCTGTAGTATTCAACAGCTTTCTCGTTAGATTCTTGAGTCTCTACTTTAGGCACTAAAAACATTTGATACATCGAGCCAATTTTCATTAAACTCTTCATTGCGTAATCGCTTTTAGAATACTCATCAACAACCATTTTATAATCTGCTAAAGCTTCTTCGTACTTTTTTTCGTTGTACTTTGCTTCAGCAGCGTTAAATGTATCTCTGTCTTTGTTTGAATTACATGCAACTGCAAATACAACTATCACCAATAAGGAAAAGATTTTTTTCATTGTAAGCCCATTTACTTTTTTACTGTGTAAATATACATTCAAATGATACTTTTTAAAAGTTTCTCAAAAAGTTTCCTTAATAAGAGCTGCAAAGATGAAAAAGAGAATCAATAATATTTTCACGTTTCTTTAGAATGCAAACTTAAGGGCACCTCTAAAAATATCAATGAGCCTACTATAAAAAGGTATTTCGGATGAAAAAATGCTTTGATTATTGCTCAAATTCAAAGTGCAAAAACTCAATTTGAGGCTTTTTAGAGTACAAAAAATTAGGTTGACGCTAATGCGCTTTGCGGGATTAAAATTTTTGAAATACTAATTTTTAGGGGTGCCCTTAAGTTTGCACGTCTATTTTTAATGAATCTCCACGCTTGTAAGAAATTTTTCTCCCCAATGCTTCAATTCTTTTTTTAAGGCGCTCTGTACTAACAAGCGGATCGTCTGTGCTGCCACGCTTGCCGGGATAGATTTTATACTGCTCGCGGTACGGAAATGGCGTTAAATCTGGCATTACAACATTAGCGCCGGCAGTTAGTCCTTTTTCGCGCCCTAACGCGTCAATAGTATCCAATGCAGTTGTAGCTGGAATGTGAACTTGTTTCAGTACTATTCTTGCAACAGCGGTTACTTTTAAAGTTAATTCAGCTTCGCCAATATTTTTGTTTTGATAAGGTGTTTGCGGCGATGGAATAAATGGTCCAAATGCTGCCATATCTAAATCAAGAGATTTGCATAAAAGAATATCGTCTGCTAAATCTTCAACTGTCTGCATCGGAAGTCCAATTAAATTACCAGAACCAACTTGATAACCAATTGATTTCAAAAACTTCAAATGCTCTAGTCTCTCAGAAAGGTTCTGCTTAAAATGATAAGTTTCATAAAGTTTTGGATTTGCAGTTTCATGTTTGAGCAAGTATCTATCTGCGCCTGCAATTTTCCAAGCGCGGTATTCATCAAAAGTTCTTTCGCCCAAACTAAGCGTTATTGCTGCATTGGATTTTTGCCTTATCTGATAAATGATGTAAGAAATAATGTCAGTATCGAAATGAGCATCTTCTCCGGATTGAATTACGATGGTAAAAATTCCAAGATTAGTAATTACGCGCGCTGTTTCAATTACTTCTTCTGGTGTCATTCTAAAACGAGGCAGAGCATCATTTTCTTGGCGAAGCCCGCAGTAAACACAATTTTGTTCGCAGAAATTAGATATATCAATTATACCGCGAAGATGAACTTCATCACCGCAATACTGAGAGCGAACTTCATCTGCACGAGAGTATAACAAATTCAGTTCTTCTTGATCTTTGAGATTGAGAAGAAAAATAATTTCATCGCGGGTAAGTTCTTCTTTATATAAAAGTTGATTCAAATTCATAATCAAAAGAAAACGTCCTTTTCGCCGTTATTAACTCGTTTAACCATTTTCTCTGTTTTAAGTTTTGTAGCACCTTTTAACTTTTCCGTTTCACTTTTAATAAATGCTTCAGCGGTTTCTTTAGTGGCTTCAGAAGCAAAATCATTAGTATATTCTTGGAAAGTAGAAATGGCATTAGGAACACACATTAGGTTAATTGTTCCACTCTTAGCAAATTCCATAAATCTATCTCCTGTTCTATCGCTTCTGTAACAGGCTGTGCAGAAACTTGGCATATAACCAAGTTCACAAACATCTTTTACTACTTCATCAAGCGTGCGGTGATCTCCAAGCTGAAATTGTTCCATTTCGTGCTCTCTCAAACTTTCTTGAGATTCTTTGTAAGCTCCGGGAGAAGTTCTGCTGCCAGCGCTAATTTGAGATACACCTACAGCAAATAATTCTCTTCTTAATTCAGCTCGTTCACGTGTTGATAAAATAATTCCTGTGTAAGGCACAGCAAGGCGAATTACAGCTATTAGTTTTTTAAAGTCCGAATCATTTACAGCGAAAGGTGGTTTGTGTGCTGCCGGTGCGTTAAACGCAGGCTCTAACCGAGGAACGGACATAGTATGCGGACCAATCCCAAATCTATGATCGAGATTAAAAGCATGACTGAGAAGTGCTAATGTTTCAAATTTCCAATCTGTTAACCCAAACAACGCTCCAATACCTACATCATCAATTCCAGCTTCTAAAGCTCTATCCATTGCATACAACCGCCATGCATAATCGCTCTTTGGCCCATCTGGATGCATTTGCCTGTATGTATTGTAGTGATATGTTTCTTGAAAACATTGATATGTTCCAATTCCAAAAGTTTTTAGAGTTTTAAAATTTTCTACACTCATTGGAGCAGTATTTACATTAACGCGGCGTATGTTTCCTCCATTAACATTTACATTGTAAATGGTGCTTACGCATTCACCAATAAAACTCATTTTTGCTTTTTGTGGATGCTCGCCGCAAACAAGCAATACTCGTTTATGCCCTTGTCCAACTAAGTATTCAGTTTCATTTCTCACTTCATCAACTGTAAGGCTTTTTCTAGTAAGTTCTTTATTATCTCTTCTGAAAGCACAATACATGCAGTTGTTGACACAAAGATTTGTAACATAAAGCGGCGCAAAAAGAACTAATCGGTTTCCATAAATTTTTTCTTTAACGTCTTTAGCAGTATTGTACATCTCTTCCAAAAGAACAGTATCTGTAATATTTAACAAAGCAGCGCTTTCTTGTAGTGTTAAGCCTTTTGCTTCTTTGGATTTATACAGAATTTCTCTCTGAAGTTCTACGCTGCAATGATTTTTATCTTCAATCAGCGAAAAAATCTTCAATTCATCTATAAATTCCATTTTTCTTCCATTTTGAGATTACACTAATTTTGTCAATAATTATACCACTTGTACAATACTGAATTTTGTTAAAAACGAAGCGAAAGGGCTGGTTTTTCTTAAAAGAGAGAAGGTTTAATGTTATTCTTCCAAAACTGGAAAAAAGAACAAGAAAAGCGGTTGCTTAACTAACCGCACTTTCTGTTATATCAATTGTTCCTAAAGAGGCATTTAGAGTGCATTGAACGCCAAATGGAACTGTGATGTTGTCTTTAATGTGTCCATGCTTAACATTGTACAGCACCGGAAGTTTTAATTGCTTTTGGAAGTACTCAATAACCACCTCATTTAGTGAGAATGTGCTCTTTGTTGGGTCCATTTCAACACAATCTACAAAATGACCAAGTATTACACCATTTAACTGCTTAAATACTTTTAATAGTCTAAGTTGATTGAGCATTCTATCAATTCTGTAAGGAGCTTCATTGATATCTTCCAGCATTAAAATAGAATCTTTCATTTTGGGAAAGAATTCTGTTCCAATTAACGATGAAAGGACAGTCAAATTTCCGCCTAATAATCTGCCTGAACCTCTTCCCTTGCACAAAGTAAAGAATTTTTCATTGCGAGGGTTTTTGAGTTTACCAATTTTCTTATCGGATGTTATCGTTCGCCAAAAGATTTCTTCAGTAAAGGGGCTTACTTCATCATAAAAATCTACGGCTACCATTGGCCCAGCGAAAGTGATTAACCCTGCCTTAGTATAAAAAGCAGTTTGAAGCGATGTAATATCGCTGTAGCCGACAAAAATTTTGGGGTTCTTCCTAATTAGATTATAATCAATTTTATCAAGGAGTCTTCCTGAACCATAACCACCTCGGATGCAGAAAATTGCTCTAATCTCTTTACGCTTAAACATATAATGTAGATCATCGAGCCGCTGTTGGTCTGAACCTGCTAAATAACCTTCTTTAGAGCCGGCATTTTTGCCAACTTCAACTCTGTAGCCGAGTTTTTGTAAGTAATTTACACCGCGTTCAATTCTGGAAAGGTCTTCAGGTGAGGATGCCGGAGAAATTATTCCAATTACATCTCCGTTATTCAGTTTTTGGGGTTTTAATATCGCCATTATTACTCTTTAGAACGTTCTTGTTCACAAGATAATAAATGCACTAAAAGGAAGCAAAATTTTGACAATTCAAATGTGAAAATTTTCGAAAAATTAATTTTCTTAATCGGATTGCAGCTATTCTTTTGCTGGTTTGTTTAATCTTTTATAGTGCGTAACTACTCTTGCCTCAATAAAAAAGACCAAGTTTTCTGCAATGTTAGTTGCGTGATCTGCTAATCTTTCAATCTGCCTTGTAAGAATTAAAAGGTGCGCTCCGGCTTCAATAACAGAACTATCGGCTTGCATTTTAGAAACCAAAAATTTGAAATTTTGTTTATTAAGACGATCAACTGCTTCATCGCTATTTAAAACTTCTTTTGCCAGTTCATTATTATTATGAATAAAAGAATCAATTGCCTTTTTTAGCATATCTCTTGCGCGTTGTGCTTCTTCCAATATTTGCGATTCTTTTATCAAGTCGCTATAAGCAGTAGTTTTTTTTACTCTCTGGGCAATGTTTACGGCAATATCTCCGCATCGTTCTAACTGATTGTTTATCATAAGAACGGACATAACAAAACGTAAATCGCTTGCAAACGGAGTAAACAAAGCTAATGTATTCTCGCATTGAGTTTGAATTAGATTATCGTAAGCATCAACTTCTAAATCTTTTGCTTTGATTCCTTTGCAATGCTCAATATCTCCAGTTTCAAGAGCAGTAATTGCGCTTTCAACCATTTCATCTACAACAGAAGCCATTCTGATGAGATTAGTTTTGAGATTTTCGATTTCTTGTCTAAAACGTTCTTGCATAATTTCCTCTCTTATCCAAATCTTCCTCGGATGTAATCTTCGGTTTGTTTTTTATCCGGGGCAGTAAACATTTTTTTGGTGTCGGATAATTCAATTAAATCGCCCATATAAAAGAAAGCGCAGAAATCGCTAACACGTGCCGCTTGCTGCATATTATGTGTAACAATAATTATGGTGTAATTATTCTTAAGCTCAAAAATTAAGTCTTCAATCTTAGTTGTAGAAATGGGATCGAGCGCGCTGGCAGGTTCATCCATCAGCAGTATTTCCGGTTCAACAGCCAAAGCACGTGCAATACATAAACGCTGCTGCTGCCCGCCGCTTATGGCAAGTCCGCTTTTGCCTAAATCATCTTTAACTTCGTTCCATAATGCAGCGCGGGTTAAACTTGTTTCTACAATTTCATCTAATTTACTTTTTTCTTTTATGCCATTAATTTTTGGACCGAATGCAACATTTTCGTAAATGGATTTGGGAAAAGGGTTAGACTTCTGAAAAATCATTCCAACTTTTTTTCTGAGTTCAACAACATCTATTTCGGAAGAATAAATATCGGTGTCATCAATTAAAACTTTACCATTAATCTTAACTCCGTCTATCAAATCGTTCATTCTATTCAAAGAACGCAAGTAAGTAGATTTACCGCAGCCGGAAGGTCCAATTAAAGCAGTTACTTTGTTTGGCAGAATTGAAAGAGTAATTCCATTAAGTGCCTGCTTGGTTCCGTAATAAAGATCCAGATTTTCTGTAATTATTTTTGGCGCTTCTATCATTAAAAAATCCTAAGAAGTTAATTTTTTTCTAAATCTATATCTAATAACAATGGCAGTAAAGGAAAGTGAAAACGTGCATAATAATAAAACGAAAGCAGTAGCGTACTGAATTCCTCTTGTAGCTTCAACATTAGTGGATTGAGTTGTCATCACATAAATATGGTAGCCGAGATTCATAAACTGATCTGTAAGTTCGCTTGGAAGGTGAGGAAGAAAGTAAGCAGCACCAGTAAATAAAATTGGAGCAACTTCGCCGGCCCCTCGTCCAATTGCCAAAATTGAGCCTGTTAGAATTCCGGAAAGTGAGTTAGGAACAACAACTTTTCGAATTGTTTGCCATTTTGTAGCGCCCAGGGCTAAACTTCCCGCACGCAAATCATCTGGCACAGCTTTTAATGCTTCTTCTACAGAAACAATAACGATTGGAATAGTTAAGAAAGCCATAGTCATACTTGCCCAAAGAATATTAGGCTGCCCCCAATTTAACTCTCCATCTGGAGTAAAGATTTTATCCATACCAGAACCAACAAATTGGATGAAGAAACCTAAACCAAATAAACCAAAAACAATAGATGGAACCCCAGATAAAGTATTTACAGCAAAGCGAATCATTCTTGTAAAAACAGATTTTTTGTTTGAATACTCATTAAGGTAAATAGCAGTAATTGTACCAATTGGTATGCAAGCAACAGACATAATAATAACAAGTAAAACAGTTCCAACAATAGCCGGAAAAATTCCACCGGCGGTCATTCCCTCTTTAGGCGGCTGAGTTAGAAACTCCCAAGTTAAAAAAGATCTTCCGCCGAGATAAATTTCTAATAGCATAAAGACTAAAGCAGAAATAATTAGAACTACAGATAGAAAAGAAAAAATGATCAGAGATTTACCGAGTAATTTATTGTTCATCACTCACCTCTAAACCTTTTCATCAGTTTAGCGCGTACATAAAACTCGGCAATTGCGTTAATTAAGAAAGTAACAATGAAGAGTAACGAACCAATTAGAAATAAAACCGTATAGTGAGTATCTCCAAAAACAACTTCTGCCATTTCTGCGCCAATAGTTGCAGAAAGAGTTCTCACAGGTTCAAAAGGATTTAGTGAAGATAGTGGAGCGTTTCCGGTTGCCATTAAAACAATCATTGTTTCACCAAAAGCTCTACCAAAACCTAATAGTAATGCGGCAAAAACACCAGGAGTTGCAGCAGGTAAAATCACAAACAAAGCAGTTTGCCATTTGTTAGCGCCTAAGGCAAAGCTTGCTTCTTTCATATACTTTGGTACAGCCGTTATTGCATCTTCAGTTACGGTGTAAATAATTGGAATAACAGCAAGAGCCATCGCAAGCCCGCCTACAAAAGAATTTAGCCGGAATGTCCACCCAAACATATCTTGTAAAAAAGTTGCAAGAGTAACTAAAGCAAAAAATCCAACAACTACGGAAGGAAAGCTTGCTAAAAGTTCTACGGCAGGTTTAATTAACTCTTTAATTTTCTTTGGTGCAAACAAAGCCGAGAAAATAGCAGCAAGAATTGCTAATGGAGCGCCAATAAATACAGCTATCAAAGTTACTTTCAAGCTGCCCATAATTATTGGGAGTAAACCGTATTTAGGAACTTCGCCAACCGGCTGCCATTCTTTTCCCGTTAGGTTGTCTAAATCGGCTATATCTCTTTTCACGCTAAGCAGGGATGAGTATTCGCTTATCTGTTGTTCCGGCGAAGTTGAGCCTGGTTCTTCTCCGTAGGTTTCTGATTGAAGAAATTCTTGATTTGATTTTGTTTCTTGCTGCGGAGAAAATATTGGAAGCGTTTCTTTGAATACGAATACAAAGATCAGTATAATCATTGCAAAAGATAAAAACGCAACACTTTTAATTACGTACTCTGCAAAAAACTCACTCAGCCGAAACTTTCGGCGGAGTGAGTTTTTTTGTGCAATCTCTTTTTCTGTCATCTATTATCTTATTGGGAAATAACCAACTTTGGAAACTATTGACTGCCCTTCCGAGCTTAAAATCCAATCAATAAATTTTTTCACTTCTCCGGTAGGTTTAGTCTTTAAGTACAAATAGAGAAACCGGGTTATAGGATAATTACCATTTTTAATGTTTTCTTCTGTTGGTTCAAATGCTTTTGAATTAGCGTCTTTTTTAACAGCTACCATAGTAATTCCTTTAGCAAAAGCAGCACCGCCAAAACCTATCGAATTGACATCTTTAACCACTGCATTTACAACCGCAGAAGTACCTGGCATGCTTTGCATTTTTGAAGTGAAATCCTCTCCGCCTAAAACATTATCCTTAAAATAGACATAAGTACCCGAACTGTTTTCGCGCCCATAAATAATAATTTTGGTATCTCTGCCGCCTAAGGATTTCCAGTTGGTAATTTTACCAGTGTAGATATCCTTAATCTGCTGAATGCTTAATTCTCTTACAGAATTTTTATCATTAACATAAATGCTTAAACCGTCTTTAGCAGTTTTAACTTCTACACCTAAAGAATTGTAACGTTGTTTAAGTTTCTCTCTCTCGGAAGGCTTCATTGGGCGCGATGCTTTTGCAATATCTGTTGATCCGTTTATAAGTGCAGCAATACCAACACCAGACCCGCCGCCGGTAATCTGAATTGTAACTTCGGGGTGAGTTTGCATATATTTTTCTGCCCAGCGTTGAGCCAAAATTACCATAGTATCCGAGCCTTTTACAGTGATAACCTTATTATCGCTTTGAAAGCCAAATGACAATGCAGCAATTACTAACAATAAAATAATTTTTTTCATTCTTTCCTCTTTTTCTATTTCAAAATTGATAAATATTAAAACAAGTTGATGTTAACAAACTGTTAAGTTTGCTTAAAATTTATACTGAATTCTAAAAGTAAGAACATTGTCTTTCAAATCGGAATTGAAGCCTGCTAATTTTGTAGTTGTTTCGTTACTAACACTGTCATAATAAAGCACAAATTTAAGATTATCATCCAAATAGTGAATTAAGCCGATGCCCATAGTTGAGTATTTAATATCTCCTGAACCGAGCTTTGCAGCAGCAGCAGCACCAATCTGATCGCCTTCAACATCAATATTAGGATCATAAACATCATACTTTATCACAAGCTGATTTTTATCACCTAAATTCTGGACATAGTTTAAATAGTAGCCTGCAAAGTTTCTCATAAAAAGATCGCCGGTTTGTAAAGATGTTGGAGAAGTAGAGCTTGCAGAACTGCCGCTAGGCTGCTTTCCGCTAATATACTCGCCGCGTAAAGAAAAATTACCTAATAATGGCATTGCATAGTATAACTGTAAATCAAATCCTAAATAGTTTCTATCGGCAAAAGAAGACTTAACATTTGCCGATGCAGCATTGGAATTATCTACCGTAAAAATTGATTTGCCGGCTGCCAGCTTAACACCGCCTCTGTATATTGAAACGCCTCCATCTATCGCAAGATTTTCTTCATAAAATGGGAGCGAAAATCCCAACCGACCAATAAAGTCTTTTTTGTTATCTACTTCAACGCTTGAACCGTTTCCAGCAAAAAAGCCTGCTTTAAAATTGAAGTAACCTAAAAAGTTTTCAAATGGTGAATAAGGGGAATATTCGACGCTTATGCCTAAGTCTCTTTCGCCAGGGAATAATGTTTGAAACATTCTGGAACGCTCAGGAGTTTCTCTGCTTGATGAACTATAACCAATTTCAAAACCGAATGGGCGATCGAAGACACCGCCTTTTAGCCCAAATGATTTTAACCAAGGTTCTTTTAAAAATAGATATGCGTCTTTTAATCCTAGACCTCTTTCTGTTGCATCAATTTGCAAAACTAAGTTTGTTAAGTTATTATCATAAGTTAACTTTAGTCTTCCGCGGCGTACCATAAATCGGTTATGCATATTTGCAGCAAAATTCCCACCTGCAAAAGTTGCTGCACCATCAACTTCTGCAGATTGGAACTGTGTTTGAATGTAACCGGAAAACTTGATTTTTTTCAAAGCATCAACAGTAGCTTTTGTCTCCAAATAGGATTCGTTCAATCCCTCAATATGACCTTTCAGCTCTTCTATTTTTGCTTTCAAATCGTCCGGTGTAACTTTAGATGTGTCTTCCTGAGCGGTAATGTTAATCATAAAAATTAGCAGTAACACAGATAATAAAATGCTTCTCTTCATATAAATCTCCATTTTTGGGTACACAAGTATATCGAGAAATTGTTAAGGATATATTAAGAAAATATTAAGCTATTGTTAAGTAATTGTTAAGAGTTGGCGGTAAATCCAATTAAGAAGGAAAGAGCAGATTCATGTTTTAGTTGAATTGCAGCTATTTTACAACTAAATCACTTCTTCCCCATTCAATCAATTTATTTGAGATAAAATCAATTACCTGTTGATGCTCTGCTGCACCATTGCCTTTTACATCTATTGGGCTGCCAAAACAAATTCTTACAGTCTTTTTGGTGTCAATTTTTCCAAAATCTTTTATTAATTTCCCTTTTCCCCAAGCATCGGTTAATAATGCAATCGGAACAACAGGCACACTGCTTCTTTTTGCCAATTTCACTCCTAATGAATTGAAAGAGGAAGAATCAATGATTTGACTTCTGGTTTTCTGCGGGAAAATAATGACAGATTTTCCATTAGATAGTTTCTCAGAGCCTTCTTCCATTACAATTCTTAAATCTTCTCTCGGATTTTCTCTTCCTACCAAAATTGGATCTCTTGCTAAAGCTACAGGACCAAACAAAGGATATTCTGCCAATTCTTGCTTAATAACATAAACTACTTTTCTGTAAGGATGAATCAAACAAGGCAGAACCATAGTTTCAAGTGTACTCATATGATTGCCGATAAATACAACAGGTCCATTTAGATTCCTTAAAATATCAACACCTTCAAAATGTAATCTAACACCAGCCTTTTCAATACTTCTTACAACATCAGCAGACGAAAAAGTCCAGCGCTCACCATTATAAGTTCCCAGTTTTGCCTGGCGGTTGCTATATGAAATTATGCGGAATAAATGAGAAAAGAAATACAATGTTGGAAATAACTTTGGTCTAAAATTTACTTCGTTAGTTTTGTACTCGTTTTGAGCTGAATAAATATTGAAATTAGGGACGTTTTCTTTCATAGAGTTTTTTTGTGTGGAAAATAATAAAAGAGAATCGTGTTTCAAAAGGTGAGTTAATGCTTTGATTCATGAGCCTACTCTAAAAAACCCCTGATCATTATTAAAAAACATTGTTTTCGACTTACCCGCCATATTTGGTCTAAAGAGGCAGGCGGGTTAGATTCGGCTCATTCATAAATGAGCCTACTGTAAAAAGGTATTTCGGATGAAAAAAATGCTTTGATTATTGCTCAAATTCAAAGTGCAAAAACTCAATTTGAGGCTTTTTAGAGTAGGATCATAAATACGATAACTTATTTTGTTCTTAATTTTGCGATTAATCTTAATCCCACAAAAAAAAGATTATGATCAAGAAAAACCATAATAATTAAGAACAGGTGAACTTGGTGACCCCAACGGGATTCGAACCCATATTACCGCCGTGAAAGGGCGATGTCCTAACCGTTAGACGATGGGGCCAGAAAGATTTGAAATGACTGTTAAATTATGCAGCTGATTGGTGACCCCAACGGGATTCGAACCCATATTACCGCCGTGAAAGGGCGATGTCCTAACCGTTAGACGATGGGGCCAGCATTTCAAACTTCTGGGTGACCAACTTTTGGTACGCCCAAGTGGACTCGAACCACTAACCCTCAGCTTAGAAGGCTGATGCTCTATCCGATTGAGCTATGGGCGCATAACACAACGTCAAATAACACAAGATATTGTCGGGGAGACAGGATTCGAACCTGCGACTTCTTGGTCCCAAACCAAGCGCTCTAGCCGGGCTGAGCTACTCCCCGATTAGGGAATAGAAAACATTTTTCAAAATTGGGCTTCAAAGATATATTTTCTGTTTTGAAATGTCAATGAAAACGATATGTTTTCGCTTCTTGTGGATTATTCCTATTTTAATTGTAACAATTACCTTAAGTGATGAATCTCCTTCTACTGATAATAAAGCGATTCTTAAGTTCTAACAGAAAAATAGGTATCGTTTCTACTGTTTCCAAAATTACAATTAGTGGTATTGCACTTGGTACTTCTGTAGTAATTCTTGCTCTTACAATTTTAGATGGATTTGAAAAAGTTGTTTCCGACAAAATAAACGAATTTAATGCACAGATTAAAGTAACTGGTTTTGGTAACAGAAATTTACCCGAAGCAGAGTTTGTTCAACAAAAGATTAATGAAGTTTTTACTAAAGAAATATCTTCTGTAGATCCATTTTCGAGTAAACTTGCAATTATCAAATCGAAAAATAATACTGATGGGATTAATCTTACCGGAGTTAAAACTGATTTTGCCGCTAAATCATTTACTAAATTTTTAGCAGAAGGTGAAATTTTTTCGAACCAAGAATCTGAAAAGGAAATTTTGGTTGGTAAAAATCTCGCTCTTAAAATGGGAATTAATCTTAAAGATAAAATTACAATCTTTTGTCTAAAAGGAAACGCTCCCCCTTCGTTAGAAAACCCGCCTGCAATTGAACAATATTTGGTTAGCGGTATTTATGAAACCGGCATCTCGGAATATGATGATGGGAACGCATTTATAAATTTAATTGAAGCGCAAAACCTTTTTGGAATGTCTAACGAAGTTTCCGGTTATAATATTACAATAAAAGACCATTCAGAACTAAATTCGATAACTAACAAACTACAAGACTTTCTTGGCTATCCTTTTTATGCACGTACAATATTTCAAGTCCATCAAAATATTTTTACTTGGATTGAACTACAGAAAAAACCGATTCCAATTGTACTTGGATTAATAATTATTGTTGCTCTTTTTAATATTGTTGGCACAATGCTGATGATAGTCCTTGAAAAAACTAACTCGATTGGTGTTTTAAGATCATTAGGAACGAAAAGAAGCTTTGTGTTAAAAATCTTTCTTGGTAATTCTTTGTATTTGATTTTATGGGGCTTGAGCATTGGTATTTTGCTTTCGCTCGTTTTAAGCATTCTGCAGAAAGAATTTAATATAATTGCACTGCCGGGCGGAGTTTATTTTGTAACAAGTGTTCCAATCTCTATTAATTTTTGGAATTACTTTTTTGTTGCTGTTATAACTATTTCAACGGCGTTTTTTTCATCACTCATTCCGGCTTATGTAGCAGCAAAGATTTCGCCAACTAAAGCGCTTAGGTTTGAATAAAATGATTGAGTTTTTCGTAGCTAAAAAATATTCGAGAGCTAAACACAAACTAAGTTTTATAGGAATTTTATCTGTTATTTCAACATTAGGAATAACAATTGGAGTTGCAGCTTTAGTAATCGTACTTTCAGTTTTTAATGGGTTTAGCTCTATTGTAACCGAAATTTTAGTAAGCTTTGATCCGCACATTAAGGTTATACTCGCAGAAAAAATTTCGGAACAAAATTTAACTGAGCTGCAAAGCCGCTTTCAATCTTTAACCGAGGTCGAATCAGCCTATCCTTTTTTTGAAGGAAAAACTCTTTTCATTACCAATAAAACTTACGAGGTTGTTAATTTTAAAGGAGTAGGCATTTCTACTGCCGATAAATGGAGTGTTTCTACAAAAATTATCAGCGGAGAAAACGATTTAAGTGAGAACAAGATTATAATTGGATTGGCTTTAGCCCTGAAACTGGGCATTCGTGTTGGAGATACTATTACTGTAACTTCAGCTTATGATATAGAAAGAACAATTGCCTCTCTATCTTTGCCTCAAACTAAAAGCTTTGTAGTTAGCGCACTGTTTGAATCAAACAACAAAGATTATGATGCTGCCTATGCTTTTAGCTCTTTAGCTTCGGCCAAAAAATTATTTGGAGCAAAGAAAAGTTTATCTGGCGTTGAAATTCGTTTGAATGATTTTCAAGATGCAGAAAAGGTTAAAGTACAAATAGAAAAAATTGTAAACTCAAATACAGCATCCATTCAGACTTGGTACGATCTCCACAAACAATTGTACAATGTTATGCTTATAGAACGCTGGGCAGCTTACATTATATTGTGTTTAATTATTGCTGTTGCTAGTTTTAATATTTTTGCCTCGCTAAGCATGACAGTAATTGAAAAAAAACGAGATATTGGAATACTTCGTTCTTTGGGTGTCAAACAAGATTCCGTTCAAAAGATTTTTATGTTAAGTGGATTAATGATTGGCGTTGCCGGAACGATAACCGGGTTAATAATTGGGTTGTTGGTCTGTTATCTACAGATTAATTACAAGTTTTATTCTCTTGATCCTATGAAATACATAATTGATGCGCTGCCAATTCAAGTGAAATTTTCGGATATACTTGTAATTAGCCTTATGGCATTATTTCTTTCTTATATAGCAGCATATTTTCCGGCTAAACAAGCTGCAAAGACTGTAATTATTGATTCAATTAAGTATGAGTAACTATGAGTAATATAATATTATCAGCGAAAAATATTTCAAAATCTTTTCTTAAGACCAATAGCGAAAAACTCGAGATACTAAAAAATGTTTCGCTTGAAATTGAGAAGCAAAAAATAAGTATGATTGTAGGAGCTTCTGGCGCAGGCAAAAGTACATTGCTGCATATAATAAGCGGATTAGACAGAGCTGATTCCGGCTCTGTAGAAATTTCATCTACAAATATTTTTTCTTTAAGCGATGATAAACTTTCTAAGTTTAGAAATAAGCATATAGGTTTTGTATTTCAATTCAATCATTTACTTCCGGAGTTTGATGCGCAAGAAAATGTTGCTATTCCAATGATGATAGGCGGTGAATGTTTAGCTAAATCGAAAAAGAAAGCCGCCGAATTGTTAGAGTTAGTTGGTTTGAGTGAAAGACTTACACACCGCCCTTCCGAACTCTCTGGCGGCGAAGCTCAACGTGTAGCCGTTGCAAGATCTTTAGCTAACAATCCCGATATTATTTTTGCAGATGAACCAACCGGAAATTTAGATTCTGCCAACAGTACGATGCTTCATAAAATTATTTTTGATTTGAGAGATCAACTTTCTGCTACGTTTTTAATAGTTACTCATAATCCAGATTTAATTAAGCTTGGCGATGTAGTTTTTGAAATGAAGGATGGTAAAATTTCAAGACAAGAAGAATAACAATATATATGTTACACATCGAAATAATTTCGTAAGATATTAATTGTAGAGACTTGTCCCGTATTTTTTGGGGAGCAAGTCTTTACGCTTTGTTTCTTAAACCCAAATTTTCCATTAGGAAAATTTGCCATACGGGCCGACAAGCATTAAGTCATTTATAGTAAATAACTTATGTAAGATTTTTAATTTATAAAGACAAATGTTTAGAAATAACATTTTACTTTCGGCCTTCGGCAAAAAATTCAGTTTCTAATGAATTTTTTGGGTTAAATGTTTTCCAAATAGTCTAACATTAATCTAACACCAAAACCTGTATCCCAATTTTTAGTGTAATTGTTGAAATCATGTTTAAGTGCTGGACCGGCTAAATCAATGTGTGCCCAATTAATTTTTTCATCAATAAAATGCTCTAAAAATTTTCCTGCTGTAATAGCTCCGCCCCATCTTGGACCTAAATTGGAAACATCAGCAATTTCACTTTTTATCATGGACTTATAATCATCGCTAAATGGCATTCTCCATAAACGCTCAAAAGTTTTATTGCCGGATTCATACAAGCGGTTTGCCAAATCATCATTCTTTGTGAACAATCCGGCCATAATAACTCCTAAAGCCACAGCAATAGCACCGGTTAAAGTAGCGAAATCAATTATCTCATCCGGTTTTTGTTTAGAAGCAAAGTGCAAAGCATCGGCAAGAATAATTCTCCCTTCGGCATCCGTATCTTTTACTTCAATAGTTTTGCCGGAAGCAGAAACAATAACATCGCCCGGTTTATACGAAGAACCATTTACCATGTTTTCAACGCAGGGAACAATACCAATAATTTCTACAGGCATTTTTAGCAAAGCAGCAGCTTTAATTACACCTACAACAGTACCGCCGCCAGCCATATCTGCACTCATCTCAAGCATACTTTGCGTAGGTTTAATTGATAGTCCGCCGCTATCATAAGTAACTCCTTTCCCAACTAATGCAATTTTCTTTTTAGATATCTTCGGTTTGTACTCAAGCACAATCATTAATGGATGATGTTCGCTTGCGCCGCCAACTGCAAGAATTGCATTCATTTTTCTCTTTTGCAATTCCATTTTATTCATAACTGTTACCTTTACTCCAAGTTTGCTTAGCTCTGCTTTAGTTCTTTTTCCAAACTCTTGAGGAGTTAATGTGATTGCCGGCTCATTAACTAAATCTCTTGTAAAATGAACTGCCGACATTATATGATTGGTTTTATCAATTATATTTTGGACAAGCGTTTTGTTGGAATAATGAAGAACGAATTGTAAATCTTCAGTGTTTTTCTTTTCTGATTTATACTTATCGAAAGAATAGTTCCCAAGATGAATGCCTTCAACAATAGTTTGAATTAAATATTCATCGCTGTTAAAATGACCCGGGAAGTGGCTAAAAGCCGGAACTACAAGATGAATAGTTTTTATTTGTTTACCTTTTAGCGTTTGAACCAACCCCGCCATGTAATCGCGAAAAAAATCAGCTGTAAAACTTTTATCAACCTTAATTTTTTTCAAAAATACTACCGAGGGTTCTCCAAAAGAAGAATAATAAGTTAGCTCACTGTTTTTCTTATCGAGAAAGAATTTCTTTTGGGTCAAGTTTTGTGGAAAGCTGAAAGAAGCAAAAAAGTCATCAACTAATTTTTCTAAATTGTCCCCATCAATAAAAAACTTAACTAAAGCTGATTCATAATTAAACTTAAGAATATCCTTTTCTGCTTTAACTTTAAGATTGAAATGCATGAGTACTCCTATTTAATCAAGTAGTGTTGTGTTTTAGCAATCACTTTATTTTTTACTTCATCTATTGTTGTGTTAAATAATCTCGTTCCGGAAGCATTGCTATGACCGCCTCCGCTAAACTCTGCTGCTAATTTGTTTACTGCAATTTCCCCTTTGGATCTAAAGCTTATTTTGATTCCATCTTTCAGTTCATAAAAGAGGATTCCAATTTCTACGCTGCTTATAGTTAAGCAATAGTTAACAAACCCATCAACATCGGCTTCGCTAGTATTGTTTCTTTCCAACATTTCTTTTGTAACAACCATAAAAGCTATTTGCTTGGTTTCATCTAATTGAATTGTACTTAATGCCTCGCCAAGCAATCTAACTCTTCCAAAGTTAAATTGATTATAAACTTGATCATAAACTAAAGTGGGATTTACGCCGCGAGTAATTAACTTTGCAGCAATGTGATGAACTTCTGCTGTTGTTCTTTCAAAACGAAAAGAACCTGTATCGGTCATAATTGCAACATACAGCTGCTTGGCAATAAAACTGTCAATCTCAACAATATTCGTTTCTTTTATAAACTTGAAAAGAATTTCACCGGTGGCTGAGTAATCTGTTCCGCCAACAATAAGATTAAATATTTCCTCCGGATCTAGATGGTGATCTATACAAATCTTTATTCCTTTGAAAGCTGTGATTGATTTTTCCATAGTTACAGTTCGCGAAGCATTATTTAAATCTAGAACAACACAAACATCAACTTCTTCAAACAAATTATTATGAATTATTGGATCAAACTTTTCAATCACACGAGTTTCATCCATAAACTCAAGGTTGTACGGTGTTGAGCTATGGTTTACTATTCTAACCAACTTGCCAAGCTTTTTAAGAATTGAATAAAAAGCCAATTCTGAGCCGAGTGCGTCTGCATCTGGGTTTACATGCGTTGTTAACAGAAACGATTTATTCTCTTCTATAATTCTTTTTAATTCAGAAAAAGTATTCATTAAATTTTGCCATATTAGTAATAAAAAAGAGGCGAAGAAAACTTCGCCTCGAAAATGCTAACCTAAATTGAAAAAATCAAAAAGGATTAATTAACTTCCCAAGTACCTGTTTTGAACATTAACTTCTCGTATGTTCCCTCTCCTTGTTTCTGTTTTACATCTTCAATCTGCTTTACGTAGTCAATATCGTAAGTCGCTTTATTGAACTGACGGAAAACACCAACCGGAGTTGGGAAACCCGGAATATCTGTAAAGCGGGCAAGTAAAAATACGCGTGTCGGGTTGTCATCAAACTCATCATGCACCCAACAATCATTAATTGAGTGAACGCCGTCGTTCAAATCAATTATCACCGGATTCAATCCATCTAACTTTACGCCTTTATCTTTATTAGCTCCAAAAACAAGCGGCTTGTTGTGTTCTAATAAAATAATATTATCGGCTTTAGTTTCTTTTTCTGTTAATGGAAAGTAAGCGCCATCATTAAAGATTGGGCAATTTTGGTAAATCTCAACGAATGCAATTCCTTTATGATGAGCTGCTCTTGTAATTATTTCTTGCATGTGTTTGGGGTCGCGGTCTAAAGAACGGGCAACAAATGAAGCACCCGAACCTGTTGCAACTTTAATTGGATTGAAAGGCCAATCAACTGTTCCGTACGGAGATGATTTAGTGTGTTTACCTCTTTCGGAAGTTGGCGAGTATTGCCCTTTTGTTAAACCGTATATCTTGTTATTGAACATCACAATTTTCATGTTTATGTTTTTTCTGCAGGCATGAATAAAGTGATTACCGCCAATGCTCATCATATCGCCATCGCCGGTTGCTACCCAAACTTGCAGTTTAGGGTTTGCAAGTTTAACACCGGTTGCAATTGCCGCTGCTCTTCCATGAATGCCATGAAAACCATATGTATTCATATAGTATGGAAACCGGCTCGAACAACCGATACCCGAAACCCAGACTATGTTTTCCCGCTTTTCTCCAAAATCTGGAGAAGTTTTTTGTACCTGAGCCAAGACCGAATAATCGCCGCAACCCGGACACCATTTAACATCAATGCCGGACGAAAAATCTTTAGCCGTGTATTTCACTTCTTGTACTTGATCTATTCTATTTTCCATTTTATGCTCCTAACACTTCATAAATTTTCTTTTCAATTTCTGCAATTTTGAATGGCTGCCCTTGCATTTTATTCAACTGAATTAATTCTTTCATGTATTTGTTGCGCAGCAGCATCGAAAGCTGCCCCAAATTCATTTCCGGCACCAAAACCTTTTTGAATTTAGATAGAATAGCAGAAAGATTTTTAGGGAAAGGATTTAAGTATTGAAGGTGAACGTGAGAAACATCTTTACCTGCCTTGCGAACAACTTTTAGCGATTCTTTAATCACGCCATAAGTGCTTCCCCAACTTATAATAAGCAGCTCACCTTCTTCAGCGCCATCAACAACTACATCGGGAATAATTGTTACAACCTGCTCAACTTTTTTCTCTCTATTTTCAGTCATTACTTGGTGGTTTTCCGGTTCATAACTGATGCCTCCGTAAACATCTTTCTTTTCCAAACCGCCAATGCGGTGTTCTAAACCGGGTGTTCCAGGAATTGCCCATGGGCGCACAAAATTTTCATCACGCATATAAGGATAAAATCCTTCCGGCTCTGTTCTAAACTTTACTGTAATTTCCGGAATTTCTTCAAACGTTGGTATTCTAAGAGGTTCACTGCCAAATGCTAAATAGCCATCGGTTAGCAGAATTACAGGCACCATAAATTTGAGAGCAATTTTAGATGCTTCGATTGCCATAAAGAAACAATCAGCAGGACTCTGAGCAGCTAACACTACAACTGGAGCTTCTCCATGCCTTCCATACATCGCTTGCAGCAAATCTGATTGTTCAGTTTTTGTAGGAAGTCCTGTACTTGGTCCGCCGCGTTGCACATCTACTATAACAAGAGGCAGTTCAGTCATAACACCTAAGCCAATTGCTTCTGCTTTAAGTGAAAGACCTGGACCGGAAGTGGTTGTTAGAGCAAGATTACCTGCAAATGCAGCGCCAATTGCAGATGCTATACCTGCAATTTCATCTTCTGCCTGAAATGTAACAACGCCATAATCTTTATATTTGCTTAACTCTTGTAAAATTTCGGATGCAGGCGTAATGGGATATGAACCTAAGAAAAGTTTTAATCCGCTTTTTAAAGATGCAACAACCATTCCAAGTGCAACTGCTTCGTTGCCAGAAACGTTTCTATAAATTCCTTTAGGAAGTTTTGCAGGTTTTACATCATAACGGGTTGTAAAAATTTCTGTTGTTTCTCCGTAATTATATCCAGCATTCAAAACTCGTTTGTTTGCTTCAAGTAATTCGGGCTTTTTAGCAAATTTAGTTGCAAGCCATTTCTCGGTAATTTCAAGAGGTCTGTTATACATCCAGTATAATAAGCCAAGAGCAAAAAAGTTTTTGCACTTCTCCTTTTCTTTTAAAGAAAGAGAAAGGTCTTCGAGTGTAGCCATTGTAACTTTAGTCAACTCAACTGGAATTACATTGTAACCGGAAAGCGTTCCATCTTCGAGCGGATTAGTAGAGTAGTTAGCGAGTTTAAGATTTTTAGTATCAAAAGCGTTGGTATTAACTATGATAGTAGAATTCCTTTTTAGGTCTCTCATATTCACTCTTAATGCTGCCGGGTTCATAGCAACAAGAACATCGAGTGCATCGCCAAGAGTTTGGATATCACTGCTCGAAAAATGAAGCGAAAAACCAGATACCCCAGCAAGCGAACCAGCAGGTGCGCGTATTTCTGCAGGGAAATCTGGGACTGTACTTAAATCATTTCCAACTATTGCAGTAGTATCGGTAAATTGTGTCCCGGCCAACTGCATACCGTCACCGGAGTCTCCGGCGAAACGGATTGTTACATCATCAACTACTTGAACTTGTTTTGCCATAATTATTTCTCTTTGTTAACCTTAAATTATCTTTTGATGCCGAGTAAAATAACGAATTGGGAAATATTAAACGAATGTATTTGAAATGCTTTTTCCTATGATCTTTTTCAATTTAATTTGAAACATTACCTTAAAAAGCTCCAGCCCTGAATTATAGGGAACCTTCTTCCATATCCAAAAGCCTTTGTTGAAACACGTAATACCGGGGCTGCCTGCTTACGTTTGAACTCGTTTATATCTACTAATCGTAAAACCTTTTTTACCAAACTTTCGTTCCCAATTTTTTTTGCTATTTCCGAATACTCTTTTTGTTCTTCCAAATACATTTTCAAAATTGAGTCTAATAAATCATAAGGCGGAAGTGAATCTTGATCGGTTTGGTTCGGTCTTAACTCAGCCGATGGTGCTTTTTCGATAATCTCACTCGGAATTATTTCCTTTTCTTTGTTTATGTATTGAGCTATTTGGTAAATCTGAGTTTTGTAAACATCGCCAATAACAGCAAGAGCGCCACACATATCTCCATAAAGCGTTGCGTAGCCAGTTGCAATTTCAGATTTATTTCCGGTTGTGCAGAGTAAATAACCGTGTTTATTGCTAAGAGCCATCAGATACATTCCGCGAACTCTTGATTGTAGGTTTTCTTCTGTTACATCTTCTTCCTTTCCGTAGAAAGATTCGCTTAGCATTTCAAGTGTTTTATCTACAACCTCTTGTATTGAAATTTTATCTGATGAGATGCCTAGATTTTCTATTAGTTTCTCAGAATCTTCAATGCTGCCTTCACTTGAATACTTTGAAGGCATCATTACAACATGAACATTTTCTTTACCGAATGCTTTTACGGCTAAGTATGCAACTATCGCAGAATCAATTCCTCCGCTTAACCCAATCAATGCTTGTTTGAATCCGGTTTTTCGAGCGTAATCTCTTAATCCTAAAATCAGCGCTGCTGTAACTTCTTCAGCAAAATTACCCTCAACATTTTTAATTGATTCGTAGTTCTTGTTCGTATCGAAAACGAAATAATCTTCTTCATACTTTTTGCCAAGTATGCAAAGCTGCCCATCTTTATCAAAACACATACTTGCGCCGTCAAAAATCAATTCTGTTTGAGCGCCAACACCGCACGCGTAAACCAAAGGAAGTTTATCATCGCTTGTAAGTTTGGAAAGCATTTTGAATCTTTCTATGCGTTTACCGTAAGCGTATGGACTTGCAGAAATGTTTATTAAAATTTCTGCACCATCATCGTAAAGTTTCTTTATTGGATCTACCGGATAGCGAAGATGCTTCCAATAATCTGCATCGTTCCAGATGTCTTCGCAGATCGAAATTCCTAACTTTTTGCCCTTGAACTCAAAAACAGAAATATTCTTTGCTGGTTCAAAATATCTTACTTCATCAAACACATCATAGTTAGGTATCAGAGTTTTGTGTTGTACAAACTGAATCTTTCCATCAAAGCATAACAAAGCCGAGTTGTAAACATTTGTTCCAATATTGTCTTCAAATGTTTCTGTAATTGAACCGAAAAGTAATCCAACTTCTATAGTATCAGAAGCAATTTCTTCAGCAGCTAATTTAACCGCGCTTCTAAATTCTTTCTTTTCTACCAAATCTAAAGGTGGATAGCCGCACAAAAACAATTCCGGGAGGACAACCAAATCTGCCTTATTATTTACTGCTAAATTGTAACCGTTAAGAATTTTATCTTTGTTACCTTTCAAATCCCCAATAATTGGATTGTACTGACAGACCGCAATTTTCATTAATCTAATCTATTCTTTTAATTTAGCGAAAGTTAGCAAGAAGGTTAGTATTTTCAAATGCAGTGTAATTAGTTTTGTAAAACATTTTCCTTATTATAACGTCTTAATAACCGAACAGCTAAAAGGTGGAGTTATGAAAGAAAGATTATTCCGTTCAAGAAAATCAAGAGTGATAGGCGGAGTTGCAGGCGGATTGGCTCAATATTTCAGTATTGATCCTGTAATTGTTAGAATACTTTTTGTTGTACTAACAATAATGCATGGTATGGGTTTAGTAATTTATATCATACTTTGGATTGCCGTTCCAGAAGAACCATTTGCTCAAGCCTACGGCATTAATCCAGAAGGCGCGGATAAACCCGATGGCTCTGATGTAAAATTTGAAAACTTAAATACCGATGCTCTTCAAGCCGAGCCTAAAAAGTCCGGAAACGGGAGAATTATTGCAGGTTCAATCTTAATTTTAATTGGAGTAATTTTTTTCTTGGAAAGATTTGTTACTTCTTTTGATTTCGGCGATATATTCCCGTTCGTTTTTGTAATAGTTGGCATTGCATTGATATTGAACTCAATTAAAAAGTGAGGCTTGAAATGAAAAGCGGACAAATGTTTTGGGGCTTTTTTCTTTTAACTCTTGGAGCATTGTTTTTATTAGTTAAATACGATGCTATAGTTAGTTCGTTCGATTTTATTTGGGATATTTGGCCATTGATTTTTGTTTTCTGGGGCGCAATGGTAATTTTCAAACAAACTGTTGCGCGACCAATTATCAACGCAGCGTTCGGTATTTTTCTAGCTCTGTTAATCTTTGGATTATTTAACAATCTTTTTGGCTGTTTCAATTTCGAATTTGATGAAACCGATAGATTTGCAGAAACTTACAGCCAAGAATATGATGCCTCAATTAAAACAGCAAACTTGCAAATTGATGCCGGTGCCGGAATGTTTACAATTAATGATACAACTTCAAATCTGGTAGATGCTAAAGCGCACGGTATTTTGGGCGAGTATGATTTTCATTGCGAGCAGGCTGATTCGGTTGCAAATATTGATTTTCATATGCATACAAAGAATTTTAATCTTTTCAGGAATAAAATCCGAAATCAGTTGAATGTACGGCTAAACCCTAAAGTTGCGTGGGACTTTGATATTAATCTTGGCGCTTCAAAATCTAAGTTCGATCTTACACAATTTGATGTAAGAAGTTTTAGTTTAGAAACCGGCGCTACTAGCACAAAAATTAAATTTGGTGATAGAAGCCAAGAAACTAATGTTGATATTAAAATGGGCGCTGCAAGTTTAACTTTGGAAATTCCTCAAACTGTAGGTGCAGAGATTAACTCCAGCATGGCTTTGGTTGCAAAAAGTTTTGACGGCTTTAACAAAAAAAGCAACGGATATTATTCAACAGATAATTTTGATTCAGCAAAAAAGAAAATTAAAATTAATGTAGATGGTGGAGTTTCTTCGTTTAATATTTACCGCTACTAAGACTTTTTGTTGGTCACTTTTTTTTTGAAAGCACTTTTGAAGGAATCCAAAGGTGCTTTTTCAATTCAACGTAACCTTCCTTATCAAAGGTAATGCCTTCGGATTTCAATAAGTTTTCCATCAACATAGGATCGCCAAAATGAACTTTACCTGTAAGTGCGCCGAATCTGTTTACAACTCTGTGACAAGGAAGGTTTGATGCACTTGCCCCATTTAACGCCCACCCAACTGTTCTAGCCGCAGATTTAATACCGCACGCTTCTGCAACTAAACCATAAGTTGTAACTTTCCCTTTTGGAATCGTTGCAACTAATTTATATACTCTATCAAAAAAATCTTGTTTCTTCTTCACCAATTCTCAACTCACAATTTTCAATTCAAAAATTCCTCTACTCGCCCATCACTTTAATTACAAGTCTCTTCCTTCTTTGCCCGTCAAACTCTGCATAGTAAACTTGCTGCCAAGGACCAAAATCGAGCTTACCATTTGTAACTGGAATAATCACTTCGTGATGAATAAGCAGACTCTTTAAATGTGCGTCGCCATTATCTTCGCCTGTTCTGTGATGTCTATAATCTGCTTTGAATGGAGCGAGCTTTTCTAACCATTCATCAATATCTTGAATCAACCCGTTTTCAGCATCGTTTACATAAACGCCTGCTGTAATGTGCATAGCAGAGACTAAAATCATTCCTTCTTTAATTTCACTTTTCTGCAAAGATTTTTCTACTTCAAGAGTAATATTGATATACTCTCTCTTCTTTGAAGTATTAAACCAAATATATTCAGTAAGCGTTTTCATTAATGACTCCAAAAATTTTCTGTTGCAATAGCTAACCGCTCTCCATGCGTTTTAATCAACTTCTTAGAAATATCGGGATACATTCTGATATTTCATCCAACTCACCGGGAATAATTAACAAACTAGAATCTGCAAGTGCTTTAATATCGGCAGTTCTTGGTTTTTTCAAAATTAAGCTCATTTCTCCAACAATTTCGCCGGGTTTCTTAAACTGTCAATCTTATTTCCATTCTTGTAGATGCCTATTTTCCCATCAACAAGCACAAAAAACATTTTGCATTCTCACCTTCTTTAGCAATCATTTCGCCGGAAATAAAGTGCTTCATCGAAGACATAATTAACCAAGTTAGTTATGAGAGAACTTTAGCAAAAATTCTCTAATAAAATTATTTAACTCGCCACCCATTACACCTTGAACATCGGAAGTTTCCCAGTTTGTTCTATGATCTTTAACCATATTGTAAGGATGAAATACATAAGAACGTATCTGGCTTCCCCATTCAATTTTCATTTTACCTTTTTCTATTTCGTTAGCTTCAGCTTGCTGCTTCTCTAATTCTATCTGATAAAGTTTCGACTTTAGCATCTTGAACGCATTAGTTTTGTTCTGAATTTGAGAGCGTTCTGATTGACATGCAGCAACAGTATTTGTTGGGATGTGGGTAATTCTTACAGCAGTTTCTACTTTGTTTACATTCTGTCCCCCTTTTCCACCAGCTCGGTAAGTATCAATTCTTAAATCTGCAGGGTTAATCTCAATTTCAATTGTATCATCAACTTCCGGTATAACAAATACCGAAGCAAAAGATGTATGCCTTCTTTTGTTTGCATCGAAAGGAGAAATTCTTACTAAACGATGAACACCATTTTCCGCTTTCATGTATCCGTAAGCAAAATCCCCGGATACTTCTATAGTAGCACTTTTAATTCCAGCACCGTCTCCGTCAAGCCAATCAACGACATTCATTTTGTAACCGTTCTGTTCGCCCCAGCGCAAATACATTCTCATTAACATTTGCGCCCAGTCTTGGGCTTCAGTTCCACCTGCACCAGAGTGAATTGTAAGAATGCAATTTTTATCATCATCTTTGCCCGCAAGCATGCTCTTCAATTCAAAATCAATGTAAGATTTTTCGAGCAATGAAATTTCCGTCTCAATTTCGGAAGTTAAACTTTCATCCTGGTCTGCTTCAGCTAACTCAATAAACTCAATCAAATTTGTGAGTTGCCCGTTTAATTTATTCCAGGCATCAACCCACACTTGTAGCGATTTTGATTTTTGCAGTAATGATTGTGCGGCTCTTTGGTCGTTCCAGAAATTTGGCGCTTCCGATTGAAGTCTGGCAGATTCTATCTCTTTTTCTTTATCATCTAACTTAAAGATAACCTCGTAGATTGGTAATCTTAGTTCCGAAATCTTTGACACGCTTTAATTGTTCTTCAAACATCTTTTCTCCATTTTTATATAAACGTGGGTACAAATTTACACTTATCTAATCAGACTTTGAAACTCCCAGCAATTTCAGAAGCAATTTTGTCAATATCTTCGCTTCCTTCAACTTGAAGCCAATTTATTTTAGAACATGCTCTAAACCATGTCATCTGCTTTTTCGCGTAACGGCGTGTGTTCCTTTTTATTAGCTCAACGGCTCGTTCCAAATCAAATTCTCCATCTAAGTAAGAAATTATTTCTTTATAACCTACAGTATTAAGCGCGTAAAGTTCTTTTGAAAATCCCAACTTTAAAATTTCTTTTACTTCTTCAACCAAACCGTTTTCTACCATTATATCAACGCGTTTGTTGATGTTGTGGTAAAGCATTTTTCTTTTCCAGCTTAACCCAAATTGCACAAATTCAAAATCAATTTTTCTCACAAACTCTTTTTGATGCACCCAGATCGGTTTCCCGGTAAGATGAAATACTTCCAAAGAACGGATAACTCGTTTCCAGTTCTGAGGCAGCATTTCTTCAGCGCTTTTGGGATCAACCTTCTCTAGATTTTTATACAAATATTCGTTACCAAACTTTTCCCGCAACGCGTAAAGCTCGTTTCTGTATTCGAAATCTGTATCAACATTATTCATTATCCCATCAACTAAAGCTTTGATGTATAACCCGGAACCTCCTACAACTATTGGCGTTTTTCCTTCATCAAAAATTTTATTGATCTTTTCTATTGCTCCCAGTTCAAACTTGCTTGCATTAAACACAACATCCGGCTCAAGTTCACCTATAAAATGATGTTTTACTTTTCCTAATTTCTCCTTGCTCGGTTTTGCAGTTCCAATATTTAGGTGCTTAAATACTTGCCTGCTGTCGGCAGAAATTATTTCCCCGTTTAGTTTTTGAGCGAGCGAAATTCCAACATCCGTTTTACCGGCACAAGTTGGCCCTGCTATTATGCAAACTACTCTTTCCATCCCTCTTTACCTATCAGTGGAACAAAAGCAAAGTAAGGTGCTTCCTTCACATCAAAATCATCTTCACTAAACTTTGTAATAATTTTCATTGTCTGCGTTGTTTTATCACCAACCGGAATTATCATCTTTCCATTAAGCACTAATTGTTTCATTAAATTTTGTGGAACTGCTGGCCCGCCGGCTGTAACAATAATTCCATCATAAGGAGCAAATTCGCTCCAGCCAATTGTACCATCGCTGCAGCGTGAAGCAATTTTATAACCGAGTTTATCAAATAATTTTAAAGTTTGGTTATACAAATCATATTGCCTCTCAATAGTAAAAACACGCGCGCCAAGTTCGAACAAAACCGCCGCTTGAAAGCCAGAGCCGGTCCCTATTTCTAAAATTTTTTGTCCAGGTTTCGGGTTTAATGCTTCTGTCATATATGCTACAGTGTACGGCTGTGAAATTGTCTGTCCTTGCCCAATTGGCAGGGCAACATCTTTGTAAGCGTTAAATCTCATTACCTCGGGAACAAACAAATGCCGCTCAACTTTTCTAAATGCAGCAAAGATGTTTTCGTTTTTGATTCCACGTGTTTTTAAAATCTGTATTAGTTCTTCTCTTTCTTTTTCAAACATCTTTTTTCTTTTTAATTTTGCGATGCAATTATAACGAATGTAATAGAATTTTATACATTGAGGCTAAAAAATGATTGAGACCTTAGGCGGTGCGCTGTTGATAGCTATTATGAGAATTGCCGATGTAACTATTGGCACTTTCCGAACAATTATGGTTGTACAAGGAAGAAAATATCAAGCAGCGGTGGCGGGATTTTTTGAAGTGTTAATATGGATTTTTGCTATGCGCTTCATAGTTCAACATATGGATAATATGTACAACTTGCTTGGGTACGCAATTGGTTTTGCACTCGGAAATGTTCTTGGTATTTCGCTGGAACAAAGAGTAGCTCTTGGCTATGTTCAGGTGAATATAGTTTCTCAACAAAAAACAGATTCAATTGCTGCTACGCTTAGAGAAAAATGTTTTGGAGTTACAATTCTTCCCGGCGAAGGTAAATCTGGTGAAATTTCTATTTTGATTGCCATTATTAAACGAAAATTTCTAAAAGACTTAATGATTACTGTCGAATCAATTGATAAAAGAGCTTTCATTACAGTGCAAACTTCACATCCGTATCGTGGATTTATGCATGGTTCAAGAGTGTAAAATTTTTAAGGCTAATTTGCTTGGAAATGGCAACAGTATTATATTTCGCCCGTCAAAAAATTGTTCATAGATAGTATGATTTGCGGGAATAGCTCAGTTGGTAGAGCGCAACCTTGCCAAGGTTGATGTCGCGGGTTCAAGTCCCGTTTCCCGCTCTCCTAATCCCGATCTGTTCGGGATTTTTTTTCTTTGCTCTATATATTACACTCTCAATTGTGAATTCCTCGCCTCGCTAAAGACGCGAGTCGAAGCGGGTCAATTTGCAATTACTTTACAAGGCGCTGTACCCAAGTGGCTTAAGGGGAAGCTCTGCAAAAGCTTTATTCGTCGGTTCGAATCCGACCGGCGCCTCAACTTTCCTAAACACATTCTATGTACACCGTTTACATTCTTCTTAGTGAAAAGGACAAAAAAAAGATACATCGGCTTTACTAACGATATCGAAAAGAGATTAACTCAACATAATTCCGGTCTTGTAACTTCTACAAGACATCGCCGACCTCTTAATTTGATCTACTCTGAAACTTTTGAAAGCAAAACTGATGCAATGAAACGGGAAAAAGAAATAAAGAATAAAAAAGGGAAATTTATTATAACTTGAGGGGAAGCTCTGCAACCCCGAAACGAAGTTTCGGGGCGAATCCGACCGGCGCCTCAACTTTCCTAAACATATTCTATGTACACCGTTTACATTCTTCTTAGTGAAAAGGACAAAAAAAGATACATCGGCTTTACTAACGATATCGAAAAGAGATTAACTCAACATAATTCCTGACTTGTAACTTCTACAAGACATCGCCGACCTCTTAATTTGATCTACTCTGAAACTTTTGAAAGCAAAACTGATGCAATGAAACGGGAAAAGAAATTAAAAATCACTACTAACCGACTAATTTTTTTCAGAAACGATAAATGAGCCGAATCTAGCCCGCCTGCATCTTTAGACCAAACATGGCGGGTAGGAAAGGTCATTTTGACAATTTCTGGTTACGATTTCCTGCCCGCCAAGATTAGACTGATGAGGCAGGCGGGCTTGTCCGCCATCTTGCCCGCCCGCCGTTTTAGAGTAGGCTCATAAATCACTTGTTATTACTATCGTTTAATCATTTTAACAGATAGATTGGGTGGCTTAACCAAATCAAAAAAAATGGAACATGCATGTGGTAGGCGCAGATTTTTATTACCCCGAGCATTCGGGGTGATTTTCGCTGATAATCAGATCTTAATAAATCATAATAATTAGTGTTATCAGCGCTCTATTTTTTTAGTCGGTTAGTAGTGATAAAAAAAGCAAATCAATTGATTCGCTTTAGTTCCCAACTAAAAAATAATTTTATTGTTCTTCAATCTGCTCTGGAATAAACTCGAACCAGCTATCAACTTTTTCTGCGCCATAAACATTCTTAATCTGCTCAATTACAGTATCAGAGGAATTAATTAGAGCGTTAGCAATATAAACTACTTGGCTAACTCCTAACTCACCATTCTTAATGATTTCTGGTTGATGATGTAGTGCAATTGCTTCAATCAGATTTTCTGGAAAATTCCAAGTGCTTAGCAAAAATGCGCCTGCATTAACATGAGAAACTCCAAATTTCTCAAATTCATTTTCCAATTGCTTTTCACCATTTATATGTTCTTTTACAAATGCAAGTCGTTTAACTTTATCATCGCATTGAACAAGTATAATTTTCCCTATATCGTGAAGCAACCCTGCTATATAAGCAGCATCTATCAGCTCTCTATTTCCAGATTCCAAATTCATTATTGCTTTAGAAACTTTAGCAACATCAATCGAATGATCTCGAACCTTTTTTAGGTAGTTCTGTAGTTCCAACGGCTGGTTTTTAATGATGAAAACTTTAATGTAAAGGACTAAACTTTTAATAATATCTAAACCTAAAAAATTGATAGCATGAACCAGATTAACAATGCTTTTAGATATATTATAAAAAGAAGAATATACGATGTGCATTATTTTAGCTACAACAAGAGGATCGTTAGAAATGATATCGGCAATACGGCTTATAGAAACTTCTTGGCGGTTAATTTCCCTTTCTAACCGAACATAAACTTCCGGTAAAGTTGGTATAACACCAATTCCAAGTATAGCTGAAACTAATTTAGAATCTAACTCATATTTAACAAGATTTTGAAAATATGTTAAAGATTTATCAAACTCGCTATTTTTCAATGGCTTATTAATGAATCTATGAGCGTCACAAGTTGAATAGACAGCGCGTTCTCTTTCCGAAGAATCTGTAAACAATATTCGAAACGTCTTGGGATACTTCTCTTTTACAAAACCTAAAAATTCAATTCCATTGGTAATTTTAGAGCTATACTCAACGCCAATAATTTGAAATGTTGATGTACCCAATAATCGCTTTGCCTCGTCCTCTGAAACAGCAAACTCAAATTCAATAATGTTTGGAAATCCGGCTTTAGTATTTATTATTTCATTCTGTAGATTTTCGTCATCTGTAATTATTAAAACTTTCGTATTCATATCTTCACCGTAATGGATTTATAATTATTTGAGCAGAATTTACTTACAACACATATTATTATCGGATAATAACAATGATTTTAAATATCCGCCTTTGATTTAACACTACTTAATTATACGGGTCTGTCTCTCGGTGGGATTAATTCTGCGAAAAATCTTTCGATGCAGCACGCAAGGTTAAAGGCATGTTATTTTCTAAGATCAATAAGAGGAATTGCTGTACCTCTCATTGAATGAACTTTGTTTGGAACAGGTAATGAAACTTCTTGACTTACAAACTCTTCAAACTCATCTCTAAATCTTTGTATCATAAACTTAACAGGCCAAGCTGCTGCTTCGCCTAGTGCACAGATAGTATTTCCTTCTATATGGTTTGCTACATCGCACAATAGATCTAAATCTTTTGAAGTTCCACTTCCTTGCTTTATTCGCTTTAGTGTTTTTTCCATCCAGCCTGTTCCTTCACGGCAAGGTGTACACTGCCCGCAGCTTTCGTGATGATAAAAATGTGCGATGCGGATTAATACATCAAGAAGATTTGTATCTTCATTCATAACCATTACGCCGCCTGTTCCAATAGCCGAGCCAACATCGCGTAAAGATTCGGCATCCATCTTAACGCCTTCGAGCTGATCGCCGCGTAAAGGAGGCATTGAAGAACCGCCAGGTATAACACATTTAATTTTTTTACTGCCTAAAACACCACCAGCAACATCATTTATTAATTCTGTAAGCAAAATTCCAGATGGGCGTTCATAAACGCCAGGCTTGTTTACGTGCCCGCTAATTCCAAAAAGTATTGTACCCGGGTGTTTTGGCGCTCCAATTTTAGAAAACCATTCCCAGCCATTTTTAATAATTGCCGGAATGTTAGTTATTGTCTCAACGTTGTTAATTGTAGTTGGATTACCCCATAAACCATTTTGCGCAGGAAACGGAGGTTTAACTCTTGGGTATCCTCTCTTTCCTTCAATCGAGTTCATTAAAGATGATTCCTCCCCGCAAATGTAAGCTCCAGCTCCTTTGTGAATAAAAAGATCGCAACTGAACTCGGAGCCAAAAGTTGATTTCATCTTTTCGCCGAGTAAACCTTTTTCATAAGCTGTATCAACTGCGGCTTGCATCATCTTAATCCACTTGTGGTATTCTCCGCGAATGTATAAGTAAGCTACTTTAGCGCCAATTGCATAGCATGCTATTATTGTACCTTCAATCAACTGAAAAGGATTATCCTCAAATATCTGTCTATCTTTAAACGAGCCAGGCTCGCTTTCATCTCCGTTTATACAAAGATATTTTGGCTTTGTAGTAGTCTTTGGCATGAAGCTCCATTTTAGACCGCAAGAAAATGCAGCTCCTCCTCTTCCACGCAAACCGGATTTCTTTACTTCATCAATTATTTCATCCGGGGTTTTAGCTAAGGCTTTTTTCGCTGAATCGAATCCGCCGTTAGCAAGATAGACATTTATCGTATTGTAATTTTCTATTTGAGGTAAAACAATTCTTTCTATCACTTTAGAGAGTCCAAAATTTCTTCAACTTTTTCTTTAGTTAGATTTTCAAAATAATCTTCGTTAACAGCAAGCATAGGCGCATAACCGCAAGCGCCCATACACTCAACTTCTTCAAGAGAAAAGTTTCTGTCCTCGGAAACTTGCATGTGGTCTAAGCCGAATTTCGCTTTTACTTGATCCCAAATTTTGTAGCCGCCGCGAAGCATGCAAGATACATTTGTGCAAACTTGAATGTGATACTTACCCATCGGTTTTGTATGATACATTGTGTAAAATGTAACAACACTTAGTACGTTCACTTTATCAATGCCAAGAACAGAAGCAATTTCTTCCATAGCCTCGCTGCTTAAATATCCGTTCTGCTCCTGAGCAATATAAATAACTGGCATAACAGCAGCTAAAGCTGTAGGATATTTTTTTCTTTCTTCTTCTATTCTTTTAAGATTTTCTTCAGAGAACTTAAAACTCATTTTCTACCATAAATTTTATTTAAACTAAGGCACTTAGGCGATCAGTTACTTAGTTACACAGTTACTTATTTATCAGCTTCTCCCATCACCGGGTCAAGCGAACCAATAATAGCAATTACATCAGAAATCATTGCACCTTCGCAAAGTTTTGAGATTGCTTGCAAATTGCAGAAAGATGGAGAGCGGATTTTCATTTTCCATGGATTGCCTTCGCCGTTGCTTACAATATAGAAACCTAATTCGCCTTTTGGATTTTCGGCTGAGAAGAAGGAATCGCCAACAGGCGGGTTGATTCCAAAGTTTACAAGCATAAAATCGTGAATCAGTTCTTCCATGCGTGAATAAATCTCAGTCTTATGTGGCAAAACTTTTTTAGGATCGTTTGCCATTATTTCGCCTTTAGGAATTTTATCCAAGCATTGATATAAAATTTTTACGCTTTCTCTTACTTCGTCGCCCCTTACAAAATAACGAGCTAATGAGTCCCCTTCGGCATAAATTGGAATCTTGAAATCAACTTCACTGTAAAACAAATAAGGGTTTGCTCTACGAACATCATATTCAACACCGCTTGCACGCAGGTTAGGTCCAGTAATCCCAAGAGAAATTGCATCTTGCTTAGAAAGAATTCCAATCCCTTCTAATCGTTCAATAAAAATTCTGTTATGAAGAACAAGATTATCCATATCCTTCAATACCGGCTCGAATGAATCTAGAAAATCTTTAATCATTTTAATTGTTACTTCATCAAGATCAGCAGCAACTCCGCCAATACGGGTGTAGCTTGTTGTAAACCTAGCGCCTGCAAGTCGATCAAAAATTTCTTGAATTCTTTCACGCTCGCGAAACGTCCACATCACCATTGTAACAGCGCCAACATCCATTGCAAACGTACCTATGGCAACCATGTGTGCGGCTATTCTTGCAAGCTCAGCAACAATCATTCTAATCCATTGTGCGCGCTTAGGAGCTTCAATTCCGGCAAGTTTTTCAACAGCCAAAACATAAGCTACGTTGTTGCAAAGTGTAGCAGTGTAATCCAATCTATCTGTGTGAGGAATGAACTCAATGAAACTCATATCCTCTGCCATCTTCTCGTAACCACGGTGCAGATAGCCAAGTTCCGGAACGGCTTTTAAAACAGTCTCTCCATCTAAACGTAGAACAATACGAAGCACGCCGTGTGTAGCCGGGTGCTGCGGACCCATATTGATAATCATTTCGTTATCAAGAGCGTCATCAACGGTTACATTCTTGTCTTCAAGAAGTTTTTTATAAATTTTTTCGTCTGAATAAACGTTGTGTACTTTTTCCATACTACTCTGGCTTCTGTGGAAGTGGCAGTGAACCCGGAATTCCCATTACAGGGAAATCTTTTCTAAGCGGATAATATTCAAATCCTTCGGGCATGTACATTCTTCTCAAATCCGGATGATTTACAAATTCAATTCCGTACATATCGAAGGTTTCTCTTTCGTACCAATTTGCACTCTCCCAAATTGATGCTACACTTTCAACTTTGTACGGTTCTACAACAAGATTTGTTTTTACTCTAAGGGTAAAATTCAGCTTAAAAGAATAAACATGATAAACTGTTGAGAATCTTTTCTTTCTTGTTGCCCAATCAATTGCTGTTACATCTTTACACATTACAAATTCTAGTTCGGGGCTTTCTTTTAGAAACTTGGCAAGTTCAAATAGTTTTTCTTTTTTAACTATAATTGAAAAATCTCCAATTGCATCAACGAACTCAATGTTAGCTTCGCCAATGTTTTCTTTTACTTTGTTAATGATTAATTCTTTTACTTCCATTGATCAGTTATTCGCTATTTCTATTTTGGGTTGGATAATATCTTGAAAATCGCGAGCGCGTGTCTTGCCGATTTTTTCTTGAATTGTTATCAAAGCATTCAGCAGATTTTCGGGGCGAGGCGGACAGCCAGCAGCGTAAACATCAACCGGAAGGAACTGATCTATTCCTTGAACAACGCTGTATGAACGGTACATTCCACCTGATGAAGTACAGGCGCCCATTGCAATTACCCACTTTGGTTCTGGCATCTGGTCGTAAATTCTTCTAACAACTTGTGCCATTTTATAAGTTACAGTTCCGGCAACAATCATCAAATCGCACTGGCGAGGTGTAAAGCGCATTACTTCGGAACCAAAACGAGCTATATCATATTTGGGATCGGCAGCGGCAATCATTTCAATTGCGCAGCAAGAAATTCCCATTGGCATTGGCCAAACAGAACTTTTACGCGCCCACGCAACTACTGCATCTATAGTTGTAGTTATAAATCCATCTTGAGTTAATTTTGCTTCTAATCCCACTTCAAGCCTCCTTTCATCAGAACATATAAGAATCCAAGCTCAAGCACAATCAAAAAAATTAACATTGGCAAAAACGCAAACATCCCATAACCGGCATAAAGAGATTTGAATTGAACAGCCCACGGATATACATAAATAACTTCGATATCAAATACTATAAAAAGCATTGCAACTAAATAATACTTGATGGAAATTCGTTCGTGAGTTGTTCCGATTGGGTCTTTGCCGCTTTCATAAGGCATTGTTTTAATTTTGTTTGGGCGTTTGGGGCCAAAAATAACCGAAGAAAACACAACTGCACCACCGAAAATTGCAGCTACAAGAATTACTAAAAAAACCGGTATATAATCAACTATCATATAAAATTTTGCTTTTAGGTTGTCGAAAAATAAGGCAAACGTTGTTACGAAGCAAAGAAAGTGCAAAGTTTAGAAAGAAGAGCGTAAAACTTTATTATTCTACACTCTATACTCTACGTTCTATACTTCTTAAGGGCACCTCTAAAAACTTTTGTTTTAAAATATTTCATCCCGCAAAGCGGGACAAAGGAAATTGATATTTTTAGAGACGTCCTTAAGATAGAACTTCTGCTAAGACAGTAACGGCTTTATCCAACTCTTCATAGCTAATTGTAAGCGGTGGAAGAAGTCTTAAGACAGTTGTACCAGCCGGAAGTGATAGAATTCCTTTTTCGAGCAATTCAACAATAACAGGCTGAGCTTTATCTTTTAGCTCAATGCCAATCATCAAACCTATTACGCGGATATCTCTAACTTTGCTTAATTGAAAAGCAGATAATTTTTCTTTGAAATATTTTCCTTTAGCTTCAGCTTGTTCCCATAGTTTATTTTCAACCATAAATTCGATAGAAGCTGTTCCAGCAGCACATGCAAGAGGATTTCCTCCAAATGTAGAGCCGTGCTTTCCTTTTTCAATTTGAATTTTATCAGAGCAAAGCAGCGCGCCCATCGGGAAACCGCCGGCAATTGATTTGGCAACTGTAATCATATCGGCTTCTATTCCAAACTGCTCTATTGCAAACATAGTTCCAGCACGGCAAAAGCCGGTTTGTATTTCATCAATTATAAGCATAATTCCTTTTTCATTGCACAACTGTCTAACTTGTTGAAAATATTCTTTTTGCCCTATGTTAATTCCGCCTTCACCTTGAACTAATTCCAAAATAATTCCGGCTGTTCGATCATCAACTGCTTCAGCAAGTTTTTCAAAATTATTAAATGGAACAAAAGAAAAACCGGGTACAAGCGGTTCAAAATTTTCTCTGTATTCTTTTTTATAAGTTGCACTCAACGCACCAAAAGTTCTTCCATGAAAACCTTTCATTGCAGAAACGAAATTTGTTTTCCCCGCCTGCTCGTTTCTCTTCTGCGAGAGCGAAGCGGACCGGTCGGGCTGGTTTGTGATAGCTCGTGCAAATTTAATTGCAGCTTCCATTGCTTCGGTACCGGAATTTGTGAGAAATGCGTGAGTTAAATTCTTTGGTGTAATACTAAAAAGTTTTTCGAGAAAAATTGCCTTAGCATCATTATAAAAAGTGTTAGCGCATGTAATCAATGTAGATGCTTGCTTTGTTATTGCTTCAATAACTTTATCATTGCAATGGCCAATGTTTGCTACTGAAATGCCTGAAGCTAAATCAATGTACTCTTTTCCTTGTTCATCCCAAACTGTTGAATTTTTTCCTTTAACCAGAACAACATCTCTTCGTGGATAAACATCTAATTCGTATTGTTGAATTAAAGATTTGTAATCTTTCATTTAATCTCCTTTATAAAATTATAGTGCCATTTCCATTGAGCGCATCTAAAATTGGATGTTCCGTTCTGCCATCCGAAATAATTACAGTTGTATTTCCACCATCAAACAACTTTCTAATTGCAAGAATTTTTCTTTTCATTCTTCCCTCTACTTTCTCTTCCATAGTTTCAAGTTCGGCTTTAGACATTTTTGAAACAAGTGAAGCCGGATCGTTTTTGTCTAAAAGAAACCCCGGAGCTTCAATCAGCGAAATAACTTTTTCTGTCTTTAATTCTGTTTGAAGAAGCGCAACAATATCATCGTTCTCGGAGTTTATAGCGAAATTGTTTTCATCAATTAGAGGAACACTCAAAACTGGGATGTAACCGTTATCAAGCAGCAATTCTATCAGTGCTTTATTAATTGCCTTTGGCTTACCGGAAAAATCCCGCAGCAACAAAGTCTTTCCACCTTCACGCACTTTAATTCCGGTGTTGCGTTTTCCTTGAATTACTTTTCCATCTAAACCGGAAAGCCCAACTGCATTAATCCCATTTTGTTGACATAGTTCAACAATGCGTTTGTTCTTTAAACCTGCATAAGCCATCATCATCAAATCAATGGTCTCTTCATTACTCAAAACAGAATCGTAACCTGAAATAGAAGTAACAACTTTTTTCTGATAATTTAATTTCGCTGCTAATTCATCGCGCAAAGTATTTGCTCCGTGTACTATAATGAATTTTTGATTGAGTGTAGCGAGATCAGAAATAATTCCTTTTAGGTTAAGTTCTTTTCCTCCGCCAATTTTAACTATAAACATTGAAGCTCCGTTAAAGTGTTGTTTTGTATCGGCTGCCAATTGTTTTCTCCAACAAAAGGATCAGAACAAACGACAACAATGTTTGCCTCTTTTTTCAAACACATTGTAAAGTATTCTTCATCTTCGTTAAAATGAGAATAAACAAAAGTTGTGTTCTTGTCAGTAACAATAATATTCATTGCACGTATATATGAAGATTTCTTTTTAATAATATCAGTTCCTTTTCTTATGGCTTCGCAAAAATTTCCTTTGTCAAAACGTTTGATATAGTTAAAAATTTTTTCGGCTCCAATTCTTCCTGTTTCTCTAATTTTTACACCTCTGAGTTCGCCGTTAAAAACAAAGATATTTTTATAATCGTAAAAAGGCATATTGTTTTCAACTACAATACCCTCGTCATTAAACGCGCTGCGAGCGTGAGCAATTATTCTTGCAGAATTTCCAAACCTGGTTAAATCATCTTCCCAAATAGGAATAACATTTTTGTAATAATTCCATTTGTTATTTTGCCAATAAGCAAAACCCCAGCCGTGTCCTTGAAATTCCTTACTGTTCTTAGAAATCTCTGCAAACTTTGTCAAGTATTCGCTAATGCTAAAATCTTTTTTTGAGTTTACGTAAAGTAATCTGCACATTTTCTATTCTTGCTCGTAATCTTATTCTTAATCTGCGTTAAATTGGGTGCAAGCCCGGAAATTCAAGTCCGGCTCTTTCATCAAAACCATACATAATGTTAAAAGCCTGCAGTGCTTGCCCGGCGGCGCCTTTCATCAAATTATCTATTGCACTAACAACAACTAACCGATTAGAAAATTCATCTTTCTTAAAACCAATATCGCAATAATTTGTACCGCTCAAAAGCTTTGGTTCGGGGTAACGGTAAATCCCATCGTTCTCTTTCACAATACGTATAAATGGTTCGCTGCCATAAGCATCGCGGTAAACTTTCCAGATTTCTTTTTCTTGTAAATCATTTTTCAAGAAAACATGGCAAGTTGCTAAAAGTCCACGAACGATATCAATAGCTGTTGCAGAAAAATGTATATGAATATTCTTTCCGAATGAAAGCTCTTGATGCATCTCAGCAGTATGTCTGTGCTTAGTCGGCATGTACGAACGAACAACGCCGCTTCTTTCCGGATGATGCGAGCCATCGTTTACTTTGTTACCGCCTTCACTTGAACCAGCTTTAACTTCAATAACTGTTCTGTCTTCTTCAACTAAGCCAGCTTTAAAAAGCGGATACAAACCAAGAATGCTTGCAGTAGCATTACAGCCTGCGCTCGAGATGTAATTAGCTGTTTTCATTTCTTCACGATAAAGTTCTGGAATACCGTAAACAAATTCTTTCAATAGCTCTGGATGAGCGTGTTTATGACCGTACCACTTTTCATATTCAGAGGAATCGTTTAAACGGAAATCAGCGCTCAAATCAATAATCTTGGGAGCTAATGATTTGTAGTGGTCAATCTTATTTTGAGAACTGTTATGCGGAAGGCACAAAAATACAAGATCACAAGTTTCGAGTTCGGAAGCGGAAACAAATTTCATCTGAGTAGTTTTGCGCAAATTAGGATGAACTTTGTGCACAAACTTTCCGGTATAGCTTTCTGATGTAACTTGCTTCACTTCAACAAATGGATGAAATAACAAAAGGCGAAGTAACTCTCCTCCTGTATAGCCCGAAGCGCCAACAATAGATACTTTTACTTTATACATTAAATTCTTCCTTCGGCAACTTGTAAAATATATTCAACCATTTTCTGTGGGATGTTAACTCCAGTTGTTGCAATACTATTTTTGTATTCCATAGTGTAGTTAACTTCGTTAACCATCAATCCATGTTCAGATTCAAAAACATCAATAGCAACAATACCGCCGCCAACAGCTTTAGCGGCACGTACAGAAATATCATTAAGCTCATCTGTTACAATACAGTTAGTTGCTTTACCGCCGCGGGCAGTGTTTGTAATCCAATGCGGAGAGGTTCTATAAATAGCAGCAATACACTTGTCGCCAACTACAAAACTTCTAATATCTCTTCCCGGAAGTCTTTCACCATTTTCAACTCTTGTCTTTTCCACATACTTCTGAATGTAGAAAATTGAATGATGATAAGAACCAAGTACAGTCTTGTGTTCTAAAATCGCTTCCGCCGAATCTTTATCATTAATTTTAGAAAGTAATCTTCCCCAAGAACCAACTGCTGGTTTTAGAACAACCGGGTAACCCATTTCCTCAATTGTTCTTAAAGCAGATTCTTCAGTAAAAGCAACTCTTACTTCAGGTTGAGGAACGTTGTGTTCTGCAAGCGCACAAGAAGTTAATAGCTTGTCGCCGCAAACTGTTGCTACTTGATATGTGTTAACTGTTTTTATTCCAGCAGTGTCAAATAGCTTTAATCCGTGTAGTGCACGAGAGTGATTGATGCTGCGCTCAACAACAACATTAAAATCATAACTATCCCTGCCAATGTTAAAAGAAACTTCTCTGTCATCAAGCATAACGAGCTCAACACCTTTTACAGCGTTAAACTCATCAATAAGGTATTTTTCATCTTTACGAATTAAAGAATGAAGTAATCCAATCTTCATAGTTGTATCTCCGTTTATTAATTATTTAGTTTACAGTTTTATAAAGTGAGCAAGGCTCACTTAGTGTAAGTTTGATGATGCTTTACAGCATCTACGATATGCTTTAGTTCGGCGAGTTCAACAGTTCTTCCGCGTTGACCTACAGATTTGACTTCTCTTAAAACATCATGCTGCAATTCTTCTTCAAGAGAACTCTCATCAATAAGTGCAAGTGCATACCGTAATGATGCAATACCCGACATATGATCGAGAGAAAAAGTTCTTGTGCGTCCAAGCAAATCTGGATTCAGGCTTTCGTAATGCATTGGATTAACCGATGCTGCGTGAGTATGAACCCCTGCGCAATGAGTGAATGCGTTCTTTCCCGTTATTGGGAAGTTAGCCGGAATCGGTATTCCAGAATGAAGACTTACAAGTTCATATAGCTCTACTAACTTACTTAAATTCCATCTGTTCTCTTTGTAATCAACTGTTAGAACTGTAAGAAGTTGTGCGAGATCAACAATTCCCGCTCTTTCACCTAATCCTAATGCAGCAGCATCAATAATATCAACACCGGCGCGGTAAGCATCTAAAGCATTAGCTAATGCGAGACCACGATCGTTGTGGCAGTGAACAGCAACTTTAGGTGAAAGATTTCTTTGTGCAAATTCATCTTTTAATCTTGATATATAATCATACATACTTCGTTCGGTACCGGGCACCATATATCCAGTAGTATCAGCGACACTAATGATATCAGCTCCAGCATCAACTGCCGCTACCGCTGCTTTAACAACATTTTCAAATTGTGAGCGAACAGTGTCTTCAGGTGTGTAACGAATCAGAATATCTGGTTTTTGAGACTTTGCATATTTAATAACGTCAGTAATTAACTGGCACGCAGAATTTAAATCTTTTTTGAAAACTGTTTCCAATCTTTCATCGGAAACACAGTAAAATATTCCAATGAAACCAACGCTGCATTCAAGCGCAAGATCAACATCTGATTTAAGCGAGCGGGAATGAGCGCCAACAATACTCTTGAATCCTTTCTGAGCAATAGATTTAACTGCTGCGTGGATTTCATGAGTAACCATAGGATGCCCGGATTCAATAATATCCACTCCAACTTCATCAAGCAAGTTTGCAATTGCAAGTTTTATGTGCTTATCGAAATAAACACCTGGAGTTTGTTCACCTTCGCGTAATGTTGAATCTAAAACCCAGACCAAGTTACTCTCCCCAATCTTCTTCTTCTTGTGGAGCTTCTTTTACTTGAGGCGGGTTTACTGAAACAACTTCAAGTTCCGTTCCGCAATCAGTGCACTCTATTAATTCACCTTGAATTGCATCTGCAGCAAGTTGAATTTGAATTCCACAGACAGGACATTCCGCCGTGGCGGATAAATCAGCATTCATTATTTTTCATTCCTTGAATTAAAAAGTGATGCAAAAGTAAAAAACAAAAATTAGTTGCGCAATAAAGGATGGAATGATAGAGGTATTATATTTTTATATTTTTTTGCTGAAATATTGAGTGTATAACTATTCAATAATATGGAATATTATGCAAGCGGATTTAGGAGGATATATCAAGCCGCTGTTTAAATTTTTCTGCAACGTTCTTAAAATCGTTTAGATGTTTTTTGTTCAAAGGAGTGGTTGCATTGCCTTTTTCTTTAAAAGGATCTACTTGCTTTCCATTTTTCCAAAAACGGTAACATACGTGAGGACCAGTTGCTAATCCGGTAGCGCCAACGTAACCAATTATTTGTCCTTGAGAGACTTTAACACCTCGTCTAATTCCCTTAGCAAATCTTGACATATGTAAATATTGTGTTGAAAATGTTGCGTTATGTTTAATCTTCACATAATTACCATTACCGCCATTGTAACCAACTTCTGTAACTACTCCATGAGCAGTTGATTGAATTGGCGAACCATGCGGCGCCGCAAAATCGGTTCCTAAATGAGCTTTTCTTCTGTGAAGCACAGGATGCAATCTGCTTTTAGAGTATCTTGATGAGATTCTAAACCGTAGCTTTAGCGGTGCTGTTAAAAACATTCCAACTAAACTTTCCCCTTTTTCATCGTAATAACTATTAGGTTTTTCTTTATCGTATAAAAATGCATAATAGTTCTTTTTGTTATGGTTCATTTTAGCAGCATAAACCTTTCCAACTTTTACCGGCTTACCTTCAACATAATACTGATCAAAAATAATATCAAAGCCATCACCATCTTGAAGACGCATAAAATCTATTTTGCTTTCAAATACATCTGCGGTGTTATAACCAACATCTTCATGAAATCCAAGTTCTTGTAAATCCTGAATCAATCCGCTTTTTATTTTGCCCCTTGCTTCCACTTGTTTAACATCATGCTTTCGCTGGCTTTTATAAATTTTTATTGAATCTCTTAAATCAAATACTACTTGTTCAATTTCATCAATAACATAAACCATATATTTAACGGTTTCTACAGAATCCCACTTAGCATAAATGTACAATTCCTTTTCGGCTCTAAACTGGCTTAGAGGAAATACTTTCAAGGCTTTCAGTTCAATCTCATGAATTTTTTGCGGAGTTACACTGTGCGGTGTTAAAATATCACTAACTGTTTCATCTGCTTCAATAGTATCGCGCACTACTATTAAATCATCAATCAGTTCCAGATTAAATGGATTCGGTTTTGGTTCTACTTTTGCTACGTTTGTTTCGTTTTTTTTGCACGAAAAAGTAACAACTGCCAGTAATAGAAGCAGTAAAGCTTTGTATATAGAATTAAGCATTATTAATTAATGTTGAGCTAATTTGTTGATAATATCCACAGACGTAATCCCTTCGGCTTCAGCCGAAAAGTTTGGAATAATTCTGTGGCGCAACACGGGCTGAAGAAATGATTTTACATCATCAATAGATGGAGTGAATCTACCATCCATAACTGCTTTAGTTTTAGAAGCTAATATTAAATACTGCGAAGCTCTTGGTCCAGCGCCCCAAGCAACACGTTCTCTTACAAATTCATTTTTGTTGTTCTTAGGTCTGGTTGATTCAACAACCTTAACGGCATATTCAATTACATTTTCTGCAACAGGAACACGTTTAATTAATTTTTGAAAATCCACTAATTGACCAGCAGACACCACTTTGTTTAATACCGGAGCGTAATCACTCGTAGTAGATTGTATTATTTTGATTTCTTCATCAAACTTTGGATAATCTAACCAGAGATTAAACATAAAACGGTCTAACTGAGCTTCGGGTAATGGATAGGTTCCCTCTTGTTCAATTGGGTTCTGAGTTGCTAAAACAAAGAATGGCTCATCTAAAATATGAGAAATACCAGCAGCAGTTACTTTATGCTCTTGCATAGCTTCCAATAACGCAGCTTGTGTTTTAGGTGGAGTTCTATTTATTTCATCAGCAAGAATAATATTAGCAAAAATTGGTCCTTTTATAAATCTAAAACCACGCTTTTTAGAAATTGGGTCTTCATCAATAATTTCTGTTCCTGTAATATCGCTCGGCATCAAATCGGGTGTAAATTGAATTCTACTGAATTTCAGATCTAGTACTTCCGAAAGTGTTTTAATTAAAAGTGTTTTGGCAAGTCCAGGTACTCCAACTAAAAGACAATGTCCCTTTGCCACTAAGCTAACAAGTAAATCATTCACAACTTGATCTTGCCCAACTATTACCTTAGCGATTTCGTTTTTAACTTTTATAATTGCTTCGGAAAGCTGCTCTACCGCTCTTATATCACTCATCGAATTATTTTTCAATACACTCCTATTAACAAGTCTTAAAAGTTAAGAACGAATTTCCCAAAATATTTTTTCTTTAATCTCTTTAATCCATTTTGCATATAATTTTTGTTTTTTAGCATAATCTGCAAGCCGTTTAATTTCAGAGTAATCCAAATCAAGATTTGCTTTATGCTCAGGAATTCTTTTTGCCAGCTTTACTATATGATATCCATACGAATTACGATCTATTTCAATTCTCTTTGGATAACTGATATCACCTTCTTTCAATTTAAAAACAATATCAGAAAGTGATTTATCTAGCTGACTGCTTTCAAAAATTCCAATCTCACCGCCAAAACGAGCATTCTCTTTGTCATCGCTATATTTTTTTGCGTAGTGTTCAAATGTATTTACTTTGCGAACAATACTGTCTCGTAAATCATTTAAGAACTCGATACTTCTCAAATCTGCTTCATCATCAGCTTTAATTTTTATTAAGATATGCCGAGCTTGAATTGCGTCACCTCTTCGTGCCATTAATTGAATTATGTGAAACCCAAAGGGTGACTCTACAACATTAGAAAGCTGATTTGGAGCTAAAGCGTATGCGGCTGCTTCAAATTCTGGGACAAGCACACCGCGTTTCTGAAATCCTAAGTCTCCGCCGTTTGCCTGGCTGCCAGGGTCATCTGAATATTTTTTTGCTAACTCAGCAAAGTCTTTTCCGGCTTTTATTGAATCTATTAATGACTTAGCAAAATCCCGGGCTTTTTGCTTTATTCGTTCGCCTGTCTTAGGATTTTGAAAAATGTGGTAAATATGAAATTTTTGTTGAACAACCGGTAAAGAGTCTTTAATTGATTCAAAAAATTCTTCAACTTCTTTTCTAGACGATTCAACCTGACCAAATTTTTTCTGCTGAAGCATCTGTGCCATTATGTTTTTTCTAGTATCATCTTGTAATGATCTTTTAATTTTTTCCAATGGCATTCCGTAAACTTGTTCAAGTTTTTCTCTTGAACCATACTGCTGAATAAAATAATTAATCTGGTACTCAAGTTGCTGCGTTACTTGTTCATCCGTAACTTTTATTGTATCCATCTCAGCTTGAGCATACATTAATTTTTCTTCGATGAGTGAGTTCAAAATCATTCTGCGCAAAGTAGTGTCGGCAGGATTTATGTTTCTCTGAGCAGCTTCCATAGCCACTCGGAAATCGAGTTCGGATTTAAGAACTATTTCATTATCAACAACTGCAATAATTTTATCTAATACTTGAGCGTTGAGCGAAATTGCTACTAATAAAAGCAAAAATACTTTTTTCATTCTGTGTACCTCTCGATTTCCAAATTATGTTCTTCTACTAATTTTTTGATATGTTCTTTAACAAATTCCTTTTGCTGTAAAGCAGTTAAAAGGTTTTTCGCTCTTTCCTTAGCAACTTCAAAAGGAGGAATAGAATCCGCTGCAAATTTTTCTTCAATTGATACTATGACAAAAATTCCGGGTTCTGTTTCAAGGATGATGCTGGTTTCATTAGTAATTAGTGAATTAATTACTCGAAGTAAAACTACAGGTTCAATTTCACTTTTATACAAATTTACTGAGCTGAATGTCAAAGTTGAGTCGGTTCTAAAAAAATCTTTGGTTTTGTTCCAGCCGCTTTCAAGTATTTTAGTTCTTGCCTGCACTGCTTTTTCAAAAAATGAAGTTCTCAAAAAGAACAGCTTGTACAAATCCTCTTTGAGTTTAAAATCCTCTTTGTAATTATTAAAGTATTCCTCAACTTCATTATCAGACGGAATCAACTCATTATCCGCGACAAGCTTTTTAATATAAAGAGTTCCTGCAAGCTCCTTCTTACTTCTATTTACCAGCGAAATATATTCGGTATTATCTTGAATTCCTTCATTTATAGCTTCACGGTAAAGTACTTCCGTCTCAATCCAATCGTTTATAAATTCTTCTTTTAACTTAGCGCTATTGGCACTAGAAGATAAAGCAGAATCTAACATTGTTTTTGTTAATACGGATTCTTTTAGCTTAACAACAATCTTATCGCTCTTTTGTTCTTCTCTGCATGAGTAAGAAAAAAGCAGCGCTAAAAAAACAAAACCAAGTCTATTTTTTGAATGCATGCTCAAGATTTTCATAGTACAATTTTGGTTTATACAATTTTTGTAGCTTTTTCATGTATTCTTCATCAAGTCTCTTGCTTTCTAATTCTTGAAGCATACTTGCAGCTTCTGGTTTTGCTTCTTCGTAAGTTTTTAGTCTTGCCGGATCTTTCTTAACTAATTTTACAAATGACCAGCCATCTTCAAATTTGAACGGCTCGGAAACAGATCCAACTTTGATTATTTCGTTAGCTTGTCTTGCCAATTCGTTTACTGTAATTTCAACTAACCCAGAGTAGCCAAGTTTATTTTCAAAACCAGTGCGCATGTTGTACTTTACATAAAGCGTGTCAAACGATTCACCAGAAGCTAATCCAGAAGCAACTTTGGCTTGTAAAGAATCTTGATTTACATAAATCTCTTTAAATTCTACTCGGTTTCCCCATTTGAATTTCTCTTTGTTCGCTTCCCAGAAATTCTTTGTCATTGCAGAATCTATATTTATTTTCTGCCATACTTCTTCTTCAAGAATTTTAAATAAGTACATTCCGTTTTTGTATTCAGCCATAAGGTTTGCAAATTCAGCATCTTGTTTATCATAATTCATCGCTTTTTCTTTCACAGATAAATCACCAGCATAAAGAGCAATGCCATCATCAATAGTTCTTTGGTCTATATCTCTACCAATGTAGTTAGCATTTTTTAAAAGATGGTTAAATAAACTATCTACGCTAAAAGATTTACCTGCTAATGTAAAAAGAACTTCATTGCCAACATACTTGGCAATTTTGCTGTCAGGGTAACCTTGAGTTATTTTAGTTGTATCTGCATTGGCAACAATTTTCTTAGCAACTTCATAATTTAAAGTATAGTCAAATTCCTTCTTCAAATTCTCAACAAATTTATCATACTCAATCTTGTAACGTCCTCTATGAACCAAATCACGAAGTTCATCTTTATCTTCCTCGTAAGGCTTGTGCTGTGTTTCATCTGTTAACTTTATTAAGTGATAACCAAACTGAGTTTTCACAATTGGAGAAATTTCACCAACCTTTAGATTAAATGCTGCTTGGTCAAACTCAGGCACCATTCTTCCACGGTCAAAGAAACCAAGATCACCTTTCTTTTCTTTACTGCCAGGGTCTTCCGAAAGCTGAAATGCTAACTCATTAAAACTTTCGCCTTCTTGAATTCTCTTTTCAATATCCTTTATTTTACTTAGTGCATTCACTGTATCAACTGCGCCGCTCGTATCACGCGAAGATATCAAAATATGATCTGCACGAATAGAAATTCTTCTTGGGCGCATCTCGGTAGCTTTCAGAATATGAAAACCTTGACCGGAAAAGAGCGGTTTCTGGAAAACTTCGCCAACCTTTAGACTGTAAATAGCGTCTTCAATTGCAGGAAGGTTTATCATTCCGGCAGTAAAGAAGTAAACATCTCCGCCTCTTTGAGCAGTATTAACATCTTTAGAATATTCGGCTGCTAACTTAACAAAATCTTCACCTTTGTTTATTCTTGCAATAAGCTCATTAGCAAACGATTCTGCCTGCTCTTTGTTTCTTAAAGTATCAACGGGAATAAAAATATGACTTGCTCGGTATTCAATTTTTCTACGATCGTAAAGCTGTTTCATGCTCGGATCATTAATTATTTTTTCGAGCATTAGAGCTGTACCTATGTTTGCTTTGTAATCATCATACTCTCGGTTCATATCAAGATCAGCAGCAAATCCGCGAACCTCGCCATCACGAAGTTTCATTCTGTAGTTTACATATAGATCGAGAAACTTCTTATAAGCAGCAATCGAATCCTTTTTAGCTCTTTCAATGCCTCCGGAATTCTTTGCATAAGCTTTTTCAAATTCATCAAGATAAACTCTGTCTTTTCCATATTCAGCAACAACAATTTTTCCGTTTTGTGCGGAACAAGAAATAAAAACCACTATTGCGGTAAAACACATTAACAGCTTTACAAAACGCATTAAAATTCCTCCAAATTGGTATTTTTTAGTGTGCTATTTTATCCAAAGGTGCCATGAAAATCAACTAATGTCTTTGACCTTGAGCTTGTTTCTACTACATTAATCTAAAGTTTGTTTCAATGAGCGTATAATAATCTATCCCAATTTTTCAGTTCGAAATTTAACTGGAAATAAAAGTTGAACATTACACAACACAAATGCTCCCGGCAATATTCTTACAGTTTAGTAAAGAACTTTCCCTTAACTTTCTAAATTCTGATTCTCCTATAAATAATGAAAACATTCGCTTTGGTGCCTGTTAAACTGCGAATCAAAAGTTAAGTTATAGAAAAAAGCAGCTTATTTTGTTTGCGATATTATTGATTTATTAAGCGGCTATTTTTGCAATCAAGAATTTCTCAGCACACGGAGCTACAATTTATTTTGCAGTCTTGCCAAGTTCTATAGCTTCATCTATTTCGATAAGTCTTACTTTTCCTTCTTCATGTGTATCAAGCGCTAAGACCATGCCTTGTGATTCAATTCCAAACAATTTTGCCGGTTTTAAGTTTGCAACCATTAAAATTTTTTTGCCAATCAAATCTTCTGGGTTATAACTTTTGGCAATTCCCGCAACAAGCTGGCGTTTTTCAGTTCCCAAATCTATTTGCAGTTTCAAAAGCCTGTCACTCTTCTTTACGTTTTCTGCTGCAATTATTTTACCAACTTTTAGTTTTACTCTTTTGAACTCATCAATAGTAATTTCTTCAACTGCTTCGGTTGCAGCCAAATCAATTACTTGCGGAAGTTTATTAATTTGTTCTTCAATGATTTTGTCTTCCAGTTTGGCGAAAAGAATCTGTGGCTCGTTTAGAATATTACCTTCAACTAAATTTGTTTTTCCCGAGTTCAGCCATTGAGTTGGTTTTGCGTTCAGCATATCAAAAATTTTTGCACTAGTAAAAGGAATCACCGGTTCAAAAATTTCTGCTAAAGTGTAAATAATGTTTAAACATATATTGATTGTTGAAGCGCATTGTTCTTTGTTTGTTTTGGAACTTTTCCATGGTTCAGAATCATTGAAATACTTGTTCCCCGCGCGGGCAAGATTCATCATTTCAAAAATTGCATCTTTTATTTTGTAGCGCTCAATAAGTTCTGCAGCTTTAACCGGCACCTCTTTCAAATACTCTAAAATATCTTCATCAATCTTTGCAAGAGTTCCTCTTAGAGGAACTTTTCCTTCAAAATGTTTATGAGCAAAAGTGAAAGTTCGGTTAACAAAGTTTCCTAATATATCTGCAAGCTCACCATTAGTACGAGATTGAAATTCTTTCCAAAAAAAGTCTGTGTCTTTTCCTTCAGGCAAATTAGCGCCAAGAGTATAACGAAGAGTATCAGCCGGGAATAATTCCAAAAATTCGCGAACATCAATTCCCCAGCCTCGAGATTTAGAAAACTTTTTCCCCTCGAAATTTAAGAACTCATTTGCAGGCACATTTTGAGGAAGGCAATACTTTGTTTCGTTAGCATCATTCCAAGCCATTAAAATTGCAGGGAAAATTATAGTGTGAAATACAACATTATCTTTACCAATAAATGCAATGTATTTTGTGTACTTATCTTGCCAATATTTTTTCCAAAGTTCTGGTTCGCCGCGTAACTCAGATAATTCTTTAGCAGCAGAAATGTACCCGAGAACAGCCTCGAACCAAACGTAAAGCACTTTATTCTGAACATCCTCGAGAGGAACTTTGACGCCCCAATCCAAATCACGCGTAATTGCACGGTCTTTTAATACTTCGTTAAACCAGCCCCTGCAGTACTGAAGCACATTGTCTTTCCATTTGTAGTTTGCATCCATCTCATTAACATACTTTTCCAACCGTTCTTGAAACTTACCAAGCGGAAAGTACCAGTGAGAGGTTTCTTTCCAAACAGGCGTTTCTCCTGTCATTTTACTTTTTGGATTTTTTAATTCAGTCGGGTCATAAAGTGAGCCGCACTTTTCACATTCATCGCTTCTTGCTTCTTCGTTCCCGCATTTTGGGCAGGTGCCTTCAACATATCTATCTGGCAGAAACTTGTTAACTTTCTCATCAAAGAATTGCATAGATTTTTTTTCAACAAGCAATCCTTGATCATAAAAGCACTTAAAGAATTCTTGAGCAGTAGAATGATGAACTGGGATGCTGGTTCTAGAATAAACATCAAAAGTCATTCCAAAATTTTGAAAAGCCTTCTTATTAGCTTCGTGAAATTTATCAACAACTTCTTTAGGGGTAATTTTTTCTTTATCGGCTGTAACTGTAATTGGAACCCCATGCTCATCTGAGCCACAGACGTAAACTACATCATCTCCGTTTAATCTTTTGTATCGAACATAAATATCAGCAGGAAGGTAAGCTCCGCTCAGATGCCCAAGATGGATATTGCCATTTGCATAAGGCAAAGCTGATGTTACTAAAACTTTTTCTCTTGCCACAACTTAACTCTTTATGTTTTTAATTGGCGCAAATATAGGAAATTTTCAGCTTTAGGATTCACACCGTTAGAACCTACTACATTGGCAAATTAAGTTTAATAAACCGGAAATCTTGAATTAAACTCTCGATGCAATGCTTTATCCAAATATTTATCCTCAGCGGAATCTAATTCTAATTCTGTATAGCCGGAATGAATGTATTGAACAATTACCTTTCGAATTTTTTCATTAACTTCAAATACAATACGCCAAGTACGGTAAGCCAATGCAAAATTGTCTTTGTTGTCTGTAATTCTCTTTCGACTGACATCGGTTGGATAAAATTCTAACTGTAAGCGAGCAAAATTAGTAAGATTAATATTAGCTGTTTCTTTAAGCCAACTTGTCTGCTTCGCGGCTAAAAAGCTAAACTCCACGTTATATTTTTCATCACAATTGTTTTTTGCCCAGCCGGTTGCTGCTTCGGGAAATGAATCTGAATATGGTAAATATGGTTTTATATCGAGGACTGGCGAGCCATCCAGAATATCTGACTGTGAAAAATAGATTTTGAGTCCTTCTACTTTTATAAGTTTAACACAGCTAATTCCTATTTGGTTAGGGCGGTACGGTGCACGAGATGCAAACACACCAACTTTCTTTGTTGTGTGGCGGGGAGGATTAACAAGCGGCTTCCAGTTCTTGTTAAGATGGAATTGGTATATGATCCAAATCCGCTCGAATCCATCAAGTTTAGAAACCGCTTGCTCAAAATTATTATTAGATAATAACTCAATAATTGATATTTCTTCGCCGGAAAGAATTCCCTGCCTTGGAGTTTCGTAACGGTATGCTAAATCAGATTTTACAAAACCAATTGGTCGAATAATAATTTCGCCAGCAGAGTTAGAATTCTTTTTCATCCACTTCTATTTGTTTTCTTCAAATCAAAATCTTACTACTCTTACTATAAATCATAATCGCTTTTACTTTTAGACAAAGACAACAACCAAGAGTAAATAATAATAATAATAGAAAGATTAGCCTTCAAGACCTTTGTACATATCTTCAATCAAATCTTTGTAACGCTCTTCAATTACTTTACGCTTTATTTTAAGCGAAGGAGTTAATTCGCCTGTTTCAATAGTAAAAGGTTTATCAAGAATTGCAAATTTACGAACGCGCTCAAAGTTGGCTAACTTCTTTTGGAATTGATCGAGATCTTTTTCAAGCAATTCATAAATTTGCTTCATCTCAACTAATTCTTCTACATCTTTATATTGAATTCTGTTTGCATCGGCATATTCTTTAAGCGCTTCATAATCGGGTACAATTAATGCGCTTAAAAACATTCTTCTATCGCCAATGAGGATAAATTGATCAATAAATTTGCTTGCAAGAAACATATTTTCAATTGGAGTAGGAGCAATATATTTTCCGCCGGAAGTTTTAAATAAGTGTTTTTTCCTATCAGTTATAATCAAGAAACCTTCGGCATCAAAAACGCCTATATCGCCTGTGTGCAGCCAGCCGTCTTTAATTGTTTCTTCGGTTTCCCTTTTATTTTTGTAATAACCTTGCATAATATTTGGACCGTAAGCGAGAATTTCTCCGTCCTTCGCAATTTTAATTTCAACACCTGGATAAGGTTTGCCAACAGTTCCAAACTTATAATCATTTAGTCTGTTACAAGAAAGAACCGGCGAAGATTCTGTTAATCCATATCCTTCAATAATTAAAATGCCTACAGCTTCAAAGAACTGACCTAATTCTCTAGAAAGTGCCGCTCCGCCAGAGATGAAGAAACGCAGATTTCCGCCTGTTGCTTCACGCAGTTTATGGTAAACTAACTTATCAGCCAATTTTCTTTTTAGTGTTAGAAAAATTGGAACAGGATGCCCCGATTTTCTTGAAACTTGATATTCTTTTCCAAGTTCAATTGCCCAGTTAAAAATCTTCTGTTTTTTCTCTGGCTGGCTATCAACATTGCGTTTAATTTTAGAATAAATGCGTTCAAATAAACGCGGAACTGCCGTCATTATAGTTGGCTGAACCTCTTTCAAATTCTGAGCAACTTTTTCAATGCTTTCAGCGTAAGCTATCATAGAACCTGCCGAGAATGCCGTATAATAACCTGCCATTCTTTCAAAGATGTGGCAAAGAGGAAGAAATGAAAGGAAAGAATCGCTTTCGCCGATATCGAAAACTTCGTGCGCACCTTTTACGTTAGAAATAATGTTCTTATGAGTAAGAACAACTCCTTTTGGTTCGCCCGTTGTGCCAGATGTATAAATTATCGTACACAAATCATTTTCTTGGCAAAGATTCATGCTCTCAACAAAATGAGAAGAATTACTCTTCTGGAATTCTATGCCTTTAGCTTGAAGATCTGCAAAAGTAAAAACATCCTTTTCGCTGCCTCTTTCGTCATTGTTCATTACAACAATAAAACGAAGTGTTTTACAATTGCCTCTTACCTTTAATACTTTGTTCAACTGAAATTTATTTGAAACAATAATTCCGACCGATTCGGAATTATTCACACAAAATTCAATAGTTTCTGAAGTAGATATAGGATAAAGCGGAACATCTGCTGCGCCAAGTCCTAAAACAGCAAAATCCGAATAAGCCCATTCCGGGCGGTTTTCTGCTATAATTGCAATTTTGTCACCGCGCTTTACACCCATCGAGGCTAAACCAAGAGCTAATAGTTCGGTTTGTCTCAATAGTTCATCGTAAGAAACACCAATCCATTGTTCGCCGGATTTATATTTCAGCGCCGGGCGTTCCTTCCCCTTTCCAAATTCCATAGTCATTATTTGGAACAACTGCGAAATTGTTTTGAAGTCTTTATATATTCCCATGCAACTCTCCTTAGAAGTTTAAAGCCAAGATAAGGCTGGTGTGAAAAAGAAGCAACTATTTAGATTCTATAGGACACCTCTAAAAATTAGTATTTCAAAAATTTTAATCCCGCAAAGCGGGACAAAGGATATTGATATTTTTAGAGGTGCCATATAATTTCTATTTTCCAAAAACTTTACCATCTACAACTGGAGTAACACAAATTAGCGGCTGCTGTAGAACTTTGAACTTTTCAAAAATTTCTTCAAATAGCTGGTACTGCATTCCTTGTTTTTCGAGTTTAGAAAAACTCTTGTATGTCATAAACTCTCCCTTTTTGTTTTTAGGTGAATCAAAAACAAATGCAGAGTCAAAATCGTTTTGCGCTTTTTCTTTCAAGAAACTAATCTTCGAGGAATCATCGCCTTCCATTTGATATGACTTAGCTCTAAATGCTGTAACACTGCCTCTTTCAATTACTAAATAAATATTCAGAATAGTTTCATTCATGTTTATCCTTTGCCTTTATATTTTTGTTCTTCATAACGAAGATAAAAGAAAAAGTTGCGAGTATGAACCCCATTTTACAAAGTAAACTTTCAACTGCGGTAACAAACAGTGGGACAAACAATGCAATTACCATCGAAGGTAACAATGTAAAAAGATAGCCAAAAAACAATAAACGTGTTTGCGCCTTCTTTTTCACGTCTAATTCTGCACCCCATTTTTTATTTAGAATAAGAATAGAACCAATTATTGGCAGGTAATAAAATGTGGCATACAAGTGACCAAGTGGATAACTGTAAACTACATAAAGAACACTGCATTTAGTAACAGCAATTTGATCTATCGTAAAAAAATAGTAAACAATAAAAAATAGTGCCGGAATAAAAATTAGTTTATGATGTCTGCCAAGTTTACCAGAAAATGCAAGAACAGAGTACAATCCGAGCGGAGGTAAAAGTGTAATATCCAAAAAGGCAATATAAACTACATATTGGCTTTTCAATCCTGCAAAACAGATTAAAAATTCGAAAAATTGGTAACCAAACAAGAGAATAATTGTACCAAGTATAAGTTTATTTACAAAATTCTTTTCTGCAAAAATTAAGATGTTAACAATGTAACCTAATTCTAAACAGGCAATGAGCAACGAAATAATTCCATCGAATGAATTCATATAACCTCAGGTTAGTTCTTTTGAATATGAAAAAAGGGAAGGAGCGCCGCCAGTATGCCAGAACAAAATTGTTTCATCTTTCGAAAATTCTTTGTTCTCAATCATTCTTATAAGTCCGCCAAAAACTCTTCCGGTATAAACCGGGTCAAGAAGAATTCCTTCTTTTTCTGCAAGCAATTTTATTGCGTTTCTTTCAAGATAGCCAACAACTCCATAATCACTCTCCATAAAATCATCACGGAGAGTAACATCCTTTTGAGTAAATGTTTTATCAAGCTCAAGCTCGGATGAGACTTCGTTTGCAAGCTCAATTATATTTCTGGCAAAAGGTTTATCGCCGGCTTCCTCTTTATCTATTTGCACCCCAATTAAACCCGAACTGAAATTGTAAAGAACTTTGCCGGCAATCATTCCAGCATGAGTTCCGCCAGAGCTTGATGCGAATACTGTATGATCAATTTTTATTTTTTGTTCACTCAGTTGTTTGGTTATTTCATTAATAGCTTCAACATAACCAAGCGCGCCAATTTTATTTGAACCGCCATAAGGAATAATGTATGGATTCTTTCCAGAGGCTTTAAGTTCTTCGGCAATAGTATAAATATTTTCTCCTTTACGGTATAGTTGCGACCAATGAATCTTGGCATTAAAAAGTTTATCGAGCAAAAGGTTGCCGGAATATTCCTCTGGTTCTTCGCCGCGCAATGCTAAATGGCATTCAAGTCCGCTCATAGCAGCGGCTGCAGCAGTTTGTCTGCAATGATTTGATTGTTCAGCGCCGCCGGTAATTACACAATCGCAATTTTGAGCAAGCGCATCACCAATCAAATATTCAAGTTTGCGTGTTTTATTTCCGCCAAGTGCAAGTCCGGTCTGGTCATCGCGCTTAATATAAATTTGCAAACCGCCAAAGTAACGTGTTAAGTTTTCTAGTTTTTGTACAGGTGTTGGGAAAAAGCCCAACTGTTTACGAGGGATTTCAGAATTATTCAATTTTCACCGGAATATATATTGTTCATTTTAATCCGCCAGAGGCGGACGAGGATCAAATTCCCCGCCTCTTGAGGCGAATAAATAAAATTTGGTTCAGAAACCTCGCTGCCCCGCCTGCCAAAGCAAAGCGGCGGGCAGGTTGCGGCGAGGAGATTCATTTCTTTTATATCAATGAGCCGAATCTAATCCGCATGCCTCTTTAGACCAAACATGGCGGGCTTGTCCGCCATCTTGCCCGCCCGCCGTTTTATGGAGGGTTGGGCTGGTAAGTCGAAAACTATGTTTTTTAATAATGATCATCGCTTTTTATAGTAGACTCATCAATGAGTTCTATATGGGCAACTCTAAAAATATCAATATTCTTTACGGACTTTGCGTTTTCTTTTCGAACTCTGCGTTAAAATTTTATAAATACTTATTTTTAGAGGTGCCCATAATTATTTCCAACATATGAAAACTAACCAGATCGTTCCTCTCTCTAAATGTAAATTGTATCCGTTTCCCTTCAGAACAAAATTCTTTTTGAAGATTTAGCGGATCATAATTTTTATTGTTATCGCCGTAGATTGCCCAAAATCCGCCTTCAAGAGAAACATACTTAACAGTTCCGGTTAGATATTCCATTTCGAAAAAGGCTGCAACTCTATCAACACAGGCTAATAATAGAGCTGAAATAATTAGAACAAGCAAAACAATGCGGAATTTCATGCTTTTATTTTTAGTGAGAATTCAACGTCACACTGAGCGCCCGCTTCTTGCCTCGTCTTGCGTCTTCGGCAAGGCTGGCGACTCGCGTCGAGCGAGACGAGGAGTCGAAGTGTGACACTATTAAATTTTCATTTCTCGACTACGCCCCGCATAAATCGCGGGGCAAGCTCGAAATGACTGTAAACATTATAATTATCCTTTTGGACCAACCATCTTTTCCGGGCGAACCACTTCATCAAATTTTTCAGAAGTAAGCAGGCCAAGTTCCATTGCTGCTTCTTTAAGAGTTTTGTTTTCTTTGTGAGCTTTCTTGGCAACTTTAGCTGCATTATCGTATCCAATAACCGGATTTAGCGAAGTTACAAGCATCAAAGAATTTTCGAGATGTTTCTTAATATTGATTTCGTTAGCTTCAATACCAACAACGCAATGATCAGAAAAACTTTCGCAAGAATCTGCAATTAATTTAATTGATTGTAGAATGTTAAACGCTATAACAGGCATAAAAACATTCAGCTCAAAATTTCCGCTGGCTCCAGCAAAGTTAATTGTAACATCGTTGCCAAACACTTGAGTGCAAACCATAGTCATAGCTTCGGATTGTGTTGGATTAACCTTTCCGGGCATTATAGAACTTCCGGGTTCATTTTCCGGTAAAGAGATTTCACCAATACCACATCTCGGACCGCTTCCAAGCCAGCGGGCATCGTTTGCAATTTTCATTAAAGATGCGGCTATTGTTTTAAGTACGCCGCTCATTTCTACTAAAGCATCTTTACCAGCCATGGCTTCAAATTTATTTGGAGCTGTTTTAAACTGCTTGCCGGTTAGTTCAGAAATCTTTGATGCAACTTTAGCGGCATATTCTGGATGTGCATTTAATCCCGTGCCTACAGCAGTTCCACCAAGAGGAATTTCGCTCAAGCGTTTGAGAGCATCGTTAATTCTTTCCAATCCATTTGTAAGCTGCTGTGCGTAACCGGAGAATTCCTGTCCAAGTGTAAGCGGTGTTGCATCCATCAAGTGAGTTCTGCCAATCTTGATAATGTCTTTGAACTCATTTGCTTTTGCTTCAAGAGCATCGCGCAGTTTTGTTACCATTGGTATTAACCTGCAGTAAATTTCCATTACACTAGCAACATGAATAGCAGTGGGAAAAGCATCATTTGTTGATTGAGACTTGTTCACATCATCATTCGGGTGAATAGGTTTTTTGCTGCCAATTACCCCGCCTGCAATTTCAATTGCGCGGTTGGATATAACTTCATTCACATTCATGTTTGTCTGAGTGCCGCTTCCCGTCTGCCAAACAACTAACGGAAAATGATCGTTGAGTTTTCCTTCAATCACTTCATCTGCTGCTAAAAGAATTAGCTCAAGTTTTTCTTTTGGAAGTGTTCCAAGCTCATTATTAATTATTGCGGCGGCTTTTTTTACAATTGCCATAGAGCGGATAAACTCTGCCGGAAATCTTTCTCCGCCAATCTTAAAATTCATTAATGATCTTGCAGTCTGAGCGCCGTAGTATTTGTCTGTTGGAACTTGTATTTCGCCCATACTGTCGGTTTCGATGCGGTATTCCATTATGTCTCCAAGAAAATTTTATTTCGTGGACAAATTAGGACAAAGGCATTTTATTTTCAAACGGAGAATTGATATAACGAAGGTACAGTGTACTTGATGTTAAGCTGGGTCTATACTCATTCATAAAAAAATCAACTCAATGTCAAGCGAAAGGTTTATCAAGAATAGAATTTTTTCGGTGATCACAGATTTTCCTAAAGGGAAATTTGGGTTAAGTTTTCAGCCGGCTTTTCATACTTCACCGAATATTGGTAAATTCATATTGTAAAAATTAAGTGCGATGATATTAGTTAAGTACATACTTAGAAATCACTTTTTGCCATTTATTTTTTCCACGTTTATTCTAATTGCTGTTTTCTTGCTCCAATTTCTGATGAAAGTAGCAGATAAACTTGTTGGAAAAGGATTGGGAACTTGGGTAATCATTAAACTGATTGGTTTAAGTTTAGGCTACATTTTAGTACTCGTAATTCCAATGGCTGTTTTAGTTGCAACTCTAATGGCTTTCGGAAATATGTCTCAAAACAACGAAGTTACAATTCTAAAAGCCACCGGAATTAGTATGTACAAGATGATTATTCCACCTTTAATTGCAAGTATTTTTGTGGCTGTTGGTTTGGTTTACTTCAACAATAACATTTACCCGGATGCAAACCACGCGTTAAGAATTCTTCAAGAAGATATAACAAGAAAGAAGCCAACGCTTTCTTTAGTACCCGGAGTTTTTTCTCAAGAAGTTGCTAATTATGCAATTCTGGTTAGAGAAATTAATCAGACTACAAACGAACTCAAGCAAATAACTATTTACGATTATTCGAGTCCTCCCAAAGTTAATATTGTTACAGCCGAAGAAGGGAAAATATATTTTACTCCTACTCAAAAAAAACTGATAATGGATTTGAAGAATGGCGAAATACACGAATCTGACAACTACGAGCAGGATGTTTACAGAAAATTAAGATTTGCACATCATAAGATTGCAATGCCTGCTGAACAATTTACTTTTGAGCAGAGTGCGCCCGGCGGGCCGCGCGGCGATAGAGAAATTGGCGCACCAGAAATGCAAGTAATTGTTGATAGTCTAAAAAAAATTCAACAAACTTATTACACTGAGTTCAAAAAGAAGATTAGTTCTATAACTAATCTCGACTCGAATTCGTTGCCAGTTAATGAAAGCGGGAACCTATATGTATATGTAAAAGTAGAAGAACGGCTCCGATCTAACCAAGCAACTATTTCCGACGTACTTTCCCGCATAGAATATAATAGAAAAGAGATAAACCGCTACTTAGTGGAAATTCACAAAAAGTATGCACTACCGGTAGCATGCATAGTCTTTGTATTAATTGGCGCTCCTCTTGGCACTATGACACGCAAAGGGGGCATTGGGATGGCCGCAGGAATAAGTTTGTTCTTCTTCATAATCTACTGGGCATTTTTGATTGGCGGCGAAAAATTAGCTGACCGTGATTTGCTTTCGCCTTTCATTGCTATTTGGAGCGCAAACTTTGTACTTGGAATTTTCGGAATCGCCATCCTAGTAAAAACTGCAAGAGAAAAAGTAACACTGAGTTTCGACTTTGTTACTAAATACATACCTCAATCTTGGAAAGCGCAAGAAGATAAAGATGAAAATTCTTGATAAATATTTAGTTAAACAATTTTTACAAACGCTGCTTTTTGCGCTTCTATCATTCACTTTGATTTTTGTTGTTTTAGATGCGATGGAAAATCTCGATGATTTCATTGATGAAAGCGTAGAGGGCAAATTAGTCTTTCAGTACTACTTAGTATTCATTCCAGAAATGATCCGAATCATTCTTCCAATTTCGGTTTTACTTGCCAGCTTATTTACTGCCGGAAAACTTGCTAACCTAAATGAACTAACAGCAATAAAAGCAAGCGGTGTAAGTTTATACAGATTGATGATTCCATTACTTATTACTGCTGTTTTAATTAGTCTGTTTACAGTGTATTTCAGCGGCTATCTTGTTCCAATGGCTAATAAGCACAAAGTTTTTATAGAGCAGGCTTACATGAAAAAAGGACTTGTTCATTTTGGCAGCAACATTTTCTTTCAAGATACAGAAAGCAGAATTGTTACTATAAATTACTTCGATGTTTCGATAGGACAGGCAAATCAAATAAGTATTCAAGAGTTCGATTCGAAAGACAAAACCAAAATTATTTCTAGAACCGACGCATTTCGTATGACTTTTGATTCCACAAAAAATATTTGGCAGTTATTCAGCGGTTCAACAAGATTTTTCTATGAAGATTCTGAACAGCTTGAAAAATTTTTGTCGAAGGAATTTCCTTCTCTACATTTCAAACCGGAGGATGTAATAAAGAAGCAGCGCAAACCTGAAGAAATGACTTTGAGCGAACTTAGTAATTTTAGCCAAGAGCAAATAAGAACTGGAAACGATGCAACAAGAACAGACATAGCTTATCATTCAAGAATTGCTTTCGCATTTTCTAGCATTATTGTAGTGATGTTTGGCTTGCCTATTTCTGCAAACAGAAGACGCGGCGGTTTAGCTATTCAATTTGGTATTAGTATGGCTGTTACTTTTCTTTATCTTGTTTTCATGAAAATAAGCCAAGCTTTTGGCAACAACGGTGTGTTTAACCCAATTTTTACTGCTTGGTTAGCAAATTTTATATTTCTGATTGTTGCATTAGTGAATTTGAAACGCGTGATGAAGTAAATTACTTTGCCTTTATAATAAATACACCATCCCAATTTTCTTCCGGCGGATTTTCAATATAAGATTTGCAGCGGTCCAAATACACTTTAGAAGTGTAATCGTTGTTTTTAGAAAAGCAATATTCGAATAAGACAGAAGCCTCAGCAAACTTTTTCTGTTTGTATAATTTTAATGCAGAGTTATATTCATGTAAAGAACTTAGTTTGAGCTCGGCATCAGAATCGCCCGCCATTCCAATCAGTTCGTAAACTTTAGCTGGTTTAGACTTTCCTTTCACTTTTATCGAATCCAATTCTCTTACTAAAGCAAATTCCTTAGCCGCTTCGTAAGTAAATTCGCTAATCATTATTTGCGTACCGTATTCTTTATTAGCTCCTTCAAGCCGCGAAGCCAAGTTTACACAGTCTCCCATTACTGTGTAATTTTTATGCTTTTCACCGCCAACATTACCAACGATAACATTACCTGTGTTTAAGCCGATTCTAATGTGCAGAGGCTTCTCTCCTTTTTCAATCCATTCACGCGAAATCTGTTCAACTTTCTTTTGCATTTCAACCGCAGTTTTGCAAGCACGATAAGCATGATCTTTTAATTCAAGTGGTGCGCCCCAAAATGCCATTACTGCATCGCCCAAATATTTATCTAAAGTTCCGGTATTGTGCATTATCAGCTCTGTCATTTCGTGCAGCAATCCATTTATAAATTTTACTAACTCTTCCGGTGATTTGCTTTCAGCAAAAGTAGTAAAGCCTGCCATATCGCTGAAAAGAATAGTTACATTTTTCTTTTCGCCGCCAAGTTTAAGTTTATCCGGATTGTTTAACAGTTCCTGCACAACTTGCTTATTAACGTACTGCGAAAACATTCCTTTAATTAAAATGTTTTGCTTTCTCTCTTTGAGAAAGTGAAACGCTGTGCTTCCAAAATATCCAAACACAATTCCAATTGCTGGATTTACTACTGATGTTATAATATTATGATTTATGAAATAATAAATGCTTAACCGATAAACACTATAGATTAGAAATAGTGTCAGCAAAAGATTTAGTATTTCAATAAGTGTTCCATAGCGCAGCTTTAGTTTTCTGAGCAGTGAAGTAGCAGCAAAAATGAATCCGGTGAAAAGTATGAGAAAAATAATTTCTGCCGTTCTAGATTGTTTTTCTAAAAAATCATTGCTAATAACATTCTGAATTGCATTAGCATGAAACTCAACACCGTACATTTGGTTATCCCCGGCTTTATCTCCTTTAGAAAAAGAAACATTCAACAAATCTCTGTCTTCCGGCATTGTTGAGCCGATCAACACAATTTTGTCTTTTAACTTTCCACTCTCTAAAATTCCTCCAGCGCTATCCCAAATATTTAACTCAACACCATCAACTTCGTCAACTGTATCAAAATCTTTATCATCTAACACATCAATCAAGGGAACTCTTTTAAAAGTGCCGCTGGCGCCATAAAAATTTACTAAGGAACTATATCTATCAAACTGAGGTATTATTTTGTTTTGAAATACAAATACATCTTCCATTCTTTGAGCTGTAAAATCATTTGTTAGATTGTAATACTTATTCAAAACAGCATAACCAAAACTTGGAATGAGCTTATTTACTGTTGTTACCCACGCATAAGGTATGTAACGCCTGTAAACTCCATCATAATCGGAAGGTGTATTAACAATGCCAATAGAGCTATCTGCAAAGAAAAATATATTTTGAAAGTGTTCGTTAATTTTGTCAATATTGGTTTGTCTTGCTAATTTTTTCTGTTCTTGGCTTTCATCAACTTTCCCGGCAACAACAACTTTTCCAGATTTTCTTATTGCATTAATTAACATGCTGTCATTCAAAACAGAAAATTTATCTGCACTTGACATAACAATATCAAGTCCAATAGCTTTAACACCTGCTTCGGTTAAGTTTTCAATTACAGCAGCAAAGACGGAACGAGGTAATGGCCACTTATTGTAAGGCGCAGGAATTTGCTCATAGGTTTCTTGGCTAATCTCAAGAATAATTACTTTGGATGAATCAGAAATATTAACTTCGCCTCGCTGACGAAATCTATCGTCTATGAGTTTTAATTCTAATTCCTTTACTGGAGTAATTGTAAATAACCACTCTTGTGTTAATACTGCTGAAAAAGCAAGAACAGATAGAAATACGGAAACGGGAAGGACAAATCTGTTCCATTTTATTTTATATTTGATCATTTGCTAAATAGTAAATCTTGTTATCAAACCAAGTATAGAGTTTGTTGATTTACCCGGAAATCTATACAAGCGTGTTTGAAAAGCTAAATTCAAATTCTTCAAAACACTGTAATCTGCAACAAACTCAAATGCTTGTCTATTAAAATTACCAAAGCTTGGACTAAGTGTTGCGGTAAGAGTTAATTTATTTTCAAGCATTCTATATCTTCCGCCTGCTGTAAAAGTAAAATAGTTGAAAGGAATGTTGCTAATTTCGCTTGAGCTGTACACAAACCCGAATACAGACATTAAATCTTTATCCCAAAAACTATTTAGATTAAGAGAAAGGTTATTGAACTGCGCATCTGAATTAGCTGCACCGTTATCTTCTCTATCTGATTTTGTAAAAGAAACTGATGAACTATGTTTTATCCCGGCAGAAAAATCATAGCTAAGCTGAACTAAAATTCTGTTTGTCTGATCATCGATAGCGTATTTGCCTTCTTTGGGATTTGTAACAACTATTCCATTACTGTTGGAAAAACGATTATAGCCAACAGTGATGTTAGGAAAATCAGCACGCGGAAAAAGTGAAACAGACGCGCTTACTGTTCTAAACTTTGTTGTTGCAATTTTTGTGTTCTGCAAATTGTCTTGTAAATCTTCGTAACCAAGCGAAATAAAAAGTTTGTTATCTAACATTCTTATCCTATCTACAATGTTTATACCCCGAACATCAGTACGCAAAAACGATTGACCGAATGAATGAAAATCATTTCCGCGGTAAATGTAAGACGCTTTAATATTGTTGTTAAGATAGTTCAAACTTAGCGCCGCCTCAGCTCCAAACGAAGCTAACTCTTGCGGGTTCCAAGGACCGAGATATTGGTTAACAGTGATGAATTTATCAATGTAATCTCTGTACTCTTTTACTTTCTCTGGATCAACATCAAAACTGCTGCCGGGACCAAAGATGGAATCAATTTGGGCGTTGGTTAGCGAGCCTGATGAAATATCTTTGTTAAGAAAACTTATTGCTGCTTGAGAAGTAAGCATAATATTTTTTTCATCGAAGGCAAGCATCAAATCAGAACCAATTACAATATTCTCTTGCGGGCGCGCTCCATATTTAATTGAGTTTACTTCATCTTTTCCGTAGAGAGAAGAAAAACCCAGTTGAAAATTCTCGCCGCTGCCAAAAGAAGGGCGCACAACAAAAATCTTACGTTTGTAAGTTCCCAGCTTAACCTTAGCGTATGGAGTGTTAAGATCGTTTATTTTAATTATATCAGAACCAAGTATTACATCTTTAGCTGTGTACTTTCTAAGTATATTTCCTTCAACATCTCTTGCTGTTTCTCCAAAGGCAGCTTGAAAATTAAAAAAACCTAAATTCAATGCACCGCTAAAACCACGCAAACGCTTGCCTTCCATAATAAGATTTGGAAAACGTGGATATGAGTCACCAGCTTTTATACTAAGCCAATCGCCGGCATCTAAAGAAGCAGAATACCTGTTGAATGGTTGTTTATCAGATTTTTCTTCTGAGGTAACGTAGCCATACGCAGAAACTTGTAAACCAGAACCAGAAGCATTAAAATTTGCCGAAGCATTATTGTACCAAGTATTCAGCCTGTTAAGATTTTCACTTCTGGATTCTCCACGAAGATTGCCGAAGAGTTTCCATTGAGATTCAATTGCAGCAGCAACTTCCGCCGTTACTACAATGAATTTTCTATTTATAGTATGATAAAGATTTCCTTCTCTATCATAGACTTCTATTAACAAATTTCTTGCTGAGCCATCGAAATCAACGGGAATATTTTCTCCTGCAAGAACAATTAAATCCCCAGCTATTACAGCTAATTCCGAAACATTTATTCCATTCAAGTAGAATTTAGTTTTTGCTACATCTACACTTTCCGGGGCTCTAACAAAAGAGACAGAAATTAATTGTTCATCTTGAGATAGCGTTTCATTTTCAGATGGACTAAGCACTAAAATTTCCTTCTCCTTTTGAGAAACTCCAGCTACAGAAATCTGTAAAGGATTAACTCCTTCGTCAATTCCCATCGGGTAAGTTTGCTGCTCGCCAGATTTTAAGTTAATAATCAGATAATACTCAATGTACGGAGGCAGAGCTATTTCCTTTGGTATTGCAGCCGAAGCAGTGTTCCCGACAATGAGCATTTCCATTTTCAGAAACTCAGTTTCTCCAAACGCTTTGTAAGCAATAAAAACTTCCGAGATATTTTCAGTCGAAATTAATTCTGCTGTAATTGTAATCGGGGTTTTTTCTTTTGCAGTTCCAGCTTTAACTTCGGAAACATAATTACTTACTTGAGCAACAACACAAACATTAAGCAAAGCAATTAAGAAAAAAATTAATAAAAACTTTTTCATGGTACCCTCAAAATTAGATTTCATTTTGTTTACTTTTGATCCGATGTGTAGTACTCAACTTCAACATCGCCATGAGCCGTTTTAATAATTATCTTCTTGGTAGTTTGGAGCTTGGCTTTATCAATAATAATTTTATCTTCGTCAGTTAATGCCGCAACAACAATGTTACCATCCTGATCAACTGATATTTTCTCGCCGCCAACAATTTTTCCATTCTTTGTAGGATCAGTTGTAGATTCAATATAAAGTTCGCCATTTTCTAAGTACACTCTTGTAACTGTAGTATCGCAAAAGATTAAACCATCTGTCCCCCGAATAGCCGCAACAGCAGTTGGCGTAGTAAACCTAAACTCATCATCACCCTGTTTTTGAACTTCAAACTGAACAGCTCCTTTGTCTATATATGTATTGCTTATAACTTTCTTACCTTCTTTCTTTCCGTAAATATTTAGAATGCTGTTTTCTCTAACACGCAATAATGAACCTTCTAAAAATTTTACAATAGCTAAGGATTTAGCGCCGGTTTTTACTTGTCCTCCATCTGGTAAAGGTGTCGCAATTTTTGCGCCTGCCCACACTTCTTTATCACTATTCCTTTGCTCAACAATTTTCACAATTTTTTGTACATACGCTACAGCATTAATATCAGATTTTTTTTGTGCCTGTAAAAAAGTATTTATCCCAAAAGATATCAAAGCCGCAAAAAGCACAATGTGATTCTTCATCGTTATTCTCCTTATGGTTTTGGAATAAATGTTTTTGAGATAATCAGCGGGTTATTTGCTTCGAGGAAAGAAAGAATAAGCATAAATGAATCAGAAGAGACAGGCTGATTATTTTCATCTACAATCTGAACATCGCTTAACTTAATTGTGCCATCCTTAAGTTTTTTAAGAAATTCTGAGGAAACAGCATCTTGAAGAACATCGGCTAATCTAACCATATTAGCATCCGGTTTAAGAGTTGTTTTGCTCGTTAATGCAGCACCTCCGGGTTGAACCAATTCAAAAGTAACCGGCTCGCTGTTTAGTTCTTTTTCTCTGCCAGATTCAGAAATAACAGCTTTAACAATTACAACCACTTTTTGTCCGCCATACCACTCTCGTGTTTTAGTAACAGTTGCTAGATTGATGCTCGTTAAAGTTCCAGCATTAAAATCGTTAATAATGGGAGTGCCAGAATGCAACGCCGCTGTTGGGCTTTCCGCACCTTCTGAGTATGTATTTGCTTTGATCAAATAACGAAGCGCTCCATTTACGGGTGTCCATTGCAAAGGAATGTTGCCAACATCAAACTGCGAATCTTCCTGCGGCAAATTAATGCTTATAGTAGGAGAAGGATTTAATAAAACAATGTCACTATAACTTTCACTAAGAAATTGACCGTTTTCACTGAATAATCTTAAAGTGATTTTAACTTTTCCGGTTAGTTTACCACGTTCAATAATTTCTTCAATAAGATCGTTATCAACGGTTTTATCTTCCAGAAGCAAATCGCTGGAAGAAGCAAGCTCATCGCTAAAGAAGTTTCTTGTCTTAAAAATTTTTGTTTGAAACCTAAAAACTTCGCTCGCACTAGAATTTATGCTTGCCTGCCAATCAATTTTACCTTCTATGTAGGCATTTATTCCCTCCGGCTGAATTACAACTTGGAAAATCTTTTGTTGGTTTGACAAATTGCGCTCTAAAGCAAACGCACTCAAATCCAGCGAACTTAAGTCCGCTAAAAGAACTAAGCTTATTCTGGGTGCTTGTGCTTTTAGGTTTATGGTTAAGATCGCCATCAAAATAAAAAAAAGAAAGTGAGTTCTTTTCATTATAACTCCGTTGGAATTTGGCTTATATTAAATAAAGGGGATAACTTAAAAACAAACTAACTATAATTTCTTTTTAACTCAAGACATGTTTTGGTGCGGTTTTAATCTCTTAGCGTAAATTTCCCGCTGCCAAGCCTCTCAAAGCAAAGCGGCGGGGAACTTCATTAAAGATGCAACTTAAAGTAGATCCCGAAAGGGTTCCATTTTAATTTTTTTTCAAAAATTTACTTTAGGAAAATTTGGGGTTAATTTATTTGCCCTTCATTTTCCGGATTGATGAAGCCGAATTGCGGAGAGGATTGTGCATCTACTTTAATTTCGCCAAATCGGGATTCAAACTTATCTATATTATCTTTAAGTGCACGCATAAGCATTTTAGCATGCTGAGGTGTTGTAATAATTCTTGATAGAACTCTTGCTTTAGGAACACCCGGGACCACACGAGTAAAATCTATTACAAACTCTGCTGGCGAATGCGTTATAATAGCGAGATTGGAATAAATTCCCTCTGCTTCCTTTTCTCCGAGTTCAATGTTAATCTGTTGAGAATTTTGAGTGTTTTGGCTCATTATTTCTATACTCCTCTTAAAATGTCAATTCAAAAAAAACCCACAGCGTGATCTAACAAACTGTGGGTGAAGATTGCAGCTATAAACTAATTATCTAACTTCGTCAGCCTTTTTAAATGCGTCGTCAGATTCTTTTTTCATATTAAGATTAGCATAAATCTTTCCTAAAAGTTCCCACAAAGCCGGTTCTTTCGGGTTCATTTCTAAGTAACTTTTAATATGAGGATATGCTAAAGTGAATTTTTCCCTAACGATATTTTCATCAACAGACTCACCTTTCTTTTCTGCTGCTTCTCTAAAAGAAGTTCCCCATCTTACATAAGTAACGCCTAAATTATAAATAGCATTAGAATATTTATCATCAAGTTCTATCGCTTTTTTGAACTGAGTTTCGGCTTCGGCAAAATTTCCACTGTTTAAAAGTACAACGCCATAGTTATACCTGTAAAACTTATTTTCCGGTTCTTTTTCTACGCCGGTTTTGAATGCTGCCATAGCAACATCCATCTTGTTGGCAGCAATTAAGGCGTTAGAATATCTTAAAAGAATTTCGCCATTATCCGGAAATTTTTGTCTTCCAGCATCCAAAACTGTAATTGCCTTTTCTATTGTTGTATTAAATTCAGAATCATTTTTTTCTTCTTTAGCTTTATTGGCATTTTCCAAATAAATCTGTCCTAGTAATGAATATGCCTCTGATGATTTGCCAAGTTTAACTGCCGTTTCCAGTGGAGCGATAGCACTTGCATAATCGCCTGTATTAATATAAACCATAGCTAAATTAGTATAGTTTATAACGGAATCTGGCTGGCACAATGCTGCTGAGTTAAACATATCTGCTGCTTTTGCAAAAATAGTCTTCATAGAATCTGGTGTTGAGGCTTTAGCAGCGTTATTGAAATATCCAACACCTCTATTAAATGCTGAAGCCCAGTAATATTTCTTAGCTTGGTCAATTTCTTTAGCAAATTTAGGGCTTGCGGCTAAAGATTTCTCAAAAGCATCTATCATCTTAACATAATCGTTTTTGTGTTCGCCATAAATTTGGTAACCTAATATAAACCAGCCTTCATCGCTCTTGGGATTTTTAGCTACTTCTTTCAATAAAGCTTCTTCGGCTTTAGCAAATTGTTTTTGATTTAGATATAACTTAGCACCTGTCAATTCTGCAGATGAACATTGAAAAGCCATCAATGCCAAAGCTGCACCAACAATGCTAAGATAGATAAAACTTCTTTTCATTACTTCTCCTATTGATTTTATTTACTTTTTATATAGTTAAGTGCACGAAAAATAGCTAATTTGGCAAGGTTAGGCAAGGCAAAATAAAACAGGGCACCTCTAAAAATACCAATATACTTTGCGGACTTTTAGTTTTCTTTGCGAACTCTGCTCCCGCCCGCCGTTTTTTGGCGTGGGTAAATTTTTATAAAAACTAATTTTTAGAGGTGCCCAACAGCTATTTTCTTAATTATTCTATCTACAATTCTTAGTATATCTCGAAGCCCAAATACTCAAATTGATTTTCGGAGCGCAAAGAGATATTTTTCGTACAAAAGGAAAAAAATGAAAACAGAAGAAATCATTCGAAGTGTTCCAAAAGTGCTTCTTCACGATCACTTGGATGGCGGATTAAGACCTCAAACTGTTATCGAACTTTCTAAAGAAATCAATCATTCTAAATTACCCACGCAAGATGCGGGCGAACTTGCCGAATGGTTCCACCGCGGAGCTAACAAAGGTAATCTGGTTGAATTTTTACAAGGCTTTGAGCACACAATTGCAGTAATGCAAACAAAAGAAGCGTTAACAAGAATTGCTTACGAAATGATGGAAGACATGCACAAAGATGGTGTGTGTTACGTTGAAACTCGATTCGCCCCGGTTTTTCATACAGAGAAAGGTCTTTATTACGAAGATATAATGAAATCTGTTCTTGAAGGTCTTGAAAAAGGTAAACGTGATTTTGGCATTGGCTTTGGTTTAATTATCTGTGGTATGAGAAATATGAAAAATACACTTGAGATGGCTGAGCTTGCAGTTAACTACAGAGATCAAGGCGTAATTGGATTCGATTTAGCTGGTGAAGAGGGCGGCTACCCGCCAAAGAAACATCTTGAAGCATTCAATTTCATCAAGCAGAAGAATTTTTATATTACAATACATGCCGGCGAAGCATTTGGCAAAGAATCCATCTGGCAGGCTATTCAAATTTGCGGCGCTCACCGTATTGGACACGCCACAAGGTTAATTGAAGATATTACTTTTGACCGTGAAGGGAACGTTACAAAATTAGGAGAACTTGCTCAGTACATTCTCGATACCCGCCTTCCTCTTGAAATTTGCTTGTTAAGCAATGTTCACACCGGCGCAGTAGATAAAATTGAGAATCATCCATTCATCAAACTATACAAAGAAAAGTTTAGAGTGTTTCTGAATACAGATGACCGCTTGATGAGCAATACAACTCTAACTAAAGAATACATTACCGCAAATGAATTATTTGGATTGAATTTAGATGATGTTGAGAAACTTAATATCAATGCAATGAAATCTTCATTTGCTCCTCATAAAGAAAGACTTAGATATATTTACGATGTTATTAAACCCGGCTACCAGAAAATGCGGGAAAAACTTCTATCTCTAAAAGCAGATTAATTATGGCGAAACCTTTATTCAAAAATTACTCTTTCAGTTTTACAAAAAACGAAACAAAACTACTTTCCAATTTTTGCAAAACTTTACTTAAACAAATGACCGCCGATGAAAAATTCTATCAAGACGTACGGGCATTTACAGCTATTAACGAAAAACTTCTTTCAGGCGAACAAGAAATTAAGCTTACCAAAGAAGAAAAAACTAAACTTACGTTTCGCTTAAAAGAAAATATGGAAAACATGAAAAAAGAAATGAAGAAAGGCTTCTTCATCCGCAGGTGGATTTACAAATCGGCTCATAAACAATATTTAGAAATTTTAGAAACCCATTTCAAAGATTAATATGCCAAACATAAAAAGAGTTATTAAAGCGCCTAAAGGCACAAAAATAAGTTGCAAAGGTTGGATTCAAGAAGCGGCTCTGCGTATGCTTATGAACAATCTCGATCCCGAAGTTGCAGAGTGCCCGCAAGATTTAATTGTTTACGGCGGTTATGGCAAAGCCGCTAGAAATTGGGAAGCATTTGATGCAATTGTAGATTCTCTTAAGAATTTAGAAAACGATGAAACTTTGCTTATTCAATCTGGCAAACCGGTTGGCATTTTTAAAACACATACCGATGCGCCAAGAGTAATTTTATCCAACTCAATGCTTGTTCCCGATTGGGCAACTTGGGATGAATTCCGCCGGCTCGATTCACTCGGTTTAACAATGTATGGACAGATGACCGCCGGAAGCTGGATTTACATTGGTACGCAAGGAATTCTTCAAGGTACTTACGAAACTTTTGCTGAGTGCGCACGAAAATATTTTAACGGTACTTTAACGGGAACATTTTTACTTACTGCCGGGTTGGGCGGAATGGGAGGCGCACAACCATTAGCCGCTACTATGAACGGTGCTGCATTCCTTGGAATTGATGCCGACCGCTCACGCATTCAAAAGAGAATTGACACCGGCTACATTGATATGATTACAGAAGATTTGGATGAGGCACTAAAACTTGTTCTTGATGCTAAAGAAAAGAAACATGCTCTTTCTGTTGGATTGGTTGGCAACGCCGGAGAAATTCTTACTAAAATTTTGGAAAGAGATATTGTTCCAAATATCATTACGGATCAAACTTCTGCACACGATACTCTAAACGGCTACATTCCAATGGGAATGAATTTTGAAGAAGCAGTTACTCTTCGACGTTCTGATCCAAAAAAGTACATAGAGCTTTCTAAAAAAACTATTGTAGCTCATGTTAAAGCAATGCTGGAGTTTCAAGCACGCGGCGCCGTTGCATTTGATTATGGAAACAATATACGCGGCGAAGCAAAAGAAAATGGTGTTACAAACGCTTTCGATATACCCGGATTCGTGCCAGAGTACATTCGTCCTCTTTTCTGCGATGGTAAAGGTCCTTTTAGATGGGCAGCCTTAAGCGGCGATCCAAATGATATTAAAGTAACTGATGATGCAGTGCTTAACACTTTTCCGGAAGATGAAGGTCTGAAAAGATGGATTGATATGGCACAAAAGAAAATCCACTTTCAAGGATTGCCTGCTCGTATTTGCTGGCTCGGTTATGGCGATAGAGCTAAGATGGGAAAAATTTTCAATCAATTAGTTGCAGAAGGTAAAGTTAGTGCACCTATTGTTATTGGAAGAGATCATTTAGACTGCGGTTCGGTTGCATCGCCAAACAGAGAAACCGAAGGAATGATAGATGGCAGTGATGCAATTGCCGATTGGCCAATATTAAATGTAATGCTAAACTCAATTGGCGGCGCAAGCTGGGTTTCAATTCATCACGGCGGGGGTGTTGGAATCGGAAAATCAATTCATTCCGGTATGGTTGTAGTTGCAGATGGAACACCTGAAGCAGAAAAAAGATTAGAACGCGTTCTTACTTACGATCCAGGAATGGGAATTATTCGCCACGCAGATGCCGGATACGAACGCGCTATAAATAACGCTAAAAAATTCAACGTAAGAATTCCTATGTTGAAATAAAAGGAGACTAAAATGAAGATGAAAGTATTAATCGCAGACAAATTTCCGGAAGTGTATATCCAGAAATTAAAAGACTCAGGTATTGAAGTTATCTACAATGCAAAGCTTGGCGAAAATGATCTGCCTGAAGCTATTTGTGATATTGATTGTTTAATTGTACGTTCAACTAATGTTACAGCAGCAACAATAGAACAAGCTAACAAACTTAATTTAATTGTACGTGCCGGCGCTGGCGTAAACAATATTGATATTGCAACTGCTAACAAAAAAGGTGTTTATGTTTCTAACTGCCCCGGCAAAAATTCTATTGCTGTTGCAGAACTTGCTGTTGGCTTAATGCTCGCCCTCGATAGAAGAATTCCACATAACGTAGCAGACTTCAAAGCCGGAAAGTGGAACAAAGGAGAATACTCGAAAGCAGAAGGTTTGTTTGGTAAAACACTTGCAATTGTTGGCTACGGTGCAATTGGTAGAGAAGTAGCTAAACGCGCTCAGGCATTTGGAATGAATATTTATGCAAAAGATGTTTCCCGAATTGAAGGATTTGGCGTAAAAGATTTTTCTGAGTTTGATCAAGTACTTCCGATTGCAGATGCAATCTCTATTCACTTACCGCAGACACCTGAAACAAAAAACCTTTTTAACGAAAAAATGTTCGGCTTGATGAAGAAAGGAGCAATCTTAATTAATACTTCACGCGCCGGTGTAATTGATGAAGATGCAATGATTAAGGCAGTGCAAGAGAAAGGAATTAAAGTAGGTCTCGATGTTTTCAAAGGTGAGCCGGAAGATAAAAGCGGAGCTGTGTCTTCTAAACTTCAGGAACTTGAAAATGTTTACATTACCCATCACATTGGCGCCTCAACAGAGCAAGCGCAAAACGCAGTTGCTGAAGAAGCTGTAAATATAATTTTACAATATATTAAAAGCGGAGTGATTGCACATTGGGTTAACAAAGCAAGAACTACACGCGCTCATTACCAGTTTATTGTTAAACACTATGATAAACCAGGCGTGCTGGCTTTTGTTATGGATATATTGAAAACTGGAAACATCAACATAGAAGAAGTAGAAAATGTAATTTTTGACGGCGGTATTGTTGCTTCATGTACTATGAAACTTGAATCTGCTGCAACAGCGGAAATGTTAGAGACTATTCGTAATAATCCAAATATTATCAGTTATTCTCACGTAGAACTTAACTAACATTTTAGCTTCTCAGCTTTTTGTGGCTTTGTGGCAATATTATTTTTGTTTTTGCCACAAAGTCTCAAAGGCACAATCAAAACATCTATGAGCCGAATCTAACCCGCCTGCCTTTTTAGAGTAGGCTCATCTATTCTAACTCTTTATTCTAAAACTTCTATTGGTTCATATTCATTTGGTAATAAATCTGATACTCTTTTCCAATTCCAATAACCAAAAAGTTGTTTGCTATACTTTTCACTTTCTAAACCAATACCTCTCGAAGTGAAAGTATATTTACCCCCTGGAAAATATACCCATGAATCTTGAAAATCATACAGTTCACTTGTTCCGAAGATTCTTTCTTTATATTCAGTATAATTTGCCTCTTCTTTTCTTCCCTTATAAACTACTTCAAGATAACCTTCCAACTCAATAGTAAATTCATTTTCACTGTTTTCTATTATAATTGCGTCTATCAAGCGCATTACATTTGAGCTTCTTTCATCTTCAACTTGATCTTTAAATTCTTCATATTCTCCAAGTTCTTGTGGGACGTAGTTTGCCAAAAAAGCTACGAATCCTTCTTTATAAACTTTTCTGATAGCACATGCTCTTAAAAAGTGCCGGAAAGAACCTTTGTAGGCTTCTAACCTATTAGCTGCAAATCTAACTGCTTCAAAACTATCTGCAGGTTTTAGCTCATCGAAGTACATATCAATAGAAAATTTTCCATAATCAGAAAACCATTCCCATTCAAATTTGTTTAGAAATACAGTTAGTTTGTATCCAAGAGATTTATTAATAATTATAATAGGAGTGTCTGAGTGTGCAAACAATTGAATACCATTATGTGTAAAAGTAATATCGTTTTCATTTACAATTTCACATTTGTAAGTACGTATACTTCCCCCTAAAAATTCCTTTTTGAATTTCTCGACAAATTTGTGCCGTTCAATAAAAGTTGAGACTTGCGAAATATCGTTTTTATTTAATGATGTCATTTTCTTAAGAACAATATTCGCCTTTAGATTCGCTTTACCATTTACATCAACCCGCAGCGATACTTTTTGATATCCTTTGGCAACGCAAATAAGTGAATATGCCCCGGGTACTACACCATAGATGCTAAACTCCCCAAACATATTTGTTTGTGTGTGATAAGAAGTGAATGAAAGAAATACAGTAACGTTACTAATTGGTTCTTTAGTTTCCTCATCTAATAGTTTACCAACTATTTTGATAGCATCATTCTGAGAGTAAACGTTAGAACAAAAGAATAAAATAATTGCAGTTATTGATAAGAAAAGTACTTTCAATTGAGTCATTGCAAATCTCTTGATAGAAAACGTATCCTTTATTTTAATATGTAAACAGAGATTTAAATCTCCAGTCCAAAATTTGTAACTTATTTTAAAAGTTTAATATCAAACATATCATCAATAATTCCATGATAATACATCAACTTAATCAATTCGTTTAATCCATCCTCTTCGTTTTCGGTCATATCAAAATAAACGGTTCCGAAGTTTGCAGTTAAAAACTCTTTTTCCAAATCTGAAATATTCAACTCGTTCATAAACTTTGGTAAATATTCAGCAATAACTTCGCGCAGCTTAGTAGGAATACTTCTTTCAAAGTTGGAGAGAGATTCTCTGTCTTTTGAAACAACAATATAATTTACGTAAGGATGACCAAGCATCTCGAAAATTTCATCAGCGAGACTGACTCCGCTAATATGTTTTTGGTCCACAAAATTTTCTTTGCCGCAAATCAAGTAATTATTCCACTTAGAAAGATTATCACTTGTATCCAAAACCAATTCTGCATTGGAGGAGTACATTTCTTCAAACAGAATCTTGCTAAGAAGTATCTCGTTTTTTGAAACATCGCCACGAACAAAAACTTTATCGAAATCTCTTTGTCCTTCAACAAAATACAAATAAGAATTTGAAAGAATTCCGCCAAATGATATTCCAAACTTTTTTGAAACTAGTAAATCCTTATTGTTAAGTAATTCGAGCGATGGGATTAAAGCAATTGCTTGCGTGTTCTTTTCAAGTTCTTTAACAATAAGAGTTGAAGGTTTGTAAACTGTTTCAAAATCTGCAGGTAATGTGGATTTAAATAAAGCGGCAAAAATATTGTCCGGTAAAAAAAATTTCATATATATCCAGGTTTTAAAAAAGAAAAGCCGCTTAATTTAGAGCGGCTTCTTTGCAAATCGAAAACAATTATTTTTTATTTTTATCTTTAATACGTGCAGCTTTACCGGAAAGCTCTCTTAGATAGAACAATTTAGCCCGTCTAACTTTACCTTCGCGAACTACTTCAATTTTTGCAACTTTAGGCGAATTCATCGGAAAAATTCTTTCAACGCCAACGCCGCTGGATATTTTTCTTACCGTGAAAGTTTTGCTAAGACCGGCACCACGAATATTTATAACATCTCCTTCAAACGGCTGAATTCTTTCTTTTTCACCCTCTATGACTTTTACATGCACTCTAACATGATCGCCCGATTTGAATGCGGGAAAATCGGTACGTGTTTGCTCATCTGTTAAACTTTTTAACTTATCCATTTTTTATTACTCCAGGTTATTTATTTTTTTCCACTTATCTGTTAAATTTTTTGATTTTTCTTCTTTCCACTCTTTAATTTTTTTATCATGTCCAGAAAGTAAAACTTCCGGGACCTTCATCCCTTTGTAATCTGCAGGTCTTGTGTAATATGGCGCTTCTATAATCTCGCCATCCATTAAAGAATCGTTCAGGGCTGATTCACTATCATTAAGTACGCCGGGAATTAAACGAACGACAGAATCAATAATTACCCAAGCTGCAATCTCTCCACCTGTTAAGACATAGTTGCCAATCGAAATTTCATTTGTAGCGTATCTTTCGCGAACTCTGTCATCTACTCCTTTATAGTGTCCTGCTAAAATTAAAATATTCTTTGCGAGTGAAAAACGGTTTGCCATTCTTTGGTTATAAATTTCTCCTCCTGGTGAAGGGAAAAGAATGAAATCGTAATTTCTTTCGCTTAAACATTCTTCAATACATTCAAAGAACGGTTCGGGTTTAAGAAGCATACCAGGTCCGCCACCGAATGGCTTATCATCAATTTGTTTGTGTTTATCGTATGCATAATCTCTAAGATTGTGCACAACAAGCTCAACTAATTCTCTCTCTTGCGCTCTTTTTAGAATGCTTGTGTTTAGAGGAGAAACGAGAGAGTCTGGCACTGCAGAAATAACATCAATTCTCATCATCGTATAACAAGTCGCAATCGTTTACCAAATCAAGTCTTTTTTCTTCAGAATTAAATGTTTTAATATAGTCCTTTATAGCTGGGATCAAAATTTTTCTTGCAGAGTTATCAACAACTACAATAACATCATTAGCAGGAAAGACAAACACATCCTCAACAGTTCCAATAAGTTGACTATTTCTAAAGACCTGGCTTTTCACTAAGTCATGGATAAAGTAAGTATCAGCATCTAACCGAACCAAGTTTTCTTGATCAACAAATACTTTTCTGCCAATTAGAACATTAACATCAGCATCGGAATGAAACCCTGCAAACTTTAAAACAATTTTATTATCTGTTTGCTTAACATCTTCAACAATAAACTGCTTTAAGTTTCCAAAAATTTCAATGTAAACTTTTTCTAATTCAAAGAAACGATTGTTGAAATCGGAAAATGAATCTACTGCAACAAAACCATTAACACCAAATGCCGATTTAATTTCGGCTATTAGAAAATGATCACTCACCAAAAGAAATTAATCCAATATTTTAAGAACCGCTTTTTTGCCTTCTTTAGCAGAGACAGCAGTAAGTAGAGTTCTAATTGCTTGGGCAGTTTTTCCTTGCTTACCAATCACCTTGCCTACGTCACTGGGGTTCACCTTTAGGACAATTTCAAAAGTCCTGTCGTCATTTGCATGTATATCCAACACAACGTCTTCAGGATGATCAACAAGGTGTTTAGCGATGAATGCAACAAAATCCTTCATAACATTACCTATATTTAGTGAGTGCAGGGTACCTTGCTTTGTGCCTGCTGCTAATAAGAGAACTCAGCTTTCGGAGCCGTACCCTTTAAGCTTCCGATGCACTTTGAGACTTTTCTTTTGCTAAAGTTTTTTTAGACTTTTTATTATCCGCTTTCTTTTTCAGTTTTGCTGTTAAGTTAGCATCGCTAACTTTTTTCCACTCGTCAAATTTTACTGAAATTTCTTCTTCTTTCAAACCTTTTTTCAACAATTCTCGTTTGTAGGTTATTCCTTGCTTTGATAAAAGATTCTTAACAGTAGTGGTTGGCTGCGCACCAACATTTAACCAATGTATCGCTCTAGTTTCTTTTATTTCAACGGTAGCTGGTTCTGTTTTGGGGTTGTAGATGCCAATAGCTTCTATAAATTTACCGTCTCTTGGCGAGCGAGCGTCTGCTGCTACTACTTTGTAGATCGGCTGGTTCTTTTTACCCATTCTTTTCAGTCTTAACTTAACTGCCAATTTAGTATTACTCCTATAAGGTTAATTTAATCTATTTTCATCATTTGCTGCATTTGTTCAAACTGCTTAATCAATCTATTCACTTCTTGAATTGTATTACCGCTGCCTCGCGCAATTCTTTTTCTGCGGTTTCCATTCAATATTTTTGGATTACTCCTTTCATACTTTGTCATAGATTGAATAATGGATTCAACAACAACAAGCTGTTTATCATCTACATCTGCATTTTTAAGTTGAGAACCTATTCCAGGCACCATACCTAATAAAGATTTTAATGAACCCATTTTCTTGATCATTTTGATCTGCTTCAGAAAATCGTCATAATCAAACTTGTTTTCACGAAATTTCTTTTCCAAGTCTTCAGCTTCTTTATCATCAAACTGAGCTTGTGCTTTTTCTACTAATGAAACAACATCGCCCTTGCCAAGAATTCGACTTGCCATTCTATCCGGATAAAACAGTTCGAGCGAATCAGTTTTTTCGCCCATACTTACAAACTTAACCGGACGGTCAACTATAGCTCGAATAGAAAGAATGCAGCCTCCGCGAGAATCGCCATCCATCTTAGTAAGTACAATTCCGTCAAATTCAACATTATCATAAAAAGCTTTGGCAGAGTTAACAGCATCTTGCCCAGTCATAGAATCTACTACAAATAATGTTTGTGTAGGATTAACTCTGGACTTAATCTCTGCCGCCTCTTTCATCATCAGGTCATCAACGTGCAAGCGGCCTGCAGTATCAATGATAATTGTGTTTAAGCCATTCTCTCTTGCGTAGGCTAGAGAATCTGAAGCAATTTTTACCGGGTCGTTGCTTTCATCAATAGAAAAAACCGGCGCTCCTACTTGAGAACCAAGAATTTTTAATTGACTTCTTGCAGCGGGGCGGTAAACGTCAGCAGCAACTAAAAGAACATTTCTTTTTCTATCTTTAAGATATTTAGCGAGCTTTGCGCTAAATGTTGTTTTTCCACATCCTTGAAGTCCTATAAGCATAATTACAGTCAAACCAGATGGGTTTAACTGCAACTCTGAACCAGTGCTTCCCAATAACTCTGTCAGTTCATCATAAATAATTTTTGTGATGAGCTGACCTGGAGTTACAGATGTAAGAACTTCTTTACCAAGCGATTTTTCTTTGACGCGCTCGATAAAATCTTTGGCTACTTTGTAATTTACATCAGCATCTAAAAGAACGCGCCTAATTTCCCGTAGTGTATCACTGATATTTAATTCAGTAATCTTACCTTGTCCGGTAATCTTTTTAAGTGCTTTCTCAAGTTTCTCGGTCAAATCCTCGAGCATGTGTTGTCTGTGTCCTAAATAAAGATAGCAAAAAGGATATACATTTCAAACGTCTAACTTTCTTTGAGAGCATTCGCTCCAGAAACTATTTCCAGTATCTCTGTAGTAATTGCAGCTTGGCGTTTGCTGTTATAAGTTAAATTCAAACCGCGTATTAACTCTTTTGCATTTTCAGTAGCCATATCCATTGCTGTCATTCGAGCGCCGAGTTCTGCTGCATAAGAATCTAGAAGCACGCGCCACATCTGAGCATTTAAATGTTTTGGCAAAAGAGTTTCTATTATTCTACTCCTATCAGGTTCATAAATATAATCCACCTGCTTTGATTCTGAATCTTGTGACTCGAATGTTTTTATAGGAAATAACTGCTCTACAATGGTTTTTTGCTGAATTACCGACTTAAACTCGTTATGAACAATCAGAACTTTATCAATTTCGCCACTGACATATTTTGTATTTAGTTCTTTGATAAAGCCTGAAGCGAACTCAAATTTTAGGTGTGAAAATATTCCGGGGTGGGAACCAACAACTGGGTAATTTCTTTTAGTAAAATAGTCATTACCTTTTTTACCAAGGCAATAGATATCCAAGTTCGAGGAAACTTGATAAGAAGATAGTTCTCCTTTTACAAGATCTTCAGCTGTTCTAATAACATTCATGTTAAAACTCCCGCACAAACCTCGATCGGAAGTAACAACTATTAACGCTATCTTCTTTACATCGCGTTGAATAAAAAGCGGATTGTTAAAACCCTTCTCAACATTCAGAAGATGTTGCAAAACTTCTGAGATCTTCTTAGAATATGGACGAGCATTGAGAATATTTTCTTGCGCGCGGCGCAAACGAGCGGCGGCAACCATCTTCATTGCTTTTGTAATTTGTTGAGTGTTTTTAACACCAACAATTCGTCGTTTTATATCGCGCAGCGTTGCCATTTATTTCTATTAACTCTTCTTAAACTTTTCTATAAATTCTTGTGCGGCTTTCTTAATTAGTGCAACTGTATCATCTTTCAATTCTTTTGTTGAAAGAATGTTTTCATATATTTCTGGATACTTCAATTCGGCAAATTCATGAAATTCTTTTTCAAATCTTTTTACATCTTTAACTTCTATGGTCTCTAAGAAGTTGTTCGTGCCCAAATAAACACTTACAATTTCTTTTTCAACGGCAACAGGTACATATTGACCTTGTTTTAACAGCTCTACAAGTCTTGCGCCTTTGCTTAGCGTTCTTAAGGTTGATTTATCTAGATCGGAACCGAATTTGGCAAAAGCTTCTAATTCACGATACTGAGCTAAATCAAGTTTCAATGAGCCTGATACTTTTTTCATCGCTTTAATTTGAGCATTGCCGCCAACGCGTGACACCGAAATACCAACGTTAATAGCCGGGCGAACACCAGCGTTGAACAAGTTTGGTTCAAGGTAAATCTGACCATCAGTAATAGAAATTACATTCGTTGGAATGTAAGCAGAAACGTCTCCTTGCTGAGTTTCAATGATCGGCAGAGCGGTTAAACTTCCGCCGCCTAAATCTTCACTTAACTTCGACGCTCTTTCAAGTAAGCGTGAGTGCAAATAGAAAACGTCACCAGGGTAAGCTTCGCGTCCAGGAGGTCTTCTTAACAATAAAGAAAGCTCGCGATAGGCAACTGCTTGTTTGGATAAATCATCATAAACTACTAACGAATGCCTACCACTATCTCTAAAATACTCGCCAACAGCAGCTCCTGCATATGGCGCTATGTATTGTAATGGCGCGGGAGATGAAGCTGGCGCCGAAACAACAGTGGTATATTCCATAGCACCTGATTCTTCAAGCTTAGCAACAACTTGCGCTACAGTTGAATTCTTTTGCCCAACAGCAACATAAACACAATAAACCGGTTTAACACCATACTTTTTTGCTTCTTCGCTATGTGTATATTTTTGATTTATAATTGTATCTATTGCAATAGCAGTTTTTCCGGTTTGGCGGTCACCAATAATTAATTCACGTTGTCCTCGTCCAATCGGAATCATAGAATCAACCGAAACAATGCCGGTTTGAAGCGGTTCTTTAACACCTTGCCGTTGAACAACGCCAAGTGCTTTTCTTTCAATTGGTGAATATTTTTCAAATTGTACTGTTCCTTTTCCATCGAGCGGTTCGCCAAGAGGATTAACAACTCTGCCTAAAAGTTTTTCGCCAACGGGAAATGAAGCAACACGGTTAGTTCTTTTTACTTGGTCGCCCTCTTTAATCAAAGCTGATTCGCCAAAAAGAACGCAGCCAACACTGTCTTCATCAAGGTTTAATACCATACCAATAACGCCGTTAGGAAACTCTACAAGTTCGCTTGCCATAACTTTGGATAAACCGTAAACACGAGCAATACCATCGCCAACTTGTAAAACTGTGCCAACTTCGTAAACGTCAACTTCGTTTTCAAAACCGGAAAGTTGTTTTCTCAGTATCGCAGAAATTTCATCGGGTCTTATTTCCGCCATTTCTATTCTTCCTAAATTTTTCTAATTAAGTTAGATACTAATTTCTTCAGCAAACTTTTTACGCAATAAATTAAGTTGATGACGCACAGAAGCATCATAAACCTTATCATCTAGTTCAGCTACAAAACCGCCAATTATTTTTTGATCTACAAAGAAAGTTGATTGAACAATTTTCTCTGTTTCTTTTTCAAGTTTGCTGGTTATTCTTTTCATAATGGAATCATCAAGCTCAAGTGCAGATACAATTTTCGCTCTCAAAATTCCTTCTTTCTTGTTTCTTAGGTTGATAAACTCTTTGAAAATATCAGTAAGGATATCTTCTCTGCCTTTTTCAACAACAAACAAAAGAAAACTTTCAGCCTCATTCGAAACTTTACTTTCGAAAACAGCAGTTAATATTTTTTTCTTTTCGCCTGATTTGATAATTGGGCTTTTAAGAACCGAGCGTAATTCTTTGCTGGAATCTAGTGAGGAATAAATTAGTTCTGCATCTTGTACTATTTTGCTATAGATTTTTTTTTCCTCGGCAAGCTGCATTAACGAATTAGCATAACGGTATGATACTCTATAAACGCTCATTAGTTTTTATTCATTTCATCCAAATATTTATCAACTAATTTTAGCTGCTGCGGCTTATCCAGGTTCTCTTTCAATATTTTTTCGGCTGCATTTATTGCAATTTCTGCTACTTGGTCTTTCAGTTTGTTGAAAGCCTCTGCGTTCTTGCGTTCAATTTGGGCGGCGGCATCTTCAACCATTTTCTTTGCAGTAACTTTGCTCTCATCCAAAATCTGGTTCTTTAATTTTTCCGCATATTCTCTACTTTGATCAATTATTTTCTGAGCTTCGTCTTCTGCTTTTCGCATTGCAGCTTTGTTATCAGCTATTAATAACTCTGCCTCTTTGCGTGCTGTCTCAGCTTTCTCAAGAGATTCTTTTATAATATTTTCTCTTTCATTCAAAAAACTTAATATCGGTTTCCAAGCAATTTTTTTTAAAACCAACAAAAGAAAAATGAATGTAACGACAGTCCATAGTATTAAACCTGGATTAACATCTAACAGGCCGCCTTGCACTGCATCTGCGCCGGCAAATGCCAAAACAAAAATGTAGCTCAACAATTCCATTTTTACTTCCTAAAGAAAGAGAAAAATTATTTTACTTAAGAGCCAAAAGAATACAAATAACTAATGCAAATAAAGAAATACCTTCTATAAGAGCAGCGGCAATAATCATAGAAGTTCTGATATCGCCGGCAGCTTCTGGCTGACGACCGCTAGCTTCCATAGCTGCGCTAGCTAATTTGCCAATACCTAAAGAACCACCAATTACTGTTAGTGCTGCACTAAAACCGGCTGCTAAATAAGCGAATTCCATTTGATTTCTCCTTTATAACGTTTAGTAATATTAATGTTCTTGATGATACGCCATTCCTATGAACAGCGATGAAAGCATAGTAAAAATATATGCTTGTAACAATGCAACTAAAATTTCTAATAAAAATATGAACAATGCAAAAGCTATAGAAACCGGAACCACTATATATGTATGTAAAATAAAAATAAGTCCGAGTAATGCTAAAATTACAATGTGCCCTGCTGTCATGTTAGCAAAAAGACGAATAGCCAACGCAAAAGGTTTTGTAAACAAACCAAGCAATTCTACAACAAACATAATTGGAATTAACCAAGTTGGTAACCCATGCGGTAGCAAACCCTTTAAATAACCAAATACACCGTTCTTCATCATTCCGCCAGCTTGAATAAAAACAAATGAAATTGTTGCCAGAGTAGCAGTAACAGAGATGTTTCCTGTCGCTGTAGAGCCGTAAGGTATCAATCCTAAAAAGTTACAAGTGAGAATGAAAAAGAACACAGTTAGTAAGTAAGGTAAAAATTTTTCGTAGCCTTTGCCAATGTTAGGTTTTGCAATTTCATCTCTTACAAAAAGTACAAGGGTTTCTGTCAGATTACTAACACCTTTTGGTATAAGAGATTTTTTATAAGATTTAGAAACTTTATAAAATGTGAAGATCAGAATGGAAGCTGCAATCCACATAAACACTACATGTTTAGTTATAGATATATCCATTCCCAACAAATGTAATTTTGGTAAGTGTATAATGCCAAAAGGAGTTAAATCTATCTCTCTAGCATCCAGAACGTGATGCAAAATCCAGCTTGTATCTGTCTTTTTAACTGCTTCTTGAGCAGCTTTCACATTATCGGCTACAGTATTTGCGCTATGAAACCACATTATTTTTCGCTTTTAAGATTTTTGTAACTCTCTTTAACTATAAGAATTTCGAAAATTTGGAAGAACATGTACCAAAACAAGAGCCCAAATATAAACGCATATCGGTCAATTTTCAAATAATTTAATATCATAAACACAACAGCCAGAGTAGATATCATACGAAATAGCATCCCGCCTAAATTTAGAATAACAAACATTTTATTCGATTTTTTGAGAGAAAAATGAACAAATACTACAAATGTGATGAAGTTTACCAAGCCAATCATTGAAGCCAAACCCGATGAAAAAGCAATGTTTGAGTTCATAAAGCCCAAAAACAAAGAAAAATTCATTAAAGTCATAATGATCGTGAATAAAGAAGCTGAAATAATAAGTTTATTTTTCAAGTGATTTCTTTTTATTTAGGTTAAGAACAGCTTTTATGAAACTAAAAATACCAGCGGCAGACCCAATTAACGAAAAAATAATAATAAACAAAGGCATTGTAGAAAATTCATTATCTAACCAACGCCCTAAAAAAAACATTAAAACAACCGTAGCCGCTAATTGTGTTCCTAAACCTAAATATGGACCAATCTGGCGGTACGATGCAGATATTTTGTTAAAATCTGTCTCGGATTTCAAAGTTATACTTGCTTTTCCATATTAGAGCAGCCTTGGAAGAATGCTCCATCTTCAATTATTAGAGCCTTAGCAGCCAAATCACCTTTAAGAGAAGCTTTAGATTCGAGGCGAAGTTTTTCTTCTGCAAAGATTTTTCCGGTTAACATTCCATTCATTATCACATTTTTGGCTTTTATTTCACCATTCAAATTGCTTCCCTCTCCAACGGTTAAATTACCATTAACTGTTATGTTTCCATTAACGGAGCCGTCAATTCTAACATTACCCTCACTGTGTATATTACCTTCAATCTTAACGCTGCTGCTTATAATGCTCACATCTTCAAGCAGATGATCTTTTTTACTTGCCATTTAATTCTCCTACTTAATTATCAAACTTTTGGGATTAACCGGTTTGCCTTGATACCATACTTCAAAGTGCAGGTGTGGGCCTGTAGTGTTTTTGCCAGAGTTTCCGCTTAGAGCAATTAATTCGCCGTGAGTTACAGAATCTCTAACTTTTTTAAGTAAAGTTGAACAATGTTTATAAACGCTTGTGTAGTCATCCGAGTGTTGAATTATTATCATATAGCCTGAATCTACAGTGTAATCAGCAAAAATTATCAATCCCCCAGAAGCTGCAAAAACTGGACTTCCTTTACTAATGCCATAATCAATTCCTAAATGACCTTTAGCGGGGTTAAACTCTTGTATAATGACTCCGGAAGCTGGTTCAAAAAAAAGTAATCTATTTTTTTCTCTTTCATTCTGAAATAATTTTTGAAACAGATCAACAACAACATTAAAAACACTGCCTTCAATTTTAATCTTTTTGGTTATAGTTGTTCTAAGAGTATCATAAAGAGGATTCTTTGGTTCTATTGTATCTCTTTGCGCCAATTTAACTGCATATTTCATTCGTTCATTAACCGAAGAAATTTCTTGAAGCTGCTGAGTAAGATCAACAACTCTGCCTTGCAGTTTTTGAATTCTTTCATTCTGGGCTTTTAATTCCGAGTTATCAACAACAAACAACACATCTTTTAATGGAGTAATTGAAAGAAGTAGAACTAAAACAAACCAAGATGCCAAAGTATAAAGCAAGATATATGCGGCTGCCTTAATTAAGCTAACTTTATACCTTTTAGTAGCCAATATTGGCAAATTAGGCGTAAAGTTTAGTGACGAATTTTTTATGCTATCGAAGTCGAACCACTTCATTTTGATCTCTTTTTGGCTTGGACAAATATAAAGATTACAATTTTGTTAAGCAGGTAATATTTTCTTTAGATTTTCAAAAACAACAGCCGGTTTTAGCTTATATGCACATTCAAAAGTTTTGATTGGGCATATCTTATGCCCGTGTATGCCGCACGGTTTACAATTAAGCTCATCGAATGATACTGTTTTGCTTTTTTGATTATAAGGATAAAAACCAAAGTCCGGAATTGTTGAACAATAAATTGTAATCGTTGGTATATCTGCAATCATTGCAAGGTGAGTTGGAGCGCTATCGTTACATACCAATGCAGTGCAGTTTCTTAGTACCTCAACAGATTCTGGAATTGTAAGCTTTCCGGCAAAAGAAACAGTTTTATCAAAATTCTTTGCTATTGAGTTACATAAATCGGAATCTTCTTTGCCGCCAATAAGAACAACTCCATAACCGTTAGAAATTATAAGTTTTATAATTTCTTCAAAATATTCCTTTGGATAAACTTTAGTTTTCCAAACCGAACCTGGTGCAACAGCAATATTTTTGGTTGCCTTAAGATTAGTGAGCAAATTTCCAACGGTTGTATTTACAGCACTGCCAATTTTTATTTTTGGCAGAATGCGCCAAGATTTTTCATTTATTTGATCATTAATCAAAGAAATATTTCTTTCCACTTCGTGTTTATCTTTTTGATACTTTACTACTTCCTTGTAAAGAGAAGAAAGATCTGCGTTATCGAAACCCACGGTATTATTGGCACCGGAAAAAAAAGAAATCAGCGTTGATCTTATTGAGCGGTGAGGAGAAATTACTGAAGAAAAATTAAGAGAGCGTATGTAAAACATCAGCTTTATAAAACTTAGTAAAGACTTTTGACTGCCCCGCTTATCGTAAACAACAACATCGGTTACAGATTCCGAATTACTGAAAACTTCTTTGGTTGATGGAATACATAAAACATATATAAAAGAATTTGGTTTTTGCTCGTTCAATTTTTGAATCATTGGTAAGGTTAAAACTGCATCGCCAATAAAAGCTGTTTGTATTACCAATATTTTTTCTAGTGTTTCCAAATTTTATGCATCCAAAAATATTGGTCGGGATATTGTTTAATTACCTTCTCTAAAAAATTTGCATACCTTTGGTTTATTTCTAGAATCTGGTCTTCATATTTCTCAGGCAGATTTTCCATGTTTAATTTTTCTACAATTCCTTTATAATTGCCATTTCTTTCTCTAACAGCAGCCGTAAGAATAACATTGCACTTTGTTTTGTTTATGATAGAAGCAGTTCCAGTGTAAAAAGAAGTTGGCTTTCCAAAAAAAGAAACACGCGGGCTATCGGCAGGACCTCTCTGATCGCCAACTACACCAACAATTCCGCCGCTTAGTAAAACTTCAAACAGATGCCTAACAGAAGTCCCAAGCCAAATAACTTTATTGCCGTGTGCTTCTCTTGCATCTTTAATCAATTCATTCAATGCAGAATTACTCTGTTTTTTTGCAAGACAATAAATTGGCTTCTCTAACAGCAATCCTAACACAGAGCCGCCCACTTCCCAGCTTCCAATGTGTCCAGTCCAAAATATTACGCCTTTGTTTTCGTTAATTAAAGATTTCATTTCGTCTAAATTTTCAGTTCTGACTAATAACTTCATATTGTTTATTGAAATGGAAGTAAACAAAAGAAGTTCTGAAAAAGTAATGGTTATATTTTGGTAAGTACGTCTTGCAATTTGCTTTAGGTTAGATAAGGATTTTTCTGGAAAAGCTGAGGAAAGATTTTCTAGTACAACTTTTTTGCGTATTGGAATTAAGTAGTAAAAAACATTCCCAATACAACGAGCTGCAAATCGTGTCCTTTGCAGCCCAATAAATACTAATAAAAATTGTAACAACTTAAGAAACAACACGCCAAGTTTTTGTGTTAGTCTTGCCAAAGATTATTCAGTCTTAATTCTGGATTGCCACTCAACATCTTCAATTTCACCTCGTTTTGTAGAATGAAGCAGATCATATTTGCCAAAACCGGTTAAGTCTCCAAAACAAAAAACTACACCGCCTTCTATCTCATGATAGAACCAGACTTCGTAAGGTTTTAAATTTGGTTCGTTTGGAAACATATCCTTTTGATCCGGCTCGCCATATATAAGTAAAACTCTTCCTCTGTCGGTTAAATATCCTTCTCTGCCCATACTTTTAAAATGTTGATTAGCGAATGCAACTCGCTTCATATACTGTTCTTTATATTCATTACGAGCAGAACCTGTTTCCGGATTGCGCGCGTTCCAAAAGTTGAAAAGAAATTCTCGTTTGGCTTTTAATGAATCCACTTTTCCATATCTATCAATTTCAGTTCTATTTGCGATATACTTAACCTGCTTAAACATTAGATCGCAATCTTCCAATGTATAGACACCAAACTCGCTATTAACAACGCTTAAATTTCCAACGCTAACTACAGTAGAATCAATTACGTTGGGATTATATAAATAAAATCTTTTTGAAGAAATAAATGCTTGATTCGTTTTGGGGTCTATAAGGCTTAATGCAAGAATATAAGAATCGGAAGGAAGTTTGTTTAGATTAACTAAGCCTACTTCAACAACAGAGTTAGCGCCTTGTTTAATTTGCTTCTCACTTCTATGAACCATGGCACCAGCGCTGTTCACTAAATCTCTTTTCAAAACAAAGCTTACTTCTGGGCTTTCAAGTTTTAGATTATACAGCTCTGCATAGAAAAACAAAACCGGAGATTGTTCAGTATAAAGCATTGAAGCATTTGGAAAAACTTCCAATGTGTTTTTATAAAATATTGATTGTGTATCCTTTGCATCCTTTTTTATACGTGTAGCCAATTCAATATCACTGATCGAAAATTTATCGTTCTTGAACGGCTGAACTTGGAAATTTTCGTTAATTATTTTTTCCAATTTGGGATTGTTGGTATCATAAGCCTTTACTAAAAGCGTGTAATTACCTTTCGGAATTACGAAACCCAATACACCTGAAAGATTTTTTTGCAGCGAGTCAACAAACTCATTAACAATTTTGTAATTCTTGTTAAGAAAAAATTCTTTAGTATCAGAATTCATAATTTCGATATGAACAATTGCTTCTGAGTAAATGCTGTTTGCGCTGCTAACTTTCTGCATATCTGTAGGAGATAGTTCGTAGTAGAACTCCATGAACACAGAAGTCGAATCGTAATTAAATCTCGCATAGTCTAGCTCAAACCCGAGCTTAGTTTGTGCATAAGAAATTTGAGAAATTAGTAAAACCAAAAGAAGCAATACTTTCTTCATTTTATCTCCGGGCTGCTTAGTTAAGCAAAACGATTAATTCTTTAGAACCTGCTGTTTTTTTGTGTAAAGTTACAAATTGTTAGGCAAAAAAAAGCCCCGATTCCATAAGAATCGGGGCTTAACTAATTACAGCTTACAAATTAGAAACCGAGAGAAATAGTAACAATGTTGTTAGCATCCCAATACTTCATAGCACGGTAAGCGTAATCTAAAGCTATTACTGCACCGCCAATATCGTATTTGATACCAAAACCTGCGTGGATACCATTGTAAACATTTTCATAATTTCCTTCACCTTCTGGAAGCACAATGTAACCGCCTCTTAAGTAAAGAAGATCATTGAATGTAACTTCAGCGCCTAATTTAACTTCATCATTATAGAAGTTATCGTTTCTATAAAGTGCATTAGCTTGAACTCCTATCATACCAAACTTTCTTGTATAACCAAAACCAAGTTCGATAGCCGATGGAAGTTCGAATTCAGCAGCATCAACTTTATAAATAGAAATAGGGTCTTTTCTGTTTAATAAGTCGGTTCCGCTTGTAATTTCAGAGTTTGCTCCATTAACTTGCACATTTAACCCAGTTCCTTCATACTTCATCGGAGTTCCTAAGTTTTTAAGTACTACAGCAAAACTGAAACCATCAATGTTAGCTAAGTTATTGTAAGTAATACCAATGTTGAATGCTAAGCCGTTAGCAGAAACTCTATCCATTCTTTCGCTGATAAAGTTACCTGTTAAACCGACAGAAACTCTATCGCTTAACATTGTAGCATAAGTTAATCCTAATACAGTAATAGATGGTTTAATAATAGAGCCTGTGCCATCTGGGAAATCGTTTGTAGTAATATTGATTTCTCCGAGTGATAATGACTTAACACTAAGTGCTAAAGAACCAAGCCCTTCTACGGATGTAGAAACAGCGCCGTATTGAACTGCAATATCAGCAAAATAAGTCATGTGTGAGAAAATTACATTAGTACTATTTTGACCGCCCGGCAAGTTAGCAGGGTTCCAGTAGATAGATTCTACGCCTTTGGATCCTACTATAGAAGCGCCTGCCATAGAAATTCCTCTAGCGCCTACAGGAATTAATAACTCCGTTGCGCCGGCAGTACCATTTCGTTTTCCACCGCCTGCTAATAGGGTACCTGTAAACTGCATTAAAGCAAGTATTACAAGCAATCCTAATTTTAATTTCTTCATAATTTAATCTCCTTAAAATTTTATTAGAATTTATCTAATACTTGCGTTTCTTGTATAACGATAAGCTTCAGTGTCTTTTTAACACTTTGAGCCGGCATATCTACTTGAACTACATACAAACCGCTTGCAACTGGTAAGTTATCGAAGTTCTTTAGATCCCATCTTTCGTATTGAGAATCCGAATGCTTTTCTATTGCTCTAACTAACTGACCTGCAAGGTTAAATATTCTAATTGTAGCATGTTTTGGCAAATGGTTAAAAGTAACAAATCTTTGATATTTGTTAATTTCTTGAGAGTTAACACCATAATATGGGTTAGGGAATACATTTACCTTATCTACGTCTAATTTTGCCTGCTCAGCACTAAATGATGCAGTTGGAGCAGTGAATGAAAATTCATCTGCTGGACTGTTTGGCTTGTTTGGATGAATAAAGAATTTATCTGTACCAGTTGCAGCATTCCATATATGGGATCCGTTTCTTCTATTCCAAACAGCGGTGTACATTATTCTAGAGTTGAGAGATTTATTTCCGGCAGCAATTAATTGACCAGTATTCACATCATTAGCTGTTGTTGTATATGGTTCATCAAAGATGTATAACCATTCACGTGGTCCACCAGTTGCTGTATTATCTGGATAATTAGCATTATTACCAGGCCAGTAAACGCCATCAACCAATCCTCCAGCAACGTTGTTCTCTAAGAAACCAACTGCAAGACGTTTTGGAGCGGCTGGATCATCTATGTTCCATACTGAAAAAGGAACATTCTGTTCGAAGATTTGGAAAGAGTAAGAACCAAGTCTGCTAATTATGAATGGTGCAAATTCTGGTCTGGCAGGTGCAGCGGCGTTTGCTAGTCTCATATAGCGGTAGCCGAAAGAAACGTTGACATCAGATTTATCTAATTTAACACCGAGATCTCCTGCAAAGTCAACTTTAGCAAGTCTTAATTCAACATTTTTAAGCTCTGTTGGACCAACTACCTTTACTCCATCAACAAACCAATAACGAGGGCTCGCCCATCCTAAAGTACCATAACTACCTATTGCAGCAGTATTACCAAAAGATTCTAATCCGAAACCGCCTGCAGGATCGCCGCCCGCCCAAGTAAATCTGCGCGTTCCGGCAAAGTCCCAACCCCATAATTTCTTATTATTCGGATCGGTGAAAGAGTCGCTACGTTTTACTCCCTTGTCGGTTGGGCCTGTAACTTTAACCATTAAACCATCAACAATGAAAAAATCGCCATTGTCATATTGGTTGTATTGGTTATCAAGAAGAATCTTGCTTCCGTCACTTAACTGCCAGAAAGTTTCACCTTTAGAATCGTTCTTGAAACTAACTTTATAAGTTTTACCAGTTACTTTTAACGGGTCAATAACAATAGCAGAGACTATTCCATCTGAAGAACCTTTGGTTTGAGCTGCCATAATTTTATCGCCAGGCTTGCTCTTTAGAACAACACCAGGATCTGCTGTTTGCGGAACGGCAGTTAATACATCTAAAGTTGTAGTAATAGATTTTTGGTCAATAAAAGCAGAGTCTGTAGTAGCATAAGCCCTTACAGCAAAGAAATATCTTGAGCCATTGTTCAAGTTTTCGTTGGTTAGGTAGTTTTTATTAACAATAAACTGTCTTTGAAGACCTGTATCTTTTCCATAATGATATACTTTAGTAATCGGGTCAGAGCTAACAGGGTCAATATCTCCGCCAATAATAGAGGTCTTGCCATCTATAATATCAAATGTACCAAGCAGAACAGTAGAAGGGTCTTCTAATGTTGAGCCTTCAGAAGCCAATTGGTAAACTTCATATCCTTGGAATTGATAGAATTCATCTTTATAGCCCTCAGTAATCTTAGCAGAAGCAATATCAGCGCCCCAGTTAAGAGCTATTTGACGATCGGAATTAACAACTTCCACAACCGGGTTTAAGAAAGGAGTTGGTTTTGGGAAGAAGTTGTTGAATAGTTTTTGCGCTTCTCTATCGGCACTTCTCAAAAGAGTGATTGCTCTAATGTTGCTAATTCCAGCTCTTCCGCCAGCGGCTATCTGAGCAACAACCACTTCTTGAGTATCGCCATATGCTAATGTAAAAGGACCAGAAGCCATACCCATTCTTCTATCGCCTGGTACGTTAATTATACCATCAATGTAACCAGTGCCTGTAACTGGATCGCCAGAAAGAGGAAAGTTAGTTACATTTTCTGTACGTGGAGAAATTTGAGCAGGTACAGGGAAAAAATTACCATTTCTGGTTTTACCCTGCATTAGGTTATAAAACTGCAATGTACCAGCATATAAACCTTGTTGAGGATCTTGATAATCAGAAGTTCCAGCATTAACAAAGTAATAAGCTCCGGTTGCAGGCAGATTTCTAAATCCAATCCACTTTTTATTCTTATATATAGCAGTGTCTGCGGTATTATTTGTTCTAATACGTGGTCCTTGGAAAAAGTCAAAGCCGCCTGCTGGTGGCGTTGTTCCATAAGTTGCATCGCTTGCTTTTGCGTTGTAGATGTATTGAAGGCTGAGTGTAGTATCAATACCAACAAAATCATCTGCAGCGTCTCCTAAATCCGGGTCGGACCACATTGTAACATACATATCTGTTACTGGTTTTCTTGCTGCATTTTTATTAATAATCACATATTTTCTAAACAGCATGTTACCAAGGTCACCTGCTTTATTGTAACCCCAAATAGTAACTTGCTGCTCTATTCCAATTGGCAAAGAACCATACATAAAACTCATTGTTGCTGGGTCTAAGTCGTTATTTACAAACCAAACAGTTTGATCTGCGCCTGGGAAACCAGGTATATCAATTGTTGGTTCATAAATTCCGTTTTTGTTAATATCTTCGTATGGAGCGCCATATTGAGCTGGCCATTCATTCCAATCTAACATGTATTGAGCAACAACTTCTGCAGTTGTAATACCTTCATCTCTAGCTTCGGCTTTAACTTTATTTAACATTTTTGCTGCTTCGCCGTAACCAGTTACATCTCTTCTAACTCTAAAAATTCTTACATCGCCATCACTTTCTGGCTGGCGTGTTCCATTTGGAAGAATTCTTCCGGGACGAGTACCTTGTCGGTAAGCAGAGCCGCTCACGCTTATTGAGGCACCATCAAGTTTACCGCCCCATAGGAAACCAGATTGGAAAAAGACGGCTTTGTTAGAAAATTTTGGAAATATAAAACCAGAGTTTCCGTTTGGTTGAATATCGGAAGAACCGTTGTTATAAATCCATGTAGAAACATTGTTAATATTAAATCTGGTAGAGCTAGGGGAGCCCAGCGTCTTCCTTAGCTGTGTTTTGCCATCCCCTCCTTTAGCCAATACCGCAAAAGGCAGAGCCAAAACCAGCATGCAAATAAAATACTTAATTAAATTTTTATTCATTTTACACTCCTTATTGTTGAGTAAACAAATTTTTTACGAATTAATTAAACTCGAATCTCAAGCCTAATCTTATTTGCCTTGGTCCGCTATATTGACCATAGTTATTGTACTGATAGATTGCCAATTCAGCATCTCTGTACAACGAACCATAATTCGCAATGTTTTTGCTTACCATATCTGGATTATAAATATCTCCGTTATCGGAAGCAGTACCAGTTTTAAGGTGAACATCTAATTCGTTCTTTATATCAAATAGATTCATAACAAAAACGTAAACGTTAGCGCTTAACTTATTCATAATTTGGAATGTTTTATCAACTCTTAAATCGAAATACAATTGGTTTGGTGTTAAAGATGTATTCAAAGCTTCGAGAGGCTGACGGAAACGAGCATCTGTAGAAGCATTTAAACCGCCTGTACCAAGCGTATATGGGTGTCCAGAGCTAAAGCGTACAAGTGCAGATACGCCAAACATTCTTAAATAAGAAGGCACTTCAGTTTCATTGCCAAAACGGTAATCTACATTCATGTTGCCTCTCATAGGGTAATCGAATTGGAGAGGAGAAATATATTGAGGCGTGAATACTGTAACACCATCAAGAGGAGAACCAACTATACCGGCATTAGAACTTGGGTTAGAACCTGTTCCGCGGGCATCTTGGAAAGCAAGATTAGCACTAACTAAAACGTTCTTATATCTTCTCATGTTGAATGTTAATTCGAGACCTTTTGTAGTAGCAAAATCACCATTTGTAAACGAAGCATAATCTGAGAATGGTGAGTTCTTGTCAACTTTAATTATTCTATAATTCAACTGATCTTTAATATCTCTGTAGTAACCAGAAACACTAAACGAGAAATTATCTCCTAACTGTTGAGAGAAACCAAGTTCATATTGAGTTGTTCTTGTTGGTCTAAAACCGAGAGCAGTTGGATTAGAAATAAAGAAGCCGCCGCGAAGATCATAAGCGTAATCATGTAAACCAGTGTACATTTGGTTTAGAGCAGGCATTTGAACAAACTTGCCCCACTCTGCATGAAATACAGTTTTATCTGTAACAGGGAATGCAAAACCTAAACGCGGGCTTATACTTTTGAATGTAGGACTCTTTTGCCAACCTTTTTCATTCAATGTACCATCTGCAAAATTAATTCCTAATTCGGGTTTTGTTGGATCAACTAATTCCCAACCGTCTGTATCATAATAATCAAATCTTAAACCTACGTTTAAGATAATATCTTCATATTCAAGTTTATCTTGAATGTATGCTGAAGCAGTTACCGGCTTCATAGCTTCATACAAACCGTCACCATCATATTCGTTACCTAATACATCGTAACCAAAGTTGGCAACGCCAGTATTAATCTGGTTGGCTACTTTGAATGAATCAACATTTGCGGTAGGTCTTTGCTTTTTGAAAGTATAAAGTTTGCTAGCTAAGTCTGCAACACCAACAGCGTTCCAGTTACGAATGGTATATTGTTCGTATGAACCGCCAAGCTTAATAGTGTGAACTTTACCAATCATATAAACCATATTACCGGCTAAAGTAATACCTGTTCTATTGTTCCAAGAAACACCAAAATTATTTCCGCCAGGTAAAGAGCCTTCTCTTGTGAAACCAAGGTTCCAAACATTAATGCCTCTTTGGAAATAATATCTGCTGTCTTCCTTAGTGAATTTTCCGGTGCTAAAAGTGTTAAGATCCGCTTTAGATCTTGTCCAAACCCAGCCTGCTTGAGCATTCATCACACTATCGCCATAAACCCAAGGATCTTTTCCAAGAGCTTGATCGTAAGTTTCACTTCCATAACTTAAATAACCTGCGTTTAATTCGTAATATAAATTAGAATTAATTACGTGAGTAATTTTAGCTGTGTAAACTCCATCCCAGTTATTTACTGTACCGCGTCTTGTTTGTGCCAAAGTAGCTAAACTTCTTTGACCGCCATTAGTTCCAGGTCTCCAAGAATAATTACCAGTTAACTTTACGATGAACGGTTTAAGATCTAAGCTAACAGTACCTGCATAGCTGTATCTGTTTGATTCAAGCCCTTTGAACGGTCCGCCTGGATGAACTAAATAAAATGAATCTAAGGAAACCGGGTCTTTGATCCAGCCAACATTAATAGGTTCATTCCAGTTAGCTGCGCCGCGGTTGAACCCGTAGTTGAAATTAAAGAAAAATTTAGCAATGTCATTTGCAAAAGGAACTGGTCCGCTTGCAGAGAAAGATTGTTCATTGTAACCCCACCAGTGTGCGCCCAATCTTTTTTCACCATCAAAAGCATTTTTACCGCTCTTGAGCGTTACATTATCTGTAATATATTCGTAGCTTAATTTGTACTTATCGGTACCAGAGCGCATTTGTTGGCGAATGATACCCGCATTAGAGTTACCAAATTCGGCTGCGTAACCGCCAGATTGAACTTGAATTTCTTCAAGAATATCTTGGTTCAAAGTTACAATAGCACCAGCTCCAATTGGACTCTTAATTGAAACTCCATCTAAATAAAAACCAACTTCATCAGGTCGGCCTCCACGGATAACAATATCGTTACCGTATGTAGCCACGCCGGCTGTTAGCTGTATAATAGAGCTAACGCCTCTGATAGGCAGCGCCTCAATATCTTCGGCGGTAGTAATTCTTACAGCGTTTGTGTTATCTCTCTGAACGAGAGGTTTTTGCGCAACAATTTCTACAGTGCCAACTTGTATGTCTTCGCTGGGCAGTTCGAAGTTTACATACGAAGTAAGATCTGCATTTACTCTCACGCCGGATAAAGTGATTGTTTGATAACCAACGTAAGCAGCCCTGAGCGTATAAACACCCGCTTCAAGGTTATGAATTATGTAGTCGCCATTTGCATCGCTGTTAGCGCCAGATTGTGTGCCAACAACATAAACGTTAGCGCCAATCAATGGTTCGCCAGTCTGCAAATCAACTACTTTTCCTTTGATCTTGCCTCTAGTGCCTGCTGTGAGTAAAACAGGTAAAATTGCAAGAAGTAGCAAAAGGTAAAAGATCTTTCGCTGCATAGTTTACTCCTTATTTGTTGATTAAATTAAGAAAGGGTTTTTGAAGTGATAAAACTTGTAGCAAAACTTTCAATAAGACCTCCTCAAAGTTGTTAAACTTTCATACGTTAGTTGTGATATCAAAATTTTACCCTTCTTCTGCGGAACATTTAGCTTTTTCATTTCGTCTAATTAACTAATTTATCTACTCATCTGAAAAGCGGTTTCAAAATAGTACCCTGCTATTTTGAATGCAAGTAGAATTTTTGTTTTTAGACTTTTTTCAAAAGCATTATTTCTTGACTTGAATTTACTATTAGGACTTTTCTTTGTCAAGAAAAGAAAATCCTGTGCTTTATAAAAATTAATTGTTTTTAATTGAGAACTTTATCTATTTTCTCTACGAATGTACTTTTGGGCACTGCACCAATTATAGTATCTTTTATTTCCCCGCCTTTCATTATCAGTACAGTAGGAATGCTTCTCACTCCATATTTAATAGCTACTTGCTGGTTTTCATCAACATCGAGTTTACCAATTTTAACTTTGCCCTCGTATTGACCTGATAGTTCTTCTATAATTGGCGCGATCGTTCTACAAGGTCCGCACCAAGTTGCCCAAAAATCTACAACAACAGGTATATCGGATTTTATTGCTTCGGCATCGAAGTTGTCATCGGTAAAAGTAAATGGTTTCATTTTTTATCTCCTTAAATAATATTATTACATAGCGCCGTTTCTTTTAAGAACTTCGCGTGCAATAATTCCTTTTTGAATTTCGTTTGTACCTTCAAATATTCTGTTAATTCTAGAATCGCGGTAAAATCTTTCTATTGGTAATTCTCTTGAGTAACCCATTCCGCCATGAATTTGAACTGCGTAATCTGCAATTTTATCGAGTGACTCAGAGCAGTAAAGTTTAACTATAGCAGAGTTTCTGCTTACATCTTTTTTCAAATCGTAATCAACAGCGGTTCTGTAAACCATAGTTTCCATAGCGTAAACCATAGAAGCCATTTCTGCGAGCATAAATTGAATTGCCTGAAAGTGCGAAATTGTTTGATCGAATTGTTTACGTTGTTTTGAATATGTTGCTGACATTTCGAGCAGTTCTTTAGCAGCGCCAAGGCATGCCGCGCCTAAGCCTAATCTTCCGGCATCGAGTGTTTTCATAGCAAGAATAAATCCGCGCCCATCTGTTCCAATTAAATTTTCTTTCGGAATTCTAACGTTATCGAATGTAATTGCGTTAGTTGTGCTGCCTTTAATTCCCATTTTCTTTTCTGCCGGGCCTGCTTGATAGCCGGTAGTGTTTGTATCAACAATGAATGTGCTAATGCCTTTATCGGTACGAGCAAACACTGAAACAGTATCTGCGATAGCGCCATTTGTAATCCAAAGTTTTTCACCGTTGATAACCCACTCATTTCCATCAAGATAAGCGCGTGTTTTTACGTTGAATGAATCTGAGCCGGCTTGAGCTTCTGTTAGACAGAAAGCTCCTATTTTTTCTCCTTTAGCAAGAGGAACTAAATACTTTTGCTTTTGTTCTTCAGTTCCGCCAAGATAAATTACGTTAGCTCCAATTGATTGGTGCGCGCCTATGAAAGTTGCAGTTGACATACATCCGCGTGCAATTTCTTCTTGCATTACACAATAACCAACTTCACCAAACCCGCCGCCGCCATATTCTTCTGGAAAAGAAACGCCTAAGAAACCAAGCTCGCCAAGCTTTTTTGTTAAATCTTGTGGAATTTTTTCTTCTTCATCAATTTTTGCCGCAATGGGTTTTATTTCGTTGTTTACAAAATCACGCGTCATTTCGCGCAGCATTTTTTGTTCATCGTTTAATTGAAAATCTTGCATTTCTATATATCCAAGTTATTTAATTATTTGACTTGTTTTTTCGCCGATGTAATTAACAATATATTCGCCGCCATCAACTCCAATTACATTTCCAGAAATCCAATCGGCTTTTTCATCACAGAGAAGCACAATTGCTTTAGCTACATCTTCGGGTGTAGTTAATCTATTGTGTGGATTTTTTTGCTTTGCCGCGCTCATCATTTTATCGAACATAGGAATTTTATTTCCGGCAGGCGTATCTGTAACACCAGCCATTATAGAATTACATGTAATCTTCATGTGCCCAAGTTCAACCGAAAGCTGGCGAATGTGAGCTTCGAGAGAAGCTTTTGCAGCAGATACTGCGCCATAGTTTGGAATAACTGAATGAGAACCTGCGCTTGTTAATGCAAATATTCTTCCGCCGTGAGCAAATAGTTCTCTTTGAATTAATCCTTGAGTCCAGTAAACTAACGAGTGTGCCATTACATCTAAAGTCATATTCATTTGAGATGGAGATAAGCAATCGTTAGGGTTTTTAGAAATGAATGGTTTTAAAGTACCGAAAGCAAGGGAATGAATTAATACATTTACTTGCGGATGCTCTTTAGTTGCAAAGCGTTCTTTAACTTCGTCCAGAGTATTATTTATTTTAATTTGATCGGCTGCATTGATATTAAAGAATACTGTTTTCTGTCCGGTTCTTTCAATTTTTCTTATCACTTGTTGAACGGCAGGCATTGTTGCTTGTCTATCCAAGTGAATACCGAAAATGTTATAACCGTGTTTAGCAAGTTCGATAGCAGAAGCTCCGCCAAAACCGCTTGAAGCACCAAGAATTAGTGCCCATTTTTTTTCCATTTAGTTTACCTCTCTAATGAATTGTGGCGCAAACTTAATAAAACACATTTTTATTTCAAACGAATGTAAGACAGTTATGTCGGGAAAAACCTAACAGAATCTTCTCCAAGTAGTTGAGTAATTTTGTTTATAAGTTCTTCTGTCATTGTTACTTTATTCGAAATTAAAAACTCGCGGTTAGCTCCGTTGTCTTTTAATGCAACAACTACTTGCAGTTTGCCTGGATGTTCATCTAAAATATTTTTAAGGTCAAGCATTTTTTCTTTTTGATGAATTGAAGAATTAACAATGATACCGATACTTTTTGTAAGTTTTAGTTTTACTTCGTTAAGCGGCATGGCTTCATCAACATGAAGTTTAATGGCATCGCCGCTGCTTTCCAACATACCTTTAACAAGAATTGTTGATTCTGGCAAAATTAAATTTTCGCACTTGGCATAAACTTTAGAAAACATTAAGCACTCGCACGAGCCGGAAAAATCATCTAATTTGAAGAATGCCATTTTGTTACCGCGCTTATCCATCTTTGTTCTAAAATCTGTAACTACACCAATAGCTCGTACAGGCTCTTTAAAATTGTATGTGTCATCCTCGCCAAGATGAACAGAAGCGAAAGAATTATATTCTGACTCAAATTTTCTGAGCGGATGATCTGTAAGGTAAAATCCTAACACTTCGCGTTCTTTTGCCAGTCTATCTTTTACTTCCCAAGGCGGAACGTTTGGTAATGTTCTTTTAACATCTTCATAAGAATTGTGAGATTCACCAAATAAACTATCGGCATTTGAACATTTAGATTCTTGAACTCTGCTTCCAAACTCTAACGCTTCTTGAATTGCTAAAAAATTTTGTGCACGGCTTCCGCCTAATGAATCGAAAGCTCCGGCTAGAACAAGACCTTCTAAAGCTCGTTTATTAACAACTCTTGTATCAACATTGGAAGAGAAATCATAAATATCTAAAAAATTTCTATCCAGATTTTCGTGTGAACTTTTGATTGACTCTACAGCGCCAACGCCAACATTTTTAATTGCGCTCATTCCAAATATGATTGTCTTTTTCTTGACACCAAATTTTACTGTTGGATGATTTATATCCGGAGGCTGAACTTTAACGCCGAGCTTTCTGCAATCTTCCAAAAGTGCAGTAACTTTTTCTGTATCGCCATATTCGTTAGAAAGGTTGGCAGCAAGAAATTCTTCCAGATAATGTGCTTTTAAAAATGCAGTTTGATAAGCTACAACTGAGTATGCAACGGAATGGCTTTTATTAAAACCATAATTGGCAAACTTGTCAATCACATCATAAATTTCAGAAGCAATTTTCTTATCTATATTATTTGTAGAAGCGCCGGCAACAAATATTTCTTTTTGCTCTGCCATAGCTTGTGAATCTTTTTTACCCATAGCCCGGCGAAGTATATCTGCTTCCGCCAATGTCATTCCCGCAACTTTGTTTGCAATCTGAATTACTTGCTCTTGGTAAACAATAACGCCATAAGTCTCCTTTAAAATTGATTCCAGAATAGGATGCAGATAAGTAATTTTTTTCTTTCCATGTTTGCAAGCAATGAAGTCATCAATAAAATCCATTGGTCCGGGGCGGTAAAGCGCATTCATAGCTGAAAGATCTAAAATTGAAGATGGACGAAGTTGTTTTAAGTACTCACGCATTGGTCCGCTTTCAAACTGGAATACTGCTGTTGTTTGCCCGCGGCTAAATATCTCATAAGTTTTAGGATCATCAATTGGAATATCATCAATTAAAATTTCTTCGCCGCGGTTTACTTTAACGAGTTCAATAGTATCGCGGATAATTGAAAGCGTGCGCAGACCAAGAAAATCCATTTTAAGCAAGCCGGCATCTTCAAGGTCTTTCATGTTAAACTGGGTTACAAGTGCATTATCATCGCCATAAATAGCAAGCGGCACGTGATCGCTAACTGCGCCGGGAGTGATTACGACACCCGCTGCATGTTTAGAAGCGTTGCGGTTCATTCCTTCAAGAATTCTCGAGTACTTTAGAAGTTCCAGCATCACCGGATCGGTAGTGTTCTTCAGATCGCGTAGTTCAGGAACTTCTTCTAAAGCTTGATCAATTGTAAAGACACGTCCAAACTTAGATGGAATCCACTTTGTAATTTCATTCACTTTTGGAATGGGAATTTTCAGAACACGCGCAACATCTCGAATTACAGCTTTTGAAGATAATCTATTAAAAGTGATTATCTGCGCAACAGAGCTTTCGCCATACTTTTCTTTTACATACTTGATAACATCCTCGCGTTTATCATCGGCAAAGTCAACATCAATATCGGGCATAGATTTACGCGAAGGATTCAAAAATCTTTCGAAGAGTAAATTGTATTTAAGGGGATCAACATCAGTAATTCCAAGAGCGTATGCAACCAAACTGCCAGCCGCACTTCCTCTTCCGGGACCAACCGGAATTCCCTTTTTCTTTGCTGCGTTTATAAAATCTTGAACAACAAGGAAGTAGCCCGGATACTGCATTTCGTTAATAACTTTTACTTCGTATCTAAATCTGTCTTCAATTTCCGGCGTAATAGTTTTGAATCTTTTTTGCAAACCATCTTCGGCAAGCTGAACAAAATATTCATCTAATGTTTTTGCGTTAGAATCTTTTGGAATTGGAAAATGAGGAAAAAGATGTCCTTCAGATTTAAGATCAACATTAATTTTTTGTTCTATCTCAAGTGTGTTTTCAATTGCGCCCTTGAAATTCTTGAAAATCTTTTTCATTTCATCTGCGCTTTTGAAATAGATCTCATCGGTGCCGTAACGCAAATCTTTATAATTAACAGTTCCGGTTTTATCGCCAAGACATAGCAAAACGTTATGAGGAATTGCGTGTTCTTTTTCGATGTAATGAATATCATTTGTGCCTACAAGCTTTGCATTAATATCGCGGGCAAGCTTTGGCATTCCATCTAGCAGCGGCTGTTCAATCTGCAAGCCATGGTTTTGAACTTCTAAATAAAAATCATCATCAAACAATTCTTTAAGTTGAATTGCAATTCTTCGGGCTTTAGAGTAATCATCGTTAATTAATGCGGAAGAAATTGGACCGGCTGGGCAAGCAGTTGTGCAAATTAAACCTTCACTGTATTTCTGTAAAGTTTCAAAATCAATTCTGGGGCGGTAATAAAACCCTTCCGTGTGCCCAATTGTCGAAAGCTTCATCAAGTTTTTGTAGCCAACATTATTCTTTGCAAGCAGTACAAGATGATTGTAATGTTTCTTCTTTGTTCCGTAATCTGGCTCATCGCCTTTACGGTCAAATCGTGTTCCATCAATTACAATGTATGCTTCCATTCCAATGATTGGCTTAATTCCTTCTTTAATAGCCTTCTTGTAAAACTCGGAAACGCCAAACATTACACCGTGGTCTGTTAACGCAACAGCATGCATCTCATGTTTTTTTGCTGCGTAAACAAGAGATTCCACACTGCAAGCTGCGTCTTGCAAGCTGTAATGCGAATGATTATGTAAGTGTATAAAATCGCTCATAATTTATAATTGAGAATTGAGAATGGAGAATTGAGAATTATTCTCAATTGTCCATTTTCAATTATTTTCGTGTCCAAATCCGCCTTCACCGCGGTTGCTTGCATTCAGATTAATTGAGAACGGAAATTATTCTCAATTCTCAATTATCCATTTTCAATTATTTAGTTCCAGTGTGTCCAAATCCGCCTTCACCGCGGTTGCTTGTATTTAGATCGTCTGTAATTTTGAAATCAGCTAAATAAACTTTAGCAAGTACCAATTGAGCTATTCTATCTCCGCGTTTAATTACAAAATCTTCATCGCCAAAATTGAAAAGAATAATTTTAATTTCGCCGCGGTAATCGGAATCAATTGTTCCGGGAGAATTTAAGACTCCTATTCCATGTTTAGCAGCTAAGCCGCTTCTTGGCCGTACTTGAATTTCGTAACCAAGTGGAATTTCGGCGCGAAGATTGGTTGGCACTAAGGCAACTTTTCCCTTTGGGATAACAATTTCATTTTCCAATGCGGCTCGAACATCAAATCCGCTGCTGCCTTCAGTTGCATATTCGGGGAGCGGCACATCCAAAAATTTTTCTGAAATGTGCTGAATTTTAATTTCTATTTTTTTCATTAATCTTAGAGAGTATTTAAAACAAAGATATGAACAAAAAACAATTTTCAATTATTGATTTTAAAGAAACTGCTTAGGTGGTACCAACTTCTATTTAATTCGAAGCAGCAGTTTGCTGAGTTTTACTACTTCGTTCTTGTTTACAATACGAAGTAAAAACATCATGCCGAAGAATACAATGAGAATTAAAAATTTAAGTGCAATTGTTAAACCGCTTGTAAAGTATAAGTAATAATAAACTCCGCATGCGGCAAAAAGCAGTAAAATCAGTCTTGCAATTTTCGAAATCTCGTATTCTATTTTATAGAATTTTTGCGAATAGTAATAAAGCCCGTATGCCATAACCATATAAGCTGTTAAAGTTCCCAAAGCTGCGCCAATAATTCCAAGTATCGGTATCAATAACAAATTAACAATAACATTAACAACTGCGCCTGCTCCGGTAACAATCGGGAAATATTTTGTCTTTTCTTCAATATAAATTCCAGCTTGAAAGTTGTAATATATTCCATTGAATAAATATCCAAGTAAAATTATTGGAACAATAACAAACCCTTCTTGATAACTCTCTTGATAAATTGAGATTCCAAAAACTTTCATTTTCATCAACTCATCAATAAACAAAGAAATGAGAATCCACAAGACACTTGTAAAGACTAGAAACAGAGTTAGCACCTTAGAAAAGATCTCTTTAGCATTTTTTTCTTTTGCGTTTGTTAAGAAGAAAGGCTGCCACGCAAACTGGAACATCATAACTACAAGCATCATTAATGTACCAAGTTTGTATGAAGCAGAAAAAACACCTAATGTTTCGTAGTTCGTTAACTTTTCAACCATCGGACGGTTAATAACTTGAACAATTGCCGCCGATAAACTTGCAGGCAAATATGGAACGCCAAATACAAGCATCTTCTTCAAGTATTCTTTATCAATTACCCACTTAAAGTTTTTAAGAATATCCGGAGACAGCAATACAAGGCTTAATAAAGAAGCGAGTAAGTTTGCAACAAAGATTGATTCCATTCCCCATTTTAGTTTAATGAAGAAGAGCAAGTTTAGCAGCAGATTAACAAGAATGTTTACCAAACGAATTAGCGCAAACTTTTTCGATTTTCTTTCAAGGCGTAAATAAGCGAAAGGTATAACTGTAATTGTATCTAAAATTAAAATGAGAATTAAGTAGTAGAAAAATCTGTAATATCTTTCTGGACTGTTGAACAAGTACTTTGAAGGTATGTCTAAAAAATTTATGAATAGACTTTGAGCTGAGAATAACACTGCTGCAAAAACAACTGAAGAAGCAGTTATAGCAATCATAGCTGTTGAAAAAATTTTCTTTTTTGTTTCTTCTGGATTTTGCGAAGCGTACTTCATGAAAGCCGCATCCATTCCGTAAATGAAAACTACATTTAAGAATGCGATTGCAGCATAATAATTATTGTAAATCCCCATTTCACCTTGATCTGGCAGAACGTGAGTATAAAAAGGTGTTAATATGAACCCGAGAAAACGCCCGAGAATTGTACTGATTCCATAAATAGCAGTGTCTTTGGTAAGCTCTTTAATTTTTTCTAACATTTAAGCGAAATCCAACAATAATTACTTCGTTTCAAAATACTTTGCTAATGCGTCAATATAAACTTTTGGCGGACGAACAGCTTTTTTTGTTTCCTCGCGAATAAAAACATGCGTTGTAAATCCTTCTGCAATTATTTCTCCGGTTTCTTTTCTCATAACAACATATTCAACTTTTGGTCTTGGAGTGTAAAGTTCTTTAACAGTTGCCTTAATTTCAAGTAAGTCATCGTAAGCGGCTGGAGAAAGGTATTTTACGCCAGCTTCCACAAGCGGAAGCTGGTAACCTTGCTCTTCAATTTTTCTGTAAGGAAATCCAATTGATCTAAAAAGTTCAGATCTGCCAACTTCAAAGTATTCCAAATACTTTCCATTGTAAACAAATTGCATTTTGTCTGTATCAGCATACCGAACACGTATTTCTGCAACATTAGTAATCATTGATTTATAAGAAGTTTAGTGGATGAACAACAAATTTTTATGAAAGTGAGTTTATGAAATTATTCTTCATAAACTCCCATCTTGCCAAATTTTTCTAATCTATTTGAAACAAGTTTATCCGGCTTAATTTTTAACAAATTAGTAAGCTCTTCTTTAAGAGCTGCTTTTAAAGTAACAGCCATTTGATTATGATCTTTATGCGCTCCGCCAAGCGGCTCAGGAATAATTCTATCAATAATTCCCTGCTCAAGCAAATCCTCGGCGGTAAGTTTTAATGCTTCTGCAGCTTGCTCTTTATATTCCCAACTGCGCCACAAAATACTTGAACACGATTCTGGACTAATTACCGAGTACCAAGTATTCTGCAGCATCAAAATTCTATCGCCAATGCCAATACCGAGAGCGCCGCCGCTTGCTCCTTCACCAATAATTGCAACTATTATTGGCACTTTGAGACGGCTCATTTCTAATAAGTTGCGAGCAATAGCTTCGGCTTGCCCGCGCTCTTCTGCTTCAATACCGGGATAAGCTCCAGGTGTATCTAACATTGTGATTACCGGTATTTTGAATTTCTCGGCAAGTTTCATCAAGCGTAAGGCTTTGCGGTAACCTTCGGGATTAGGCATACCAAAATTTCTAAAGAGATTTGATTTTGTATCTCTTCCCTTTTGATGACCAATTATCATCACTTTTTGATTATCAATTTTAGCCAAGCCGCCAACTATTGCATGATCATCTTTAAATGTTCTATCGCCATGAAGTTCGATAAAGCCTTCGGTGATCATATAAATGTAATCGAGTGTGTAAGGGCGTTCGGGATGGCGGGCAAGCTGAACCCGCTGCCAGCGTGTTAGATTACTGTAAATAGTTTGTTTTAACTGAAGAACTTTTTCTTCAAGTGTTTTTATTTCTTTTGAAATATCTAAAGCAGTTTCATGCTTACGCATTTCATCTATTTTATTTTCGAGTTCGATAATTGGTTTTTCGAAATCGAGTATGTTTTTTGCCATTGCTACTCCGTTCTAAAAAACATTTTTGAAAATGTCTTACCAAGAATTTCTATGTCTAACCAAAAATTTTGATTCCTAGCATAAAAAATTTCTAATTTTTTTATTTCATCGAAATCCGGCTGGGTAAATCCCTCTATAAACCATAATCCAGTTAAGCCAACTTTACCTACATACAAACTATCATGGTAAGAAGAGGTTTGTGCCCCTACAAAAGATTTATTTCCAACACACACTTGCGGAAGGCCTAGTATAAATTGAGTAAAAGCACCTTTTTTTGATGTTAACTTCTGAAACAAATATATAAACGGATAAAGCAAAAATAAAGCCAAGATACCTGCAGATAGATCGAAGAATCTTTTGGTTATTCTGTTACTCAAAGCAGAAACATTATAATTTACTTTTAACAAAGACATATCATCTAGCATTGTCATCGAGGATTTGCCGACGAGATAATCTAACTCTTTACCAACAACAAGAAATTCAACATTAAGCCCTTGGCATGCAGATACCACTGAGAACATTTGATTAAAGTGAATATCATCTGATGAAAAAATGACTTTGTCTATCTTCTCTTCTTCAATTATTTTCTTTAGGTTTTCTGTTGAGCCGAGAAACTGATAAGCGCCCAATTTTTCGCCTATTGATTTTCTGGAAAGCCCGATAAAGCCGATTATGTGATAAAGTTTTACAACGCTGGATTTAAGTTTAGCAGCTACATCTTCAATGCGGTTTTCGCTTCCTACAATAAGAGTTCTTGCTTTCTTTGTATCGGCTTTCAAACCAAACTTGAAAATTACCTTAAGCAGAATGCGCCATAGTAGAAAAACTACAAAACAAACAGAGTATGTAATAAGAACAACAGCGCGGCTAAAACCAAACTGCTTAAAGAAATATGTAGCTGCAGAAAGAAAGAGCAATCCGTAAACAAGTGAAATAAACATCCTCGATACGGAAATTGTATTTTTCTTGTAAGCGCCGCTTAGAAGAGAAATGAAAACTTGTATTAGCGAAGGCACAAAGTAAACCCACGGCTTAGCGTAATAAGGAAATCCATTTGTTCGTGATTCTAAGTATAATTTTTCTGCAACAATAACAACCGAAGAGTAGACAGTCAGATCGGCAATAACTGAAATTATAGAAAGTTTATAAACGTTGGCAAAAGCAATCAGTTTTCTAAAAACTATTGCCATCTGAAGAATTGATTCAACAATGAAAGAAGTAGAGAAATGTTTTTTTACAAAAAGGTGCATTGCATCGTAAAATACTTTTGTTTCATCTATGCTGCTCCTCTTAGTGCTTTCACCTTTATAGTGTATTATTTCTGTTTCGTGAACGTAAAAAACTTTGAAACCGGCTTGCTGGGTTCTGTAACACAAATCTAAATCTTCGCCATACATAAAAAACTGTGGATCGAAGCCGCCGATTTTATCATATACTTCACGCCGCATCATCATAAAAGCACCGCTTACTGCATCAACTTCGTAAGTTTGATTTTCATCTAAATAGGTAAGGTTGTAACGTGCAAATAATTTGCTTTTAGGAAACAGCGAACTTAATCCCATAACTTTTGTAAATGAAGTCCAAGGACCGGGAAAACCTCTTCTGCATGCAAGCTGTAAAGAACCATCTGGATTAAGAACCTTACAGCCAGCAATTCCGCAAATTGGATTCGTTTCAAAAAAGTTTATCATTTTAGAAAAAGTATCTTCTCTAACAATTGTGTCCGGATTAATCAGAAGAAAGAATTTTCCTTTTGCAAGTTCCAAAGCTTGATTATTAGCAGCGCCAAAGCCAACATTTTTTTTGTTGTCAATCAGATTAATTGAAGGAAACTTTTCTCTGATTGCTTCAACACTCCCGTCATCGGAAGCATTATCAACTACAAAAATTTCTGTTGATAAGTTAGAGGAAGCTTTTGAAATAGAACCGAGAAGATTCAGAACGAATTCTTTTACATTGTAATTAACTATTATAATAGATAGCTCAATCATTCTGAGTTAGTTTAGTTTTCCAAAGATGCTTTTTAATCTTAGCTTCCAAACCATAAAGATTGCTTCAACTACAATTTTCTTGGACATTTTAGAAGTTCCTTCTACACGATCTACAAAAGTTATTGGTATTTCTAAAATATTAAAACCAAGTTTGTATGCTTTGTAATTCATCTCAATCTGGAATGAATAACCATTAGAATGAATTTTATCCAAATTAATTGCGCTTAAAACTTCTTTTCGGAAGCACTTAAATCCGCCGGTGCCATCTTTAATAGGCATTGAAGTAATAATTCTAGAATAAAGATTTGCACAATAGCTTAATATAAGTCTTCCAATGGGCCAGTTAATAACACGAACGCCGAAAATGTAACGGCTTCCAATAACTAAATCATATCGTTTAATCGAATCGAGAAAGTTTTCTATTTCCTGCGGGTCGTGAGAGTAATCGGCATCCATTTGTATGGCATAATCGTAATCGTTTGCAAGCATATATTTAAAACCGGCAACGTATGCTGTGCCAAGTCCCATTTTACCTTCACGCTCAATAATTTTAATTCTAGAAATTGATTTAGCAGCTTCTTTAACCCAGCCGGCAGTACCGTCCGGAGAGTTATCATCAACAACTAAAACATCAACTGAAGGAAATGAACTGAGAATATCCGGCAATAATTTTTTAACGTTATGTAATTCATTATAAGTTGGAATAATCACGAGAGTTTTCATTCGTAATGCCCTTTGCCAAAAAATACTACGAAAACAGTTTTGAAAATAATTTTGAAATCCAGGCGTAAACTCATGTTCTCAATATAAAATAAATCATAACGAAGTTTTACTTTAACGTCTTCAATTGTTTCATCGTATTTGTGTTTTACTTGAGCCCATCCAGTTATTCCCGGTCTAACTTTTAACCTTCTTTTATACAATGGAACTTCGTGAGAAAGCTTCTCAACAAAGAAAGGTCTTTCCGGTCTTGGTCCTACAAAACTCATATCACCCTTTAGCACGTTGTAAGCCTGCGGAATTTCATCTAACCGAAACTTGCGGACATATTTACCAATTCGTGTAATTCGAGGATCGTCTTTAGTTGACCAAACAGGTCCGGTATGTTTTTCTGCATCTATATACATTGTTCTAAATTTTAAAATGCGAAAGATTTTCCCGTTAAGTCCGCTTCTTTCCTGGCGATAAAACACTGGTCCAATGCTATCTAATTTTATTAGTAAGGCAGTAAATATCATTACAGGAAGAGTAAGTAGAAGCATAATTAAGGAAAGAACAACATCCATTACTCTTTTTAATTTTTTTTCCCATTCCGGCATCAGTTCTGGCATAATATCAATAAGAGGAAAGCTGTAGAGTTGAGAGATTTTTGCCTGCCCGCTTATTATTTCATAAAGATCCGGAACCATTTTAATTTCTATGTTCTTATCACCGCATCGTTCAATTACATCAACAATAATGTCTTCTTCATTTCTTCCAAGAGAAATTATAATGTTGGCTATATTTTTTTCATCAATTACTTTTTCAAGATTGGCAACTACATCAATTACTTTTATGCCCTTGTATTCTTTTCCAATTTCCTCATCGTGTGCTGCTGTATAAGCTACAACATCTAGCCCAAGCTGCCTAAACCTTATTACAGAATCGTGTACTTCGTTTGCTTTTTTATTGAAGCCGACAATTAAAGCATTTCTTCTGCCATAGCCTCTTGTAAGGAGTTGTCTTTGTAAACTACGGATAAATAGTCTTCCAATTCCAACTGCAACAAAAAAGATTCCCCAATAAAAGAAAATAAAAAAGCGGTTTGCAGATTGAACATCGCGTACATAATCATCATATAGAATGATGAAAAAGATTATAAAAATACCAACGAAAGTAGTTTTGAATAAAGTGGAAATTTCATCTAAACGGGAAAGAGCAAACCATGTTCTATACATTCCAACGAAAGTAAAGACAACTATCCAGTAAAAATATATTGCGAACATAGGCAGCAGAAAATCTGGCTGAGAGATTAAGGAAAACCAGCCGGTTTCTACACGCAGATAGAAAAAAAGAAGCCAAGCAAAGTTTATTGTAACAAAATCTGTTAGAAGGACAAATATTTTTTCAATTTTTTTATTCATTCAAAATCTTATAATTGTATTAACAGAGTTTAGCAATAACTTTTTCTGCTGCATAGTTACCAATAGAAAGCGAAGCAGTTGCAGCCGGAGAAGGAGCATTGCACACATGAACTATTTTTTCATTTTCAATAATATAAAAATCATCTAATAATCTACCATCTTTCATGCATGCTTGAGCTCTTACTCCAGAGCCGCCATCGTCCAAATCTTCAGCTTTAATATCTGGAACAAGTTTTTGTAAAGCTTTAACAAAAGCCGCTTTACTGTAAGAACGGTAAAACTCTCCTAAACCGGTTTTCCAATTCTTGGCAATTATTTTATGAAAGCCCGCCCAACTAAAAGTCTCGAAAGTATCTCGCATATTAAAACTTGTTTTGTTGTATCCTTCTCTTTTGAAAGATAAAACCGCATTTGGTCCACATTCAACTTCGTTATCAATCATTCTCGTAAAGTGAACACCAAGAAAAGGAAACGATGGATCCGGAACCGGATAAATTAAATTACGAACTAATTGTTTAGCTCCTTTTTTTAGTTTGTAATACTCGCCCCGGAAGGGAATAAGTCTAAAGTCAAGTTCGGGGTGAGTTAGTTTTGCTACTCTATCGGAAAACAAACCCGTGCAAGTAACAACAGATTTTCCAACAAACGTTCTACTATTTGTTATTACTTCACATAGGTTATTCTTAATAAGAATATTCTCTAACTTTTGGTTGAACGAAATTTCCGCGTTATAGTTTTGAGATATCTCCAAATACTTACAAGATACCTCTTTGTAATCTATAATGCCGGTTTGGGGAACTTTGATTGCCGCAACACCCGCAGCGTATGGCTCAATCTCTTTTATTTCTTCCGGCTTAAGAATTTGCAAACCTTTTAATCCATTCTTAATTCCGCGCTCATAAATATTATTCATCAGCGGAATTTCTTTGTTAGAAGCTGCTAAAATTATTTTACCGCAAATATCAAAGTTCACTTCATTCTTTCGGCAGAACTCGAGAAGCATATTATAACCACGCGTGCAATTTTCTGCTTTTAAGCTGCCTGGCTTATAGTAAACTCCAGAATGGATTACACCACTGTTGTTACCAGTCTGGTGTTTAGCTATTTCATCTTCTTTTTCTAAATAAATTATTTTCAGAGAAGGTTTTTTTTCTAAAAGCTTAACACCAGTAGCCAAACCAACTATTCCAGCACCAACAATAATTACATCATAAACCATACATTGCTCAAATTATTAGTGAGAAACATCTGAATAATTAATCTATTGTCACACCTGCTTGCAGCAGGCAAGCTGAGTCAATCGCCCGCCTGATGAGCCGACGGCGTCCGCCTCGGCAAGCCGTAGGCGAGACGGCGAGGCAGGAAGTGTGGCAATTTCGTTTGTAGTGTCATGGTTCGACAAACCCTGTCATGAGCTTGGCTGCCAAAATCTAAATAACTTGCAGCTAAATAACTCAACGTGTAGTTATTTTTGACTACAGAATTCTGCAACTATGTTTGTAATAAAGTATTTTAGCCGCCAAAACAACACGGTTTAATTATGATAGAAACCTTAAACAAAAAGATAGAGCTGATTGACAAATTAATTTACTTCTTTGCAATTCTTTTTTTGGCAACTCTTAATAATTCTATTTTCTTAAACCAGTTTGGCTACTTTGTTCCTTTATTGCTGCTGCTGCTCAAATTCTATTTAACTAAGCAAAATCCATTTTCAAAAACCAAATTAGAACCGGTTTTTATTTTATTCATTATAGCGGAAATTGTTTCTACTATTTTTTCTATTAACCGGCCTGATGCAATACACAACATGAGCAAGAGATTTTTGCTAATTCCTACACTATATGTTTTTTCTACAGTTGCTTATAATTTTGAACGTGCCAAGAAATTTGTGTTAATCTATTTAGGCGCTGCTTTATTAACTATGTCTGTTTATATAGGATTTTCATATAATTATTATGTTCAAGGATTTTACCATTTGTTTGAGTCGGGACCGGGCGTTTTTCAGTATCCAATTACTTCTAGCGAGTTGATGAGTTTTTCGTTGATAATCTTATTTGCTTTTCTGATTAACGAAAAGCTATCTCTTACTAAAAGAAGCGGAGTTGCATTAGCATTCTTAATTAACCTTGCTGCATTGTTAGCTACTTATAAAAGAACCGGCTGGATGGCTGCTGCAGCTGGAATGTTGTTTGTTATTCTCCTTGGCAAAAAATGGAAACTGCTTATTCCACTTTTAGTATTCTTTGTAATATTAGCGTTGATTGAAAAAAATGTGAGCAAAGTAGTTATCTATGAACTAAGCAGTAATATAATAGAAGTAAGCAAAGAAATAAATACCAAGGGAAGAGCTTACAATGTACTGCCAAATTCATCTTCGCTTTACATTTCCGATTTTGAGAATGGGCTAAATAAACATGTAAACGCTTCCGCCACAAAAGTGTATGATACTGGAACTCCGGTTGTTAGCTTTAAGCACTGGAAGGATAATTTTTATTTAGCGTATTTAGTTGATACAAGGTTTATTCTGCTTCAAAAAGATTCAACAGATCAATTTACGGAAGTAAATGAAACAATCACTTCCGGTTTTACAGAAGATTGGTACGTCGCCAATAATTATGTTTATGTAGTTGATAAAGATAGTGGTCTAACCATAATAAAGGATCCGCTAAATTTAAAATCGGTTTTTAGAATTACCGGCGAGGTTTTAAAAGACTACAAAAAGGTTTATGCAGATTCTTTACACCTTGTTCTATTTTCTAAAACACAGACTTTAACTATCTACAATTTGATAAACGGTTTACCAACCGATTTGGCAATACAGAAAATAATGAGCGAAGGCAGCAATCTTGTTTTCTATAAAAATAATAGAATTATAATTTCATCTCAAAACGGATTAGAGCTTTATAAAATTTCTGGTAATAAACTAGAACTTCTTGAAACTAACTCAACTATTAACGGCGCATTCTTAGCTTGTGTTAATTCGAGAAGTCTGTTTATCACAACTACCAGAGGAAATGTGTTTGAATTTTCAGAAGATATTCAAAATCTCAAAACAACAAACTCTTTCAACCTTGGCTTTACTCCAAGAAGCACAGCAGCTACTGAGAATCAGTTTGTGGTTAGCTATATAAAGCGAAATAGAATTCTGAGTTCATTTGATCCTTATGCGCCATCTAATTTTTCGAGACTTGCTTTGTGGCGCGCGGGCTTGTTGATTTGGAAGGACTATCCTTTCTTTGGCGTGGGAGATATTGACTTGGCTGTTCTATACCGCCAGTACAAGCGCCCTTTCGATAAAGAAATACAAGGACATTTGCACAATAATTACTTTCATATTCTAGCAACACTTGGCTTGTTTGGTTTTATAGCTGTAATGATTCTATTGATAAAGATGTTTTTCTTGCATATTAATAACTATAAACTCACTGCTCATATTCCCTTTGCTTCTTCTTTTACTTTGGGCGCGAGCGGCTGTTTTATCGCATTTGTAATAGCGGGACTAACAGAGTGGAATTTTGGCGATCATGAAATTATAACAATGGTTTGGTTTACTTTAGCTTTAAGTATTGCCTTTGCAAAAAACAGTAAATCAATATCAAGCTGATTAATAACCTTTTGTATTGCCTGTGAGCATTTGCCAAACAGTTAAAACTATAATTTGAAAGTCCAGGCCGATGCTCCAGTTTTCTATGTACCACAAATCAAATTCTATTCTTTTAATGGTTCTCTTTTTGTTTTCTTCAAAGTCTTCAACATCGCCGCGCAAGCCGTGTACTTGAGCCCAGCCTGTTAAACCCGGTTTTACTGTATGTCTCATTTTTATTGCTTCAAAGTATTGCAGATATTCTTCGTTGTAAGCAATAGCGTGCGGGCGTGGACCAACTATTGACATTTCGCCTTTGAGCACATTCCAAAACTGCGGAAGCTCATCCAGATTAGATTTTCTTAAGAACTTACCAATCTTTGTTATCCGCGGATCCTCTTTTGTGGTTACAACAAACAATTTGGATTGGTCAATATTGTTTCTCATAGAACGAAATTTGTAACATCGAAACTTTTCATTCTTTAGCCCAACTCTATCTTGAGCGAAAAAAACAGTACCTTTTGAAGTGAGCTTAACAATTAAAGACAGAATTGGGATTAGCCAAGAGAACAATAAAACCGAAAGAAAGAGTGAGAATAGAATATCGAATGTTCGTTTTAATAATCTCCAGTGAAACTCACCAAGCGGTTCTTCTCTAACTGTAATTATTGGAAATCCGGCAACATTGTTCACCGAAAATTTTCTCGAAAGAAATTGAAAATAATCGGGTATAATGTGAACTCGTACAGCATTCTTGTTACACAGCGAAATAATTCTATTTAATTTTTCCGGAGTTATATGCGGAATTGCAACAACAGCTTCATCAATTTCTTCCGAGTGAAGAATTTCGTCTAAATTTTCTACCAGCCCAATTACATGTTTGTTTTCCTCTGTGTAATCAACAAATCCAACAAAAGTAAAACCAAAATCTAGATTATGATTAATCATATTTAGATAATCAATTCCAATTTGGTTTTCTCCAATTATTAAAAGCCTCTTAAGATTTTTTCCTCTTTTTTGCAAAGAATGCTGCACATAACGAAAAACGTACGTTCTTGCAAACACACCTAAGTTTAGTAAAATGAAATAAAACAGAATAAAGCTTCGTGTAAATAAATCTTCTTTTAGAATAAAGATGAAAAACACAGATACTAAAATTTGAGTAATGCTGTTCTTTAAAATAATTACAGCCTTGTAAGAATAAGTGGTTAAATTATAAGAATCGTAAAAGCCGGTTATGTTAGTTGAAAAGAGCCAAAGCAGGTTCAGAATCAATTGAAGAATGAACATATTGGGGCGCGATTCCAAAATGCTGAAAGACTGTGCAAGCGCTGCAGAACAAACAAAACTTACGTTCAGTATTAGAATATCTAAGATTACTTTTAAAAGAAGCTGCGATTTTCTGTTAGTTATCATTATCTCTAATTAGTTAACTGTAATTGAAGGATTCTTTCCAAAATTATTTTTACTATAATGTAAAACTTTGCTAATAACTAATTCAACAGAAATATTTTTCATACAAAGATTATTATAACACTTTGCAAAATTTATTCCATCGTAACAAGGAGAGCAAGAAAGTTCTTTCCCTTGCCAAATTACATCCACATTTTCCTTAGGCGAAACTCTTTCTTTCCAATTTACGGGACCAAATAAAGCAATTATTTTAATTTGTGAAAGTTTTGCTAAATGCAGAACGCCAGTATCATGTGTAATTAAAAGATTAGAATTATTAAACAGTTGTATTAATTCAATCAAGTTTTTTTTGCCGACAAGGTTTTCTATTTCTAAGTTGTAAAAGTATTCGTTTACCCAATTATCTGTTTCCGAACCAATTATAGAAACTTTATAGCCATACTCCAATAATTGTTTAGCTGTTTGAAAGTAGTTTTCTATTTGCCAGCGGCGTAAAGCATCGTCACGTAAAATATTTTTCGCACCTCCAGGCGCAAGAATAACTCTGTCTTTTGAAAGCTCGGTCTTAGGTTCTGCAATATTTTCGATCTGAAGACTCGGGAAACCATAATTTTTTGTGTGCGAGGAATCTTTGCCGAGTAAAACTCTGCAATATTCATCTGAATGATAACACTCTTTCAAGAATGTTTTATCTCCTGAGCCGGAAAAATCAATATACATTTTAGATAGAACAGGCAGAAGCAAATGTTTGTAAAGCTTATTCCTATATCCATTAAATACAATATCATAATGATCCAAGAATACTTTTCGCCATAAATCCAACACTTGAAAAAGTTTTTGAAAGAGACTGCCCGTATAAAGTTTTTTGTCGTCAATAACAATTATTCTATCTATTCCAATTACTCTTTCCAGCAGAGGAAGTACAGTTTTGCCGCAAATCCAGGTTACTTTTGTTTCACCAAATTCTTCACGTATAGCATTAATCATGCTTAATGCCATAACAACATCGCCAATTGCGCCAAGTTTTAGTATTAGAATTTTTTTTGCAGCCAAGTTTGAAGCCAATTAGTTTATAGAATTAAACTTAACCTTAAATGCTTATCTTTGCTAAACTTTATTAAAAGTAATTTTAAGTAATGATTTCCATCATCATAATCCAATATAACAGTCAAGAGCTAACTACACAAGCCATTGATTCTATCAAGAAACATCTTACCGGTAATTACGAAATTATTGTGGTAGATAATGCTTCGCCCAATTCTGACTTAGAACAATTGCTTAGTGCGCATCAAGATATAAATCTAATTAGAAATAAAGAGAACTATGGGTTTGGAAAAGCCAACAACATTGCGGCTGAACAAGCAAAGGGAGATATATTTTTATTTCTGAATAATGATACAATTGTAAAATCAAATTTCATTCCTTTTGTTGAATCATGTTTTGAAAATGAACAAGACTTAGGCGGTTTGGCTCCAAAACTCTTGAACGCAGATGGAACTTTGCAAATTTCGGTTGGCCCGCTTCCATCAATAGTAACTGAATTTTGGGTAAAATTTTCCTCAAATCTTTTTTATAGAAAGCGCGAACCATTTTTAAGTTATTTTAATAAATATTATTCTACTTGCCATGATGTAGATTTTGCAACGGGCGCAGCATTCTTTATGAAGAAAAATACTTTTGAGATAATTGAAGGATTTGACGAAAATATTTTTATGTACTTCGATGACTCGATTCTATGCAAAAAAATTAAAGAGCTTGGTTTTAGAATTCACTACACGCCAGAGTTTGAAATTACACACTACGGCGGTGCAAGTTGGAATGAACAAATTACTACTTTCTTAGAAAAGCATTACCGCAAGAGTCAGCTTTATTATTATAAAAAATACAGACCAGCTATTGAAAATTTTCTGCTGCGCATTTATCTAAAACTTGCCAATAAAGAAATGGACTAATAGTTTGCATAGGAAATGGCTTCTCGGATTTATTAGCTTAAGCGTGCTTGCATTTGTAGGAAGAATAACCGGTTTTTTCCGCGAAGTAATAATGGCTTTTAACTTTGGCGCTGATTCTCTTACAGATGCTTACCTTGCTACTTTTATAATATTTGATATTGGAATTGCAATTAACGGCGCTGTCATCACAGGCACTCATTCCTATTTTTCAAGTCATAAAAATGAATCTCTTTTTACAAATTGGATGGTTCGATATAGTCATTTTATCCTATTAATACTTTGCTTGTTATTAATGGCTCTAATTCCGTTAATCATTTTCTTAGTTGACATTTCTTTTAATTATCCGCTGCACATTAAGCATGTTATTAGCTGGGCTTTAATTTTATTGATATTCTCAACTCTTTTTTTTATTGAAAGCGGGATCTTATCAGCAATACTCCAAATTAGAGGAAGTATTTCTGCGCCAGGAGGATTAATAGTTTTTACTAATACAGGAGCAATAGCTTCATTACTGATTTGCAGCGAGACTATTGGAATACTATCTATACCGGTTGGATTGCTAGTAGGCGCCATCTTTTTCTATGTCTGTCAAATTTATTTAGTAAGATCAAAACACAATAAATTCATCACCAATGAGAAAATGAGTTTTAGACCATGGCTCTTATCTGTAGGATTAATATTCGCTTTTCAGTTTTTACCTAGTATAGTAGCTATTGTAGAGAGAATTTTTATTCTACCATATGATGAAGGAATTCTATCTTATTATGTATATGCTGGTAGAATATTATTACTACCTGTAACAATAATTGGTTATGCTCTCAGCCTTTCTTTAATTCCAATACAAACAAAGTTAATCTCCGAGTCTAATATTACTGACTTTAATAAATTTAGTTATAATGGAATATTGCTTGCCACCTTTATCTCAGGATTTATTTCCGCAATATTTATTTTGTTTCCAGAACCAATAGTCAAAATTGTTTATGAAAGAGGATTGTTTGAACCGAGCTATACTAAAAGCACAGCATCTATTCTACGGGTTATAAGTCTTTGTCTATTTCCATTCCTTCTGCTGCCTATTTTCTCAAACATATTTTATTCACTAGGCTTATCAAAAAAATTACTTGTTATTGGAATAATCAGTAGCCTTTGTAATGTTCTTATGATTGTAATTTTGGTTCCAATATTAAGAAATGCCGAAGCACTTGGTATTTCCGCAATTATTGCCGGCTGGAGCAATTTGTTTATGATGATTATTTATCTTGAGCGAAACAAGAAGTTTTCTTTACCTAGAGTCATAATTAAAAAACTGTCTGTTATCGTTTTAACTTCATTTGCTATAGCATTATTTGGATTAGCCGCAATAAATCAGACAAGACTTGTTGAACAATCTTCAAACTGGTCAACAAGTAATAATATTTTTTGCCTTCTAATCAGTGTGGCACTTACAGGTATATTATATGTTGTCACCATAATAATTCTTCTACGTAAGTATATTAAAGAATCATATGCCTCAATTTTAGATGCTTTCAAAAGCAAGTATTTGAAATAATAAAAAGGTTGTGAAGTTTTCAAAACAGATGTTTGTAGGTACTGGGTTTAATATATCCTCAATATTTTCAATATACACCATCATGGTTTTTTTTGTAAAATTATTCCTAGTGTAATGTCTTTTTCTATAGTTACATTATAAAAAAAGTTAGATACAACCCGAATAAGCATAAACTTATACATAATTGTCCAAATTATTTTTTTTAATAACTCTCTACTTTTAGACACTTGATGTATTAACGGTTTGCCATTCTTAGATAAAATGTGAATTGTTTCCTTACTGATTTTCGCATACAAGTATTTAAATAATCTGTTTTCTTCTGAAGGATAATAATTCTTATAACTTGTAAACTCAATTTTGAAACCCAATTTGGCTGCAATTTTAATAAAACTTTTCTTGCTTAACCATGTTACATGAACAGGAGGAGAATCTGTTAACCAAGTAAACTTCTTTGAAGCAAAATCTTTATTTGGAGTGGTAAGTATTATTTTTCCATTATTAGATAATAATCCTTTCAATTGCTCTAAAAGTAAAACTGGGTTTTCTAAATGCTCAATTACTTCTGTTGAAATGATCATATCATACTTTTCATCATACTTTGCGGCAAACTCTTCAACTGAAATATTTAAATAATTATTACCAAAATGCTGCTTTGCAAAATCTATAGCTTTGGCTGATATATCAATCCCTGTAGCACTATTTCCACTTTGGTTGATCGCATATGTTAAATAACCGTAGCTGCATCCAACTTCTAATATTTTTTGGTTTTTTTCAGTAATATTTTTGTAAACAGGAAAATAGACAGATTCAATCTGCGAAAGGTACTTAAGAGGGTCTTTCTTGGTTCGTATTTCCATTGCATATTTGTAATATCTGTCATACCTAATTAAATCCGGGAAGGAATAGATTTTTTCATAAATAGTTTTATCAATTTTGTCTGGATCAATAAAGCTGCTATTACAATCATGACAGCAAAATATTTCATAGAATGTTCCTTCTATATAACCAGGAAATTTTGCCTCTGATATTTTAATGGATATGCTGCCACAAATAATACAAGTTTTCATATAACTTACCGCTAAGAATGATTTTAAGATTTATAAAGAAACTTCAATAACCCATAGTATGTTGATTTACTTTACTTTTAATGTAGGCACCTATTTGCACTTTAAATTTCTCTCTACTAAACTTCATTGCGTGCTCTCGAATTGTCTCAGCATCCAGGTAAATATTTTCAAATTTCAACACTGCCTCAATTATCGCATCAGCATTCTGCTTGTAGAAAAAAACTCCTGTCTTTTGATCAACAACAGTTTCTAAAGCTCCACCTTTGGCAAAGGCAATTACAGGTTTGCCGCACGCCATTGCTTCGAGCGGAACAATTCCAAAATCTTCTATCCCAGGGAACAAAAGCGCTTTACATCCGGAATAATATTCAGCAAGTTCATCGTTGCTTTTCCATCCTAAGAAGGTGCAATTTTCATTTGCAATTGTTTTCAGTTTTTCTTCTTCCGGACCTTTTCCAATTATAAAGAGTCTTCTGCCAAGTTTGTTAAACGCTTCTATTACTATCTCATTTTTTTTGTAAGGAACAAGCGCGCTCACAATCAAATAATAATCTTTATTTGAGGTAGATAGTTGAAACAAATCTGTATCAACCGGCGGATGAATTACATCCGACTCTTTTTGATAGTAGCTTTTAATTCTACCGGCAACATTATACGAGTTAGCGATATAATAATTAACTCTATTGCTTGTTGCTACATCCCATTTACGAAGAATCGGGGCAATTATTTTCATTGCTAATCTTGTTGCCAAACCAGTTTTTCCCCTGCCAAAATATTCGTCAAACATTTCCCAAACGTAACGCATAGGTGTGTGGCAATAACAAATGTGTAGTCCATTTTTAACTTTTACATTTTTCGCAACACAATGGCTTGTGGAAACAACCAAATCATATTCCGAAAAGTCAAATGTTTCAATAGCTGCTGGAAAAATGGGCAGATAGTTTCTATACCTTTTCTCTTTCAAAGGAAGTTTATCAACAAATGAAGTTCTAATCTTCATGTTTTCGATTGTTGAAGATAGAGTACCTTTATTATGCAGTAAAGTGTATAAATCAGCATCTGGATAAAGCTCGCATAACACTTCTAAGACTTTTTCGCCGCCGCGCATTCCGGTTAGCCAATCATGTACGAGAGCAATTTTGAGTTTGTTTTTCATACCCAACTTAAATTGATTTGATAGATTTGAGTAAAACTGTGATTCTGAATGTTCGATGCAAAAACATTTTTAATTGGTCTTTAACAAAGATTTGTAAATCGCTTCGTATTGTTTTACCATTTCAAGAGAATCGAAACTGCTTTTTCTGTTATTATTGTTCTCTATAATCGAAACCGAATTTTGCGTAATCCATTTAAGATTTTCTAAAAAGTCTTCAACATCATTCAGCTTATATAGTTGATTGGAATTTTTGTCAACAATTTCGGAATTGCCTCCTACATCTGTAGCTAAAATAGGAATACCAGCAAAAAGCGCTTCAATAATACTGATCGAAAGACCTTCGTAACGAGAAGGCAGCACAAATACATCGAAAGATTTTATATACTTATAGGACTCTTTTAATGCGCCAACCAAAAAGATATCTTTTTCCAAACCATATTTATTTATTTGGCTATCGTATAATTCCCTATTCGGTCCTTCGCCAATTATAATCAATTTGGCTGGCGGAAATAATTTTTTGATCAAGTTGAAGTTCTCAATCAAAAATTCATAATTTTTTTGATACGCCAGACGCCCAGTTGAGCCGAGCATGAAGCAATCTGAAAAATCATAGTTTAAAAGATTGGAAAAATAGCTGCGGCTTATATCTTTATCATAAAAATCACCTTGTGCAAGGTTCAGTCCATTGTAGATAACCGAGCCATCTTTTACAATTTTATCTTTAATTGCTTCAGAATAATTTATTTCACTTACAAAAACAGTTCGCTCCACAAACTTCAGAAAATATTTGAAGTACAAGTAAGCAAAGAATTTTAGATACTTATTAGCGCCGGAGTCCTTATCTACTAAAGACAATCCGTGAAATGTGAATACTGTTTTCGGTTTATGACTTAGAAATTTAATTGCAAAAATTCCCATCAAAGTATTTGAACTATTGAGATGAACAATATCGTATAAATTCTTTGCTAACAAGTTGTACAGATCAAAAGAGAAAGTAAGATGATTAAAAACACTAACATTTCTTTTCAGAGACTTTATATAATGAAACTTTATGCCAAGCCTATTTAACTCGTCTTTGAGATAATCTCCTTCTCCGCCTGCAACTTCAACTTGATACCCAAATTCTTTTAACATCTTTGCGAGGTTCAGCAAAAATACTTGAGCACCGCCTATTTCTGATTTAGTAATAACTAAAAGTATTTTCATAACTATTTACTTAGTTGAGTAGTGATTAAGCCTCGTTAAAGATATTAATTAATTTTTTTGTTTCTGTTTGAATATTAAATTTCTTCGCTTGCTCTAATGCAATAGTTTTAAGTTTTTCGTAGTAAACAGAATCGTTTTGAAGTTTAACTACTGCCGTCGCAAAAGAAGCAAAATCTTCTGGGTCATACAGCATGCCACCTTCTCCAACAACTTCGGCTAACGAAGAGGTGTTAGAAGTAATAACCGGAGTTCCGGATTGCATTGCTTCTAAAGGAGGAATTCCAAAACCTTCGTAATAAGAAGGAAACATAAAAACAAAAGATTTGTTGTAAACATATTTTAACAGATCATCATTTATAAACGGTATATGCCTAACATAATTTCGTTTTTGGATTTCCGGCAGAATTGCCTTTGAATCAAATCCGCCTTTACCAACAATAACTAACTCAATACTATTTCCATTCTCTCTTAGAATATCCATCGTTTTCAAAAGGCAAATAATATTTTTTCTTTTTTCGATCGCCCCAACGTAAAGAATATATTGCGATGGCAGTTTTAGCTTATCTAATTCATCAGCTTTATCAATTTCAAATTCAGCACGCGGATAAAAATTATTAGAAGCAGTATTATAAACTACTTTAACTTTTTCTTCCGCTATTCCAAAATACTTTACTATATCTTTTTTGGAAAATTCAGAAACAGTAATTAGGGCATCTGTCTTTCTTAAAGAAGCCGGAAGGAGCATTGAGAGATAAAGTTTGTAAAAGAATGGATAGTATTCGGGATATACTTTTGGTATAACATCGTGCAAAACTGCTACTTTTTTTGTTTTTCCTAAATTTACCAAAGGGACCAAAATATTAGGAGAAAATAAAATATCTATTCCATTTTGCCTTATTAAATTTGGTAATTCATAGTTTAGCCAAACAGGAGAATAAATTTTATGCGGTATTTGGGTTTTGTTAATTTTTACAATTTTATAAAAGTGTGTATTAACATCTAATTGCGAAGCTGTAAATAAAACATACTTATTCTTAGAATCTTGATTGGGCAGCTCATTTAAAATATTAATAAGATATCTGCCTGTGCCTGTAAAAGCTCTATCTAAAACTCTTGCGTCAATCCCTATTTTCATAAAGTTAACAGCTTTAAAAGTTGAACAATAATTGATTACAGTTTATGCTGAGCTACTAAATACTTACTTAAGAAATATATTATTACGATATTCATTACAAAGTGCAGCCAGCTTAACATTGGTATAAAAAAAGTAAACATTATAACAAACACACACATTCCATAAACAGATATTGAGTGCAGGCTTGGGTTCTTTCTCATCCAATAATAAATGCTTGAGATAGCAAAACCGATTGCAAAAGGAAAGAGCAGCAGACCCCAAACACCAAAATCGCGGTAATACACAAAGAACATAGTATATGTATTAAAGCTTTTGTTAACAATAAATGGAAACTGCTCAAAATAATAAGATTTTGCGATTGTATGCTTTAACCCCGCTAATGCGAGTATAAAATCGAATGTGAAGTAACCGTAAGTAAAAGAATCATACTGTTTAACGCTGTTAGCAAAGTTTTCCAAATTCATACTTACATACATATATGGCTCAGTTAAAAAAGCCAGCGATCTGTTATACTTCATCTTAGCTTCCTTGTACAGATATAGAATAAAAAATTCGCTTGTTCTAATTGTTGAGATAGAATAGATCAATAAAACAAAAGCAGATGAAATACCAAGTAAGTAAGAACCTTTGAATTTTCTTGTTCCATAGTAGAGCATAACCAACAGCAAAACTATTGTAATTACAAGCGTAAACCGCTGAAGCAATAATATAAAAGAACTCAAAGTAATAAGTATAATAATAGCCAATAATAATTTTGTGGCTTTTTTCTTTTTTATAAAAAGATAATATAATAATGCAAAATATATTACTGCTGGTGCGCAATGAATAATCAATCCAAATCCAAAAAGACTCCATTTGGTTCTTGCTGTGTTTGGATCATTTGTAAATAATGGTATGAAGCCAACTGCAGAGTAAATTACAATGTACGATACGATGTAAGCTAAGAAAAGATAAACAACAACTTGTAATAATCGTTTGCTGTCAAAATCAAAGTTATCCAGAACATTCTTAATACTATTTACAGAATTTATCGGTTTGTTGAAGTTAATCACATAAACGGCGAACATACCCAGCAACATTGCACTCAAACTAATTAAAAGCATAGCCCAGCTATAAAGCTCCCATTCTTTTTGAAGCCAGCTAAGCTTTAGCTCTGTAAGACCAATAATTACAGCCCAAATAAAAATAAACAATCGGGCAGGAGAAAATATATCGCTTTGACTTCTTAAGTAGCTTAAAGCAAGTAGTAAGGCAATCGAAAAAAAGACTATGGCAATTATAGACATATTATTTAGTCCATATTCTTTTAAAGATATTTTTTACTTCGCTGAATAGAAACTTCCTTTCATATTCGGTTAAATATACGTAAACCGAAATCCCGAAGAATATTGCAATAATTATCAACCCAGCAATTTTCATAGATATAGCAGCAAAAATCAGTAATGGAATCTCGACCAATACAACTAATAATAAAAATAGACTCTGTTTATTAGCGAACCACGCTTTTAAGATATCTATATTGAACGCAACAAAAACTACTCCTACGAATAAATTAGTAATTAGAGAAACTATCGCTGCGCCTTCAGCGCCTAACTTTGGTATAAGAATAATATTCAGAATTAAATTAATTAGTGTTGCTATAACTACGGTAAATAGACGAACATATTGTCTACCGGATGTAGTTAGCATTAAAGCAAAAGGTTCCAAAAGAAAGCGCACTAGAATAATCAGCGAAAATATTTTTAAAACAGGCGCTGCGGAGACATACTTGATTCCGTAAACAAGAACAATTATATCATCAGCATAAGAAAAAAGTAATAATGATACAGGCAGAACAATTAGCAGCAATGACTTGCTTAGAAGACTGCTAATACGCTTCCACTCTTCTTTGTTTTCTCCAAAGAGTCTAGTTAAGACCGGAAGTAATACATTCATAACAATTTCGGGTATTGCTAATGGCAGCATAATAAATTTAAATACAGCTTGATATATGCCTGTGTCGTATTCTCCTTTAAGTAACATTAATAGAATTGTATCTAACTGAAAAAAAACGAAGCTGAAAACAAAATGAAACCCGAAGACAAACATTTTATTTCTTAGTTGCCCAAAACCTTGAAACATTGCTCCAAAGTTTAAGCCGCCTACAAGTAGAGAAGAATAATTGACAGCAAGGCAAAGTCCCAAAATTCTTGCGGCGATAAAAACGATTGCGACTAAAATAATGTGAGCTTTGAAGACTAACAGAATTGGTAGAATAACTACAAGTGTTCCATTCATTATAAAAGAAACTTTCATTTCATAGCCGAGATTTTCAACTCCTCTAAAAAGTGCAAAGATAAAATTTGTTAAAGTAGTTGATGCTAAGAAGAAAGTAAAAAGAAATACAAGTATTCTAACATCATCGCTCGAGTGCATTATAACAGCAAAAAAAAGCATTCCCACCATAGTGAAAAACGTAAATAATATTTTATAGGAAAGCAGGTTTGAAAACACACCGCCAATGTTTTCTCTCTTGGATGAGATTTCTGTTGTCAAGAACACATCAAAACCAAAATCTGCAATTACAATTAAGGTTGTAGCTAAAGAGTGTGCAAAAGTAAACTGCCCAAAAATGTGCGGATCATAAACTCTAGCAAGAAGCCAAAACACAAATACATTTGCAATTAACCTGAACGAAACTGCAAGTATTGAGAAAAATAAATTCTTCTTGGTAGAAACTTTTAAGTTATTATCATGCATTCTTGCTGTTACTCTTATGTAGTATTTCTTTATAGAGAGAAATCAATTTTTCAGAATATGTAAAGCTGTCTTTTTTCTTCGCAGTAGTAAATGAGTTTTCGCACATAGAGAAATACTGTTCATCATCCATTTTTAAGCAGCTGGTTATTATGCTTTTTAATTGCTCTACAGATTTTGCATCAAAATAAAATCCATTGCTCCCACTTTCTATTAGTTCTGTGATACCGCCTAATTTGGAACCAATAACAGGTTTTGAATGGCTGAATGATTCAAGCGCAGACATTGGTAAATTTTCGTAGCACTCAGAAGGTATTATAGTAAAGAAAGCATTCTTAAACTGTTCTATTAATTTGCTGCCGTTTAAATAACCTAACAGCTTAACATTAGCAGCAGCAATTTCTTTACATTCGTCCATAAGTGGACCATCGCCTACAATGTGCAATTCAGCTTCAGGAATTCCTGCAAAAGTCTTTAGCAAAGTAATCACTCCTTTCTCTTTTGCAAGTCTTCCTACATAGAGAAAATAGCTGCCGCGTTTCATTTTAGCTTGTTCTACAAAAACAGGATTGTGAATTACAGAAGTCTCAATGTTACAATTACCAAAGTGTTCTAAAAATTTATTCTTAGTAAAATTGCTAACAAAAACTAAATGGTTGCAATAATTATTTAACGGAATCATCTTGTTCCTAATAAAAGTCTCTACAGAAATTCCCACGCTGCTTGTAATGCCATTCCTCGAACAATTATTTGAAATACAGTGTAGGTAATTGCCATTTCCGCATTTTTCACAAATTTCATTTTTTCGATTTAAGAAAAGTCCGGCTGGGCACAAAATTCTGAAATCATGAATTGTCATAACAGCTGGTATTCCGGCTTTTTTAAGCGAAGACAATACAGAAAATGTAATTCCCCCAACCGTATTATGAAGATGAGCTACATAAGGTTTTTCAATCTCAATAATTTTTTCAATTTGCTTTTTTGCTTCAGAGGAATAAATTCTATCAAGAAATGATCTTGAATACTCAATAAAATATTCTTTAGCGCCGGTGTTAATTGTGTTTTCATTTTTTCTGCTAAGTGTAACTACTTCAACACCACTTTCTAAAAGCAATTCAATTGTATTGAAATATACAGTTTCTGCGCCGCCTACTTTACTATGATGATTATTGACTAATAGTATTTTCATCTTTTATAAGCATAAAGATCATATCTAATTTTTACCGCGAGAAAGCCATCCAAAAATTGCTTTGTACTGTTCTGGGTTATTTAATTTGATCTTTCGGAACAGTTCTATTGTAAACACAGTAAGTAAACCAATTATAACCGAAATAACGAAACCCAATGAAGCGAAAATAGTTCCTTTAGGTTTGGCTTTTCTGTCTGCGGGCCCGGCTTTATCTAAAACAATAACGGAAGGCGTATTTCTAGCTTCTTCCACTCTCGCTTGTTCATACAAAGGTTGCACAAACTCTAAAATTTTGTATTGGATTTCCAGGTTACGATAAATCTTCAAATACTCGCTGCCTAATTCTGGAGCTTGTTTAAAAGGAATAAGTAGTTTCACATCTTTTTGAGAAGAATCTGTACCGGCGTTTAATTGATCTATTTTTTTCTGTATTTCGTTTAATTCTACCTCAGTTGTAGATATAAGCGGGTGATCGGAGCCGTATGTTTGTTTTAAAACATTTAGCTCAATCTCTTTCCTATATAAATCGGCATAAATAGATGACATTGATTTTACAGTAGCTTCAAGTTGTTCCGGCACGGCAATAAGACCATACTTTTTTTGAAACTCTTTCATACCATCTTCAAGATTGTTAATATCTTCGATGTTTTGAAAATATCTTTTTTCAACAAACTCTCTGTTAGCTTTAGCATTTGTTACGCTTAATTGAGTGTTAATTGTGTTGAGTTTTTCAACTAAATAGTTAGCAATATCTGCAGCCTTCTGCGGGTTTTTATCTAAAACGCTTATAGTAAGGTTTCCTTCATCTTGAATTTCTAACTCAAAATTTTCTTCCCAATCCTTTACAACTTTTTCAAAATAATCTCCTTCTCTATCATATTCTTTTCTTAGCTCGAAGCGGTTAATTATATCGCTTGTAACAGTAGCGCTTTTTAGAATTGCAACATAACGGTCGGCTTCAGAGCTGCTTCCCGTTAAGGCGGCTAATCCTTTGCTGGCATTAAAGCCTTTGGCAAGTCCGCCTAAGCCAGTTAGCATAGATAATGGATCATTTTTCTCGGCTGGAAAAACAGACGCTGTTGATTTATACCACTTTGGCGCTAAAAGTGCATACGCAGTTGCGCTAATAGTTGATATTGATATAAGCATAATTAAGAACCATCTGTATTTTACAACAACAACTAAAAATTCTACAAATGTACTTCCCACAAATGCTTTGCTATTTTCTTGTGCGTTATTCATATCTAATGCTTCGTTATTTTGTTGATTGAATAATAATAAATGTTAAAGTTACAATAGTAGAAACAATACTCGAAATAGAACCTATCTGCTGTATATAATATGCAAAATCTCTAGGCAAAGTTTTAGGCACATATATCATATCGCCAGATTCAAGTAAATACTTATCTTCAACTTCGAGCCAAGTTTTGGAATCGCCTTTAATTACTCGAACCTCACTTTCATCTTTTGCTCTTTCTGTGTAACCGCCAGCTTTTTCAAGATAATACTTCCAATCTTTGCCGGATTCGTATTTTACATAGCCCGGGTTTTTCACCTGTCCAAACACATAAATTGAATTCATGTAAGTAGGAACAACAATAATATCACCTTCATAAACAATGGTATTGCCGGCATAAGAAGAATCTGAAAATATTTCACTAAAATCTATTAAGTCTTTGGGATCATTCATTTTCAAATATAAATCTGGAGCTAACGAAGTTTGAAATTCTTCTGCAGTCAAATTACTTGTGCGGGAAAGCCTATTCTCTTCTGTGAGTAATTCTTCTATGCGAACTTGAAGCACCGGCAAAGTAGTTCCCGTTGAATCTTTTTCGTAATGGTTTCTTATCGCCTTTAATTTTAGTGTCTGGGTGTTGTCGGTTCCGCGTACGAGTTCTGTTCTCTTTAAATCAGCTTGTTTCGTAAAACCGCCGGCTTTTATTATTACCTGGCGTAAAGTTGTGCTTCCTTTTGTGATGTAAACATAACCCGGTCTTCCAACTTCTCCCAGCACTAAAACTTTGTATGGTTTTTTGAAATTATCATTATAAAGAACAGTAACTCTATCTCCTCGTATAAGCAACGGGTTTTTGCTGATAGAGGTTTTAACAATTTCTTCATTATTTCCATTCTCTGTTATTCTAGAGATTTCAACCTCTGTTACATTTTCAAAAGCGGGATTAATACCACCTGCAAACGTAATTGCATCCGAGAGTTTATCACCTTCTACAAACTGAAATTTTATGGGCTTATTAACAGCGCCGCTTATATCAACAAAATTTCTTTCATAATCGCTTGCCGGAAAAATGATTACATCATCTTGCATTAAATATGGATTGTTGGAAAAATCTCCATTCAATCTAAATTTCAGCAAATCAATTTTTAAAATATCGCCGTTTACTCTTTTCATGGTAATATCACGCAAAGCATATCTATCAAATTCTTTCATCACCAATTTAATTGTTTCGGGTTTGTTAAGACCACGCATAACATTTTCTTGAGCTTTTGCAAAAACTGAGGTAACGAAATGATCTAACCTTTGATTTCTTGATGATGTGAAAGATCCTGTTAAAATAAAATCTCCGCCAATTGTAACAGTAATTGGCTGCAAGAGAGCAAAAGAAGATTGCTTGCTGCTGCTTTGTTCCAAATCCTGCGCAAAATAGCTTTGGAAAAAAACCAGCATAATAAAAACAAATAGTTTTTTCATAGATATTCTATTATTGTTCAAAAATAAAAGTGTGTAGAACGAATGGTAAAAATGAGGCAGAGATATACTCCTATTTCATTAACAAAACTAAATTAACGATTTCCATATTGAACTTCATAATAATTTTGGTACTCGCCGGAAATTATCCTTTGCCACCAATCTTTATTAGCTAAATACCACTCAATAGTGTTATCCATTGCTTGCTCAAATTCAAATGTTGGTTTCCAGCCAAGCTCTGTTTGGATTTTTGTCGAATCAATTGCGTAACGTCTATCGTGGCCTGGGCGGTCTTTTACATATTCAATCATATCTTCCGTTTTGCCGAGTTTGTTCAGTATCAGTTTAACAATTTCTATATTTTTCATCTCACGCGATGCACCGATATTGTAAACTTCGCCGGCTCTTCCCTTTTCAAAAACTAATTCAACAGCTTTGTTATGATCAATTACATAAATCCAATCGCGTACGTTTAAACCATCTCCATAAATCGGAAGTCTTTTACCGTTGAGTGTGTTAATTATCATCAGTGGTATTAACTTTTCCGGAAACTGCAAAGGTCCATAATTATTTGAGCAGCGAGTTATTACTGTTGGCAATCCATAAGTATGATGAAAAGCCTGAACCATTAAATCTGCTGCTGCTTTACTTGATGAATATGGACTGTTTGTTGTAATTGGAGTTGTTTCGGTGAACAATCCAGTTGAGCCAAGCGAACCGTAAACCTCATCTGTAGAAACTTGTAAAAATTTTTCAATGTTGTAACGGCGTGAGGCTTCCAAAAGAACATTTGTACCAATTACGTTTGTGCGGTAAAATATTTCAGAGCCGAGAATGCTTCTATCTACGTGAGATTCCGCTGCAAAATTTATTACATACTTTATAGAATATTTTTTGAAGATGTAATCAACAAGTTCGTTGTTTGTAATATCGCCGCGTATAAACTGATAATTCTTCTTTCCTTCTACTGGTTTTAAGTTTTCAAGATTTCCGGCGTAAGTAAGTTTATCTAAATTAAAGATAAATACATCATCTCTTTCGGAAAGAATGTGGTTGATAAAGTTACTACCGATAAATCCGGCGCCGCCGGTAACAAGTATGTTCATAACTATTAAATTAGAAGTTAGAAATGATAAATGAGCCTACTCTAAAAAGCCTCAAATTGAGTTTTTGCACTTTGAATTTGAGCAATAATCAAAGCATTTTTTCATCCGAAATACCTTTTTATAGTTATTATTGATTAGTGAAACTTGTTTAACAAATTGAAACTAATTATTACGCTTTGAAGATTTTGAACTTATTGATCCTAAAATTTTCATAAGCTCTAAAGATTCATTTAATAAACCTACTATTTCATCATCTTCGGTTGTTATTTCTTTAATTACTCGTAACCAGTAATTGTAAAATGACCTTTCCTGCCCGCCATGTTTGGTCTAAAGAGGCAGGCGGGTTAGATCCGGCTCATTTATTTTGTTGAAAAAATCCGGCTTTGAAATTGCACCTTGCGCTTCTTCATAATTTGCACCGCTTGATGTAGTTGATTTTATAAGTTGATTCGAAATTATTTGATACTCTTTACCACTTGGTAATTTTCTACAAAACTTGATAATATTAACTGCAAAATCAAATAATCTTTTTCCTAAACCAGTATCCATATGCAACAACCACGTTTATAATTTAGCATTTACAATTTATCTTTTATCATTCTTAGAAAGCAAAGAACCCAAAATAGATTCCCGTTTGAATAAAGAAATTATTTGAAGACAAATCTTTTGGTACGCCAACAATGTTTTTATCGTTGTTTATTTTCCAATTATCGGAATAATTCATTACGTAACCGGTTCCAAATCTTAGAGCAATAAAACGGTTAATTGGAACATCAAGATTTAGTGTTGGGGTGAATGTAAAGAAACTGTTTTTAATTTCGGTGTAAACGCCAGGGTTATAGTCAGGACCTAAACTTGAAGCAGGGTCAACAGGTTTGGGCCATGATTTTTCCCAAGAATAACTACCGCTATTAAAAAATATTTCAACACTTTGAGAGCCGCCACCAATAATTCCACCAATAGATAACGCAACATTCTTTACGAAAGGAAGGGTATATTCAACAGTCAGTCCTCCAAATCCATAATTATATTTTACTTCACGATCAGCCGAAAAAAATCCGGGATAACTTACACGTCCACTTGTACTTTGCGTTCCGCTTAAACCTATTCCGCCAATTCTAACATTATCAATAATCATTAAGTAGGCGTAACCGCCGCCGCCAAAAAGAAACATTCCGTTGGATAGTTCAGGTAGTCCAATACTTTTTATTTTGAGATTAAGAGCATCAAGGTTTGGAAATACATACGAAGGTGAAACTCCGCCAGCGGCACCAAAGCGAGCAACCCAGCCAACATCTTCTCCTTCCTGCGCAAAAGATTTTGTTCCTAGCAATAAGACAATTAACAGCAGTGCAATCTTTTTCATAATTATTTGTTTCAATTTTTGTTGGGCAAAAAATAGTAAAACCGAAATAAATTCAAAAACTTGAGTTTGAACAAAATGGTGTAATAAAAAGGCTGCATAGGTTTTCATTTACCATCATCACCACAACAAGGTGAAAACCGTGCAGCCTTTTAAGAGCAACTACATTGTGGGGAAACTTAATCGCTCTTAGTACTTTTTGTTAACAAAGAACATCAGAAAAAAATATTATTATTTCTCGCTAGCAGAGTCTGTACAAGCCGCTTGAAATGACAACATTCTTACCGTGCCTTCTTAATCCATAATTTTTCTTAGGAAAGAAGAACTATCTTCTTCGCCATCATTAAAGTAATCGTTTCTTTCCTGTCTCGGTTCTGTTGTTCTATAACCGCTATCTAAATCAAAAAGATTGTTGTTGAACAAATCCGGACCTTTTTTCATTCTTTTGATTGTAGGTATGTCAAGATTTTCAGTGTCGTTAAGTTCAAAACCTCTTTTAGGAGAGAACCCATAATTAACAGCCATTCTTTCTCTTTCTTTTGGCTTAGCTGCTTCTTGTTTTTCCTTTTTCAATTCGGTTATTGGTTTACTTAAAGAGCGAGTATCAAATCCTGTAGCAATCACAGTGTAAGAAACATAATCTTGCATTTCCTCTTTAATTACAGCGCCAAAGATTACGTTTGCTTCTTCGCCTGCTGCTTCAAAGATTACATTATTGCCTTCTTCAATTTCTTGCATTGTTATAGAAGCGGGTGCGCTAACATTCAACAATATATTCTTTGCGCCTTTTATCGAAACACCTTCTAAGAGTGGAGAAGAAATAGCTTTTTGTGCTGCTTCAACTGCGCGGTTATCGCCGCTTGCAATTCCGCATCCCATTAAAGCTTGCCCACTTTCTTTCATTACTGTGCGAACGTCTGCAAAATCAACATTGATAACACCTTTAATAGTAATGATATCAGAAATTCCGCGTGTTGCTTCGTAAAGAATTTCGTTTGGTTTATCGAATGCAGCTTTAGCAACTGTTGCAGCTTCAATAATAGCAAGAATTCTGCTGTTAGGAACAACTATTAAGCTATCAACATATTGTTTAAGTTCGTTGATGCCTTCTTCTGCATTTTTCATTCTAATTTTGCCTTCCCAAGAGAAAGGTTTAGTAGCAATACCAATTACCAAAGCCCCAATGCTTTTAGCAATTGATGCAACTATTGGCGCTGCACCCGTTCCCGTACCACCGCCCATGCCAGCAGTAACAAAAACCATATCAGCGCCATCGAGTGCGCGTGTAATTTTATCGCGGTCTTCTTCTGCAGCTTTTCTTCCTACGTTAGGATCCGCTCCAGCGCCAAGCCCTCGTGTTACATTTGTGCCAATCTGAATTTTTAAAGATGCGCCGCTGTCTTCCAGCACTTGTGCATCTGTATTAACTGCAATGAACTCAACGCCGCTTAATCCGCGGTTTATCATGCTGTCAATTGCATTGCATCCGCCGCCGCCAACGCCAACTACTTTAATCTGCGCCGAAAGTGGTTTAGCAGTTTCTAATTGAAAGAAACGAGGTCTTCTTTCCAGTTTTTCGTAAGTGTCGGACATTACTCCTCCTTGTTGTGGTTTTTATAAATAATATTTTTTGTTAAATTTTTCATTACAAGTTCTCGAAGAAATCTGTGAGCTTCTTGAAAGCATTGGTTACCTTAAACTTTCCATCTCGTTTTACACGAGTAAAACTTTCTTGTGAACTTTTACCAGGAATTCCTCTTATTAATCCGGCTACAGTTGCAAACTCGGGACTTTCAACTTCTTTAGACAAACCGGAGCCAAGATCGAGCGGAACACCAATGCGTGCATGAAGTCCAAATATTTCAGAAGCAAGTTCATCGCAGCCAGTTAATAAAGAACCGCCGCCTGTTAAAACTACACCAGCTTTAATTTTGCTCTTTAAGCCGGAATTGCGAAGATCGTTATCAATCAAAGTGAAAAGCTCTTTCATTCTTACGCTTATAATTTGAGTAAGAAGTGAAACCGGAATTTTTACATTTCCTCTTCCACCAACGCCCTTTATATAGATTTCTTCGTCTCTGATTATTGCGTGCTCGGTTGCAAAACCGTGATCTCGTTTTAGTTTTTCTGCTTCTGTTGTAACAATGCCAAGTGTTTCGCGTATATCGTTTGTAACTTGATTGCCAGCTACACCAATTACTTTTGTATGTTTAATCGCTTTTTTATGAAATACGGCTAAATCCGTTGTACCGCCACCAATATCAATCAACACAACGCCAAGATCTTTTTCGTTCTCTTCTAGAACAGAAAGACTTGATGCAATTGGCTGAAGAACTAATTCTTTTGGAATAAAGCCGGCACGCTCAACAGATTTCTTTATGTTCTGCAATGCTGGAATTGAAGCCAATACAACATGGTTTACTGCCTCCAATCTTGAACCGCACATTCCAATCGGGTCATCAATTCCACCTGTATGATCTACAAAATATTCTTCCGGTATAATGTGTAGTATTTCTCTATCTGCCGGTATTCGAATTGTATGAACATCTGTTTTCAATCTGTCTAAATCCGATTGAGAAACTTCATGATCCGGATTATTTATAGTAACATAGTTTCTATGGCGGAGACTTGTAATGTGTTCGCCGGCTACTCCAACGTTTAATTCTTTGATAGATAATCCGGCTCTGTTGCTCGCAATGCTCATTGCTTCTGTTATTGCTTCTGCTGTTTTAGCAATGTTAGCAACTAATCCTCTTGTTAAACCTTCGGATGGAGCAACACCAAAGCCAAGTATGTTGATGTTGGAATCCACATGCTCTGCAATAACCGCGCATACTTTTGTTGTTCCTAAGTCTAATCCAGCTATTACATTTTTTTTCATGATTTCCTATCCATCTTTTCTTGGTTTTGATCTATGTTTTCTAAAATTCCAAGGAAAATGTGCCCGCCGTAACGTAAATCAACATAATCCATATAACTGTTCAGCTCTTTTCCTTTTAAGTAATTCCAAAAACTACAGAAGTAAATAACTTTATGCAGTTCATTGCCTCTTCCCAGCCGCACCGGATAATCAAAGACAGAGAAATAAAGATTTATCTCACCGCCGTTCTGCATGTCTATCGAAGAAAGAGCGTCATGCATTTCTGGATTAGCAAGTTTTACTGCGCCAATAATTTTAGCCGCAGTCAGCACATCATAATTTTTTTTGATTGACGACAACATCTTTACAGCTTTATCTAATTGAACATTCGCAATAACGGGATAATCAATTTTTAACGAATTCTCTAAAACCGGCAGCGCTTGAAGTTTATCTGTAATCAAGTATTGCTCATCTTCGTTGAACATAAGAGATTCAAAATTCTTTTCTGTAATCTTTACAGATACTTTTCCATTTCCATCGTAACGAACATCCGCTGATTCCACATAAGGATGTTTTTCAATTCTTGCTCTTATAATCTGCACGTTGAGATTCTCATAACTTCTTTTGTTGTTAAGCCTAGCAAATTCTATATATCCGAAGCGCGATAAGTGAACATTACCAGAAATTTCTATGTATTTGATTTTGTTTTTTATGCTTGGCTTAACGCTAAGGGACAAATATGTAATAGCCATTAGAGCCAGAGCAAAAAGTAAAGAAGCAAATATGTTTTTAGGAAGTTTCATCACTTCATATCCGCCTTTAAGAATTCAACAAAATGATTTCCAAATTTCCAGATATCGCCGGCACCGAGAGTTATTATAATATCACCTTTCTGATAAATTGATTTCAGCAATTCCGGAATTTTAGTTTTATCCGGTTCGTAGTAAACATTTTTATGTCCAAACTTTTTAGCCGTTTCAGTAATCAATTCACCCGAAATTCCTTCAATGGGTGTTTCTCTTGCCGGATAAACATCTGTACAAATAAAAACGTCTGAGTTGAGAAACGATCTTCCAAACTCTTGGTAAAAATCTCTTGTGCGGCTGAATAAATGCGGCTGGAAAATTGCAACCAATCTTCTGTTCCACCCGCGTCGAATTCCATCAAGCGTTACATTAATTTCTGTTGGATGATGACCGTAATCATCTATCACCATAACTTCTTTATCATACTTTGTTTCGAAGCGGCGGTAAACACCTGTAAACTTTCCGAGCGCATTTTTAATCGTCTCGAAATCAACTCCCATTTCTTTAGCAATTGTAATTGCAACAAGAGAATTTTTTATGTTGTGTAAGCCGGGAAGATTTAACTTAATTCTTCCTAATTCTTCGCCATTATAAACAACAGAATATTCTGAGTGATTTTCTTTGTGAGTAATATTTACAGCTCTAACATCTGCATGCGGAGAAATGCCGTATGTAAAAATTTTTCTTGTAATCTGAGGAATGATATCTTGCAAAGCCGGTTCATCTAAGCATAGAACTACAAAACCGAAGAAAGGAACTTTGTTAGCAAACTCAATAAAGGCAACTTTAATGTCATCCAAGTCTTTGTAAGTATCTAAATGCTCTTTTTCTAAAGTAGTTAATGCAGCAATAGTAGGTGTTAACTTCAAAAATGTTCTATCAAATTCATCTGCTTCAACTACAATAAACTCACCTTTACCAAGCCTGGCATTTGTACCGCCAAGACTGCTAAGTTTACCGCCAACTATTATTGTAGGGTCAATTCCTGCTTCAGTTAAAACCAAGCCAACCATAGATGTAGTTGTTGTCTTTCCGTGCGTTCCTGCAATTCCAATTCCATATTTCATGCGCATACATTCTGCTAACATCTCCGCACGTTTAATTACAGGAATTTTTCTTTCTACAGCCGCTTTCACTTCAGAGTTATCCAAATTAACCGCCGAAGAGAAAACTACAACATCAGCTTCAACTAAATTACTAGGAGAGTGTCCCTCGTAAATTTTTATTCCTAAAGTTTCCAATCTATCTGTAACATCTGTCTTTGTTAGATCGGAACCGGTTACCTTAAATCCTTGGCTTAATAAAATTTCTGCAATGCCGCTCATTCCAATTCCGCCAATTCCTACAAAGTGAACATTCTTCACTGTTTTCATCATCATAGTTATATCATCCTAATTTTTTCACATTGGTAAATTGCAGCTGCTGCAATTAAGCAAAGCAGATACAAATAAAACTTCAGTACCCTTACTAAAACACGTTCAAACTCATAAACGCCCAAAACATTTAGTCTTAATAGTGTTTTGGTTATTTTATTTATAGGAATCATTTTTATCATAAGGTTTCAGCCATTTTAATTGCTCTTTGGGCTATTTCTAATGCAGCATTAGGTTTTGCAAATGAAACGATATTTTTCTTTAATGAATTTTTGCGCTCTTCATCAAACATCAGTTTTGAAATTGAATCGAACAGCAGAGTTTCTATATTTTTATCTTCTACTAACTCTGCCGCATTTGCATCAACTAAAGTCTTTGCGTTTTTGAATTGATGGTCTGCCGCAACATTTGCAGATGGAACAAACACAACAGGCAATCCAAGCATTGATACTTCAGCAATAGTAGTTGCGCCGGCACGTGCAAGAACTAAATCGCAAGCTGAGTAAGCTGCACTCATATCGCTAATGTATTCCATTACTTTAACGCCTTGCCCGTTATAGCGCCTGAATTCTTGATAATAAACTTTTCCTGTTTGCCACAAAATTTGAATTCCAAGTTCTGTAAACTTTATTATGTTTTTTGCAACTGCAGTGTTAAGAGATTTTGCGCCGCCGCTTCCGCCAATAATTAAAAGAGTTTTTTTATCGGGCTTAAGACCCAATGCGCTAAAGGCTTCCATTCTATCTACCAGCTTGAGGTTTATTCTTATTGGATTGCCAGTAAGTTTCAATTTGCTCTGCTCTCTGAAATATTTTTTTGATTCTTCAAAAGTGATATGTATTTCTGTTGCTTTCTTTTCGAGTAACCTGTTGGTAACACCAGGGTAACTATTTTGTTCGAGCAGAATTACTTTTGCACCTATAATTGAAGCAGCCCAAGTAACCGGGCCGGAAACATAAGCTCCGCTTCCAATAGCTACTCTCGGTTTAAATCCAAAGTTTATACAAATAGATTGAATTAGCGATATTAAAATCTTAACAGGAAACAAAATGTTGCTCATATTAAACCTGCGTGCAAAACCGCTAATCCAAATTGTTTTGAACTTAAAATTATGTTCTGGAACTACACGCTCTTCAATTTTTCCTTTTGCGCCGATAAACAAAATTTCTGCTTCGGGTTTTATTTCTCTAATTTGCTGTGCAACAGCAAGTGCTGGATAAAGATGTCCGCCAGTTCCACCGCCAGCAAAAATGAAACGATATGGTGTTCTCTGCTTACTCATATTTGCTGAATTTTTAACTCGCTTGTTCTAACAGTTTGTCTGCCTACGTTTATAATTATTCCAATCGAAATTGCATAGAGAATTATGGATGTTCCTCCAAAGCTTATGAAAGGAAGTGTAATTCCTGTTGTTGGCAGCAAGCCAGTTACAACTGCTGCATTAATAAACGCACTTATAATTATGTTGAATCCTAAACCTAAAACCATCAATTGACCAAACTTATCTTGAGATTTTTTGGCAATGACCATACAAACCAAAAAGAGAGAGAAGTAAAGAGCTAGTATTGTTACTGAGCCAATGAATCCCCATTCTTCGCCTAAAATTGAAAAAATAAAATCGCCATAAGATTCAGGTAGAAACAAATCACTTTGCCTGCTGTGTCCCGCACCAATGCCAACCCAGCCGCCGCTTCCAAGAGCAATCTTAGCTTGCTTTACCTGAACATTTATATCTCCTCCGTTTATCAAACTATCTATATATGTAAGTATCCTTTCTCGTGAGTGAGTTAGAAGATAAGCAGCAGCCCCAATAATAAAACTGGCTCCGGCTAAAATTCCAAAAACATGTTTCGGTCTAGCTCCTGCAACAAACAACAAAATAAACGATGTAATTACAATTATAACCGCTGTGCTAACGTTCGGCTGCACCAAAACTAAAGCACCAACTATCCCAACCCATATTAATGGAAATAAGAAACCGTTTTTAAAGTCTTTAATTTTTTCACCATATTTTTCCAGCATAAGAGAAAGGTGCATAATCAAAATTATTTTAGCCGCTTCGGATGGCTGAAACTGTATAAAGCCTAGATCGAGCCAGCGCTGTGCGCCTTTGATTTTCGGAGAGTAAAAATATGTATAAATCAAAACGGCTATAATTGCAAAGAGAGCAATCTTAGTGTACTTACGGTACTTCTCGTACTTAATTTTTGAGAATACATACAATCCCGCTACAGCAATTAAAATTTTTGTAAAGTGATTTTGAAACAAATGAAAATTTGAATCCCATTTCATCATACTGTAAGTGCCGCTTGCAGTTAGAACCATTACTGCGCCAAGAGAAATCATAGCAACAACAAATACAATTAATATTTTGACCCAAGTATTCATTACTTTAAGCCTTTCACAACTTGCTTAAAAATATTTCCTCTATGCATGTAATCTTCAAACATGTCGAAACTTGCACACGCCGGAGAAAGAAGAAGAACAGAACCGGCTTCGGCTTCATTGCGAGCGGCTTCAACACATGCTAGCAGGCTTTCTTTTTTTTCTGTTTGAACGAAAGCACCGAAATAGTCTTCAACTTTCTGAGCAGATACTCCAATTGCGTAAATTTTCTTTACATTTTCTTTAACAAGTTCTTTAATATCATCGTAGTTGTTGCCTTTGTCTTTTCCGCCTAATATCAAATAGATTGGCTTAGTAAAAGTTTTCAAAGCAACAATTACAGAATCAACATTAGTAGCTTTGGAATCATTGTAATATTCTACACCTTCAAGCTCACGAACAAATTCAATTCTATGCTCTACACCTTTGAATGAAGCAAAGGCGTCTCTAATTTTTTGATTTGGTATATTTAGTAATTTAGCAATTGCCATAACAGCAAGCGCGTTAGCAATATTGTGCTCTCCTTTTATAAACAAATCATTCGAAGAACATACTTTGGAAACTTTTCCAAACCACGCAAAGCACATATCGCCATTTTTATGATAAGCGCCAACTGGAATTTCTTTCTTTAATGAAAAAGCAAGTTTCTGAACTCTTGAGTTTTTCATCGTTTCAAAAGTGTTAGTATCATCTGCGTTGTAAATAAAGAAATCTTCTTCGGTTTGATTTGCTGCAATTCTAATTTTTGAAGCAGCGTATTTATCAAAATTATTGTCGTATCTATCCAAGTGATCCGGAGTTATATTAAGTATCATTGAGAAGTGAGGTTTGAACTTCACTGTAAAATCGAGCTGAAAACTAGATGTTTCGAGCGCAACAAATTCATCTTCCTTTACTTCTAAGGCTATTTCAGAAAATGGATTTCCAATATTTCCGGCAGCAAAACATTTTATTCCACATTCATTCAAAGTATGATTCATTAAAGCTGTTGTTGTTGTTTTTCCATTTGTCCCGGTAATTGATATTATTGATCCTTTACAAAACCAAGATGCAAATTCCACTTCGCTGTAAATCTTTATTCCTTTTTCTATTGCAGTTGAAAGCACCATTGAATTTGTCGGCACTCCAGGGCTTGTAACAATAAAATCGCAATCATAAACTTTTGCAGAATGTTCGCCAAACTCATAAGCTATGTTTTCTTTTTCAAAAACTTGATGGGCGTGCAGCAGTTTGTCTTTTGGACTGCCATCGCTTACAAAAGGCACAGCGCCAAGTTTTTTTGCTAACTGAGCAGAGGCAATTCCACTTTTAACTGCCCCTATTATCGCTATTTTCTTTCCAGCTATTTCCATTAACGTATCTTGAATGAAGCTAAACTAATTATTGCAAGAATTACTGTAACAATGTAAAATCTTATAACGATCTTCGGTTCTTCCCAGCCGAGCTGTTCAAAATGATGATGAATTGGAGCCATTTTAAAAATTCTTTTTCCTTCACCATACCTTTTCTTTGTGTACTTGAAATACAAACGCTGTGCAATTACAGAAAGTGTTTCAATAAAAAATATTCCGCCAAGAATTGGAATAAGTAAATCTTTCTTAATAACAATCATCATTACACCAAATGCGCCGCCAAGAGCAAGCGAGCCGGTATCTCCCATAAAAACTTGTGATGGATAAAAGTTGAACCATAGAAATCCAAGTCCGGCTCCAATTAACGCAGCAATAAACACAGTTAGTTCGCCGCTTCCCGGCATATAAATAATATTTAGATAATCGGAGTAAATAACATTTCCTGTTACATAAGAAATAATTGCAAGTGCAAGCATCACGATTAGTATTGTTCCTATTGCTAATCCATCTAAACCATCTGTAAGATTAACAGCATTAGAAGTTGCAGTAATGATGAACACAACCCAAGGAATAAAGAGAATTCCAAAATCCCAATTAAGGTTTTTGAAGAAAGGTAAAGTTGTTTGCGTATTGTATTGCGCAAATTCTGGTAAGAAATAAACCGCCGTACCAACAACTAAGCCAACGAAAATTTGTCCGAGTAATTTATAACGTGCAATCAAACCAGTTGGAAGTTTCTTTACCACTTTTAAGTAATCATCAAGAAAACCAACTATTCCAAGAACTATTGTTGCAAACAGAACGAGTAAAATGAAAACACTTTTCATATCTGCCCACAACAACACAGGAGCAATTACAGAAAAAAGAATTATCAAACCACCCATAGTTGGCGTACCAGCTTTCTTTTTATGAGTCTTTGGTCCCTCTTCACGAATCGGCTGATCAACTTGCCTTTTTTTAAGAAGAGCTATTATTTTGGGACCGAGTATAAACGAAAATAAAAGCGCAGTAATTGCCGCAAGAGCAGAGCGGAAAGTTAAAAATCTAAAGATGTCAAATCCCGGAGGATTAAATTCTCTGTTAATGTACTCAAAAAGGTAGTAGAACATTATGCAAACCTTTTATCCAAAATGTTTACAAATTCTTCCATCTTCATTCCGCGCGATCCTTTTACAAGAATTACCGAGTTTTCTATCTCTTCATACTGCAAATAAAGCGATAGAGCTTCGCGCAAAAAGAAATGGATTGATCTAATTTTTTTCTTTCTCAACTCTTTAACTAAATGCTGCATAATGCTGCCAACCGTTAGCACAACTAAATTTTTCGATGGCTTGAAAATCTTTTCCAATTCTTTGTGCATTTTTACTGATTGACTGCCTAACTCAAAAATATCTCCGAGTACTACTATTTTCTTTTTATACGTTTTAATTTTGTGCAGGGTTTTAACGGCTTCTATTACAGAAGCCGGACTTGCGTTATACGTATCATTAATAACAACTGCGTTTTTATATTGTTTGACTTCCAATCTGCCTTGTACTGCAGAAAACTTTTTTGTTGCGTTTACTATTTGTTTTTTTGATAATCCAAGATTTAATGCAACTGCAGCCGCAGCAAGAAAGTTTTTTGCATTTGCTTCTCCATACACCGGAAGAGTTACATCAAAAGTTTCTTTAGTAGTAATTATTTGAACTTTGGTTTTTCCGTCTTCTGTAAATCCTAAAACTTTTCCTTTTACGTCTGGATTGCCGTAAAACCCATACGTAATTTTTCTTGAATATCCTTTAGTTTTCGCACGTATGATTATGTCGTCTGTATTGATTAAAACAGTTCCGCCATTTTTTTCTGCTTCATCAAACAAAGCAGATTTTTCTTTGTAAACCCCTTCTCTGTTTATTAAAAACTCAATGTGCGAATCGCCGATGTTTGTTATCATTGCAAAATCCGGCTGAGATATCTTTGCCGAGTATGGAATTTCGCCGAAGTGATTTGTTCCCTGTTCTAAAACTAAGATTTCACATTTTTCGTAGGTGCTAAAAATTGTAAGAGGAACACCAATATGGTTGTTGTTGTTAGCCAATGTTTTTACAACATTAAACTTTTCTGAAAGCAAATCAGCAGCCATTTCTTTAGTAGAAGTTTTGCCGTTGCTGCCTGTAATTGCAACAACCTTTGCTTTTAGTTTCTTTCTCCACACATTTGCTAAATCACCGTAAGCTTTAGCGGTATCCTCCACAGCAATAACAGTAATATCAAGTGAAGTGAGATTTTTAATTTTCTTTTTATTTACTACAACTGCATTAGCACCGTTTTTAACTGCTGTTAATACAAAATCATGTCCATCAAACTTTTCTCCTTTTATTGCTGCAAATAAAGAACCTTTTTTTACACTGCGGGAATCTATCTCAACTTTGGATATAGGTTTAAATCCATCCGGGTTGTAGATAACCGCAGTTGGCAGGTTAAATAAATCTTCGAGTGTAATTTTCAGTTTTCCCATTTGCCTATATATTTTTCCGCTGTTTCTTTATCAGAAAAGTGCTTGCGCACTCCGTTTATTTCTTGATAATTCTCGTGCCCTTTGCCTGCAATAAGAATTACGGCATCATCTTCACTTTCAAAAATTGCTGCTCTTATTGCTTCATCTCTGTTTTCATGCAAGCGGTAATTATTAGCTTTAATTCCCTTTAAGATTTCATCAATAATTAAAAACGGGTCTTCGGTTCTCGGATTATCTGATGTTACATAAACCCATTCGCTCATCGAAGAAGCAATCTCGCCCATAATTGGTCGTTTTGTTCTATCCCGATCGCCTCCGCATCCAAATACAGTGTATATTTTTCTTTCTTTCTTAACTATATGATGAATAGCAATCAAAACTTGTTTTAATGAATCCGAAGTATGAGAGTAATCAACTATAACTTTTTTGTTTTTCTTTCCAACTACTTCAAATCTGCCCGGCACTTGTGGAGTAGTTTTAATTCCTTCTAATGCATTCTCTGGCGAAATGCCCTCTGCAACTGCTGCAACAAAAGCCGATGCAGCATTTAACGCATTAAAATGACCTACTAAACTTGTTTCTGCTTTGTAATTTGTTCCTTGCCACTTCAATTCAAACTTTGTTCCTTCTAAATCAAACTCTACTTTATTAATCTTTACACTTGCTTCTTTGTTAAGACCGTAAGAAATTTTTCTTGCAGCCGAATGCTTAACAATAGCGCTGCCGTTTTCATCATCAGAGTTATATGAAATTGTTCCGCTTTCACCAACCATATCGAACAAGATTTTTTTGGAAGCGAAGTAATGTTCAAAAGTCTTGTGAAAATCCATGTGGTCTGAAGTAATGTTAGTAAATATTGCAGAAGCAAAACTGATGTAATCAACTCTATTTAATCTAAGAGCATGAGAGGAAACTTCCATTACACAATGAGTGCAGCCTTCTTTCACCATTTCGTTTAACAACTCATTTAATTCGTGAGATTGAGGCGTAGTTAGCGTAGTTTTTATTTCTTTATCACCAATGTAATTTGCAATCGTTCCAATTAAACCGCATTTGTAGCCTGCATTCTCAAAAATATTCTTTACATAAAATGCTGTTGTAGATTTTCCTTTTGTTCCGGTTATTCCAATTAGTTTTAATTTTTTAGAAGGCTCGCCATAAAAAATATTTGAAAACTCTGCTAAAGATTTTCGTGTATCTTCAACAACAATTTTAACGCAGCCTGCGTGAACAAAAATTTGGTCCGGAACTATATTTACATTTTGTACTACAACAACAACTGCATCTGCGCCTTGATTAATAGCATCCTGAACAAATTTGTGTCCATCGGTTTTGAAACCTTCAATTGCAAAGAAAATAGAGTTTTTGCCCGCCGTACGTGAATCAATTGTAATATTTAAGATCTCTTTAAGTTCTGCATTGCCAACAACCTGAACAACTTTTACCTTATTTAATAGTTCATTTAACTTCATTCCGTTATATCCTGTCTTACTTTTTTATTTGCAGGTTCACATTTAAGCGTACATACTGTTCCAGGATTTATTGGCACGCCCGGCTCTATGCTTTGCCAAACCACTTTTCCAAAACCATTTACTTTGAACTTTACTTTCATCGCATTTAACTGAGCAATTGCATCTCTAACAGATTTATCTGTGAGATTTGGCATTGTATCACTTTTATAGTATTCCATTCTGTCGTTTACTGCTTTCTTTTCCGCAACATTTAAGTAAGAACGTTTTGATGATTTAGGTGCGTTTCTCAAATCTGCAATCAACTGTTCCATCAGTTTGTTATCACGCTTAATAGGCTTTTTATCTTTAACTAAGTTCGCATCAGACTCAATCAATCTCTTTGCAGTTTCATGAAAAATTGGCGCTGCTACTAAACCACCATATCTGCCAATTGTTGGTGAATTAACAAGAACATATACAACTACAGAAGGTTTTTCGGCTGGAAAAAACCCAATGAAAGAAGAAACGTGGCTGGAGCTGGAATAGTTGTTATTAACAAGCCTTTGTGTAGTTCCGGTTTTTCCTCCAACTAATACATTTGGAAGCATTGCTGCAGTTCCAGAGCCACGCTCAACAACTCCAACCATCAAGTCTCTAATCTTCTTAGATGTTTCTGCACTAATAACATTTCTAATTTTTTCTGGTTGATTCTCCTTAAGGATATTCCCTTTTTGGTCCGTGATAGTTTTGGTTATATAAGGCTGATAAAGAACTCCGCCGTTTACTAAAGCACTAAAAGCTGCTGTCATTTGAAGCGGCGTTACAGATAATTCATATCCATAAGACATAAATGCTTTTGAAATTCCCGTAAAATATTTTGGTAGTTTTAATGTACCCTCAGCTTCACTTGGAAGATCTATAGAAGCTTTGTTGCTGAATCCAAAATCACGCAGATATTTGTAAAAAGTTTCTGTATCCAAACGCTCAACAAGTTTTGCCATTCCAATGTTGCTAGATTGCTCTAAAACACCTCTTACAGTTAGAATACCGTTTTTATGAGAATCTTTAATAGTAACACCTTTATACTTAAAGATGCCATTTTCTGTATCTACAGTTTCATTTTCTTCAACTAACTTTTGATCATACAAAACCGCCATTGTAATTGACTTCATAGTTGAACCTGGTTCATAAGTATCAACTATAGCTCTGTTTCTTCTGCTTTCTGCTTCTGAAAGATTATAGCTGGCAGGGTCATAATTTGGCGAGTTAGCTAAAGCTAAAATTTCGCCAGTGTTCGGATTCATAATAATTCCAACTGCAGATTTACCGCCAAATTTTTCTAAACCCTTTGTTAATTCTTCTTCAAGTATTTTTTGATAATTTTTATTTACAGTAAGATATATTGTACTTCCGCTTTGTGGTAATCTAGAAGTGTTTTCATCAATTGATAATATCCTTCCAAAAACATCTCTTTCGTAAACAAAATATCCATTTGTTCCAGTTAGTTCTTGGTTATACTTTTTTTCGATTCCCTCTATTCCAGTTCCATTTTTTTTATCAACATAACCCAAAATGTGCGCGGCTGAATTACCGTATGGATATACGCGGGAAAAATCTTCTTGATGAGTCAGTCCATCAATTACAAATTTCTTTAAACGAATAGCTTGGTCCATTGGTACTTTGCTTTCAATGCAAATAATCTTGCTGCCGGATTTAATCTTGTTAAAGTAGTAGCTTTTTGCTTTTCCCATTTCTTTTGCAAATACTTTAGCTATAGCATCAATCTTCTTGTTATCAACCATTCTTCTATCAACAAAAAATGAAACATTGCTTAAAGTATAGCTTAGAACTTCTCCGTTTACGTCTTTAATTAATCCACGTTCTGCTTTAACTATTTGCGGCTTGTACTGCTGTGTCTCGGCAATTCTAGTATAGTATTCATGTTTAGTAATTTGAATGGTGAATAGCTTAATCACCAAAATGATGAGCACACTAAAAAGTATTCCGGTAATTATTAATGCTCGCGAATTAATCATACTTCTCGCTAATTGCTTTTAAAATTTGATTTACTTGCTCTTTTGAAATTGTAATTGTTTCAAGATTATCTGCTGGACGAATTAACCCAAGCGAATCTTGAGCGAAACGGACTATTTTGTCCTCAGACATTAATTTTTGTACTTCAACCATTTGCATTTCTATTCGGTTAATTCTTTCATTCAAGGCTTCTTGTTTTGTAATCTTTTCTTTGTTCATTCTCTTTATATCTGTTAAAAGCATAACGTAAGTAAGCAAAATTAATGCGGCAGCTATAACAACTATTATAAATTTTGTAAGCGTGGAGCCTTTCATATTAAATTCTTTCTGCTGCTCTTAGTTTTGCGCTGCGTGCTCTTCTATTATTTTCAATTTCGCTTTCTGCTGGAACAACCGGTTTTGAAGTAATCAATTTTAGTTTTTGCTTCTTACTGCAAATACATATTGGCGTGCCGGGCGGGCAAATACAACTCAAACTTTCGTACTTAAATTTTTCTTTTACAATTCTGTCTTCTAAAGAATGAAATGTTAACACTGCTATTCTTCCATTCTTATTAAGCAGATTAACAGATTTGTCTAAAAATTCCGTAAGCTCGCCTAACTCATCGTTTACATAAATTCTAAGGGCTTGAAAAACTCTTGCTAAACTTTTTGTAATAAATCTTTCGGGAGTTAAATTTTCTACTATTTTTTTTAACTGGAAAGTTCTTGATATTTTTTCTTTTAGTCTTAACTCAATAATTTTCTTGGCAATTGCGCGGGAATTCTTTTCTTCCCCAAACTCGAATAACACTTTTGCAATGTTTTCTTGCGATGCTTCGTTTAAAAATTCTGAAGCTGAAAAACCCTCTTGTTTATTCATCCTCAGATCAAGGGAGGAATCCTCCCGGAACGTGAATCCCGCTTCAACATTATCTAGTTGAAACGAGGACACTCCCAAGTCTGCAAATGAACTCAATTTTGGAAATTGTATCAATATTCTTAAAGGACGTGTTGTATATAGAATAACGTTTGTCTGCGGCAAACTTGTTTCTGCAATACTGGAAAGCAGTTTGGTCTTTATCTGTTGCAATTAGCTGCCCTTTAGAACTAATTCTTTTTAATATTTCTGTAGAGTGCCCGCCAAAACCCGCCGTTCCATCGAAGTAAGTTCCGTCATCCTTTGTGGCAAGAAGATCAACGCATTCCTTCAACATCACTGGCTTATGTATCATTTTTGGCTGTTCATTACTTGCTTTGCTAATTCCGCAAACGGCTTTGGAAATTCTCTCTTTTGCTTTTCAAAAATTTCCGGATTCCAAAACTCGATTTTATTGTTCTGTCCAAGAATTAAAACTTCCTTATCAATGCCCGCAAAATCCAATAAGTTTTTAGGTAGAAATAATCTGGATTGTTTATCCAATTCTTGATCTGAAGCCAATTCAAACAAAGATCTTTTGAAGGCTGCTTCTTCAAAATCGAAATCATCTAAAGCATCAATGCGTGGTTTAATTTTTTCTTCCCAATAATTGAAAGGATACACATCAATACACTGAACTGTGCTGCGTGTCATCACAAAAGTTTCGTTAGCTTCCGGTTTCAATACTTTCTTGAATTTTGCCGGAATGCTAATCCTTCCTTTTGCATCAACAGAATATTTAAAACTTCCTATAAACATTATTACCCACTATCTTACACTATTAACCACTATTTGCAAAATAACTCATTTTAATTGGAATTGTCAAGATTTTTTTTGAAGTATTTCGATAATAATGCTTTACATTGGCAAAGTTGAGCGTGTTGCCTCAATTAATTGGTTTGTGTTTTTGGAACGTAGTTGTGTTGAAATGAAAATATATTACTGTGAGGTTAATTAATTAGCGCTTCTAAAAACTGTAGTTTTAATCCGCCAGAGGCGGTCGAGGGTCAAATTCCCCGCCTCTTGAGGCGAATAAATAAAATTTGTTTTCAGAAACCTCGCTGCCCCGCCTGCCAAAGCAAAGCGGCGGGTAGGTTGCGGCGAGGAGATTCATTCCCAAATTTTCCGTTAGGAAAATTTGGGTTTATTCTTTGGTGTTATAAAACCTAAATTATGAGCTTACAGAGTGCGACCTCTAAAAACTAAGTTTCAATACGTTGTATGTCAGTCTGAAGGCAGTGATTGTGTCGAAGACTCAACATGACACTGTAATAATTTTTCAGAAGTCTAAGAGATGTTTTGCTATTATACTCAGCAAAGAATCTTTTGTAAATGGTTTCGAGATATAATCATTGCATCCATGTTCAAAAGCCGCTAACCTGTCCTTCTCGAATGCGTGCGCAGTAACTACAATTATTGGTATATGTTTGTATTCATCTAAGGATTTCAATTCCTCCGTGAATTCCAAGCCATTCTTAGAACCTTTTATCGAAATATCCATCAATACTAAATCAACTTTGTTTTTTTGAAGCAAAATCTTCGCTTCATCCGAAGAATCTGTAACTAAAGTATTGTAATTGCTGCCGATAGTACGAACAAGCACAACTTGGCTTATTTCATCATCTTCTACAATTAGAATTAAAGGTTTATTCATAGTTTCAATACATTCTGTGTTAGTACTTGTTTTAATATTACAATTCTCAAATCCATTATTACTTTGCTTTTTTACGAGTAATTAACTGAGTCAAAGAATGTGATGGTAAAAGTTGAACCTTCTCCAATTTCACTAATAACAGAAATATCTGCGTTATTCAAATTCAAAAACTTTTTAACGAGCGAAAGCCCTAAACCAACACCTTCATAACTTCGTGTGTAGCCAACCTCTTCTTGAGAGTAAGGAGAGAAGATGTAAGGAATAAAATCTTTACCTATTCCTTTACCGCTGTCTCTAACATCCATCTTTATTAAATTATTGCTTTCTTTATAAAGAACAAGTTTTACAAATCCTTTGTTAGTGAATTTTATCGCATTATCAATCAAATTAGACAGTGCTATAGTTATTGAATAAGAATCGGCATATAGTTTTGTTTCTCCGCAAAGATTCTCGAAGGACAGTTCTATGGAGTTATTTCTGGCTGCAATTTGAAATTCGCCAATCAAATCTTCGCAAATTGGTGCTAAATCTATATTTTCACTCAACGGTAAAAAATCGCCAACTTGTAATCTAGAATAATTTAAAATCATATCAACAGTTCTAATTAACCTATTGCTGGAGTTGTTAATACCATCAAATAATTTATAATCTTCATTTGTAATATGTTGCACATAACTTTCTTTAATTATACTAATCATTCCTAACATACCGTTTAGCGGAGTTCTAATTTCGTGAGACATATTAGCAATAAAAGCATCCTTTAATTTAATTGCCCGTTCTGCTAATTCTTTTGTTTTTATTAATTCCTCAATCATCATTTTCTTTTGAGTAATATCTTCCTTTATAGCTACAAAATGAGTAATCTGGTTATCGCTGCTTACAAGTGGCGAGATCAACGTAGATTCCCAATACAATTCTCCGTTTTTCTTCTTGTTCAACATCTCCCCGCTCCACTCTTTTGTTGAAAGAAGTGTTTTCCATAAAGAAGCGTAAAACTCTTGATCGTGGAAATCGGATTTAAATATTCGCGGATTTTTTCCCGCAACTTCTTCAAATGAGTAGCCGGTAACCAAAGTAAACTTTTGATTTACATATTCAATGTTGCCTTCATTATCAGTTATAATAACTGAGGCAGGGCTTTGTTCTACAGCACGAGACAGTTTTTTTGTTGCAGCTTCAACTGTTTTTAATTTAGTTATATCAACAAGATAGCTTCTTATTTGAACAAGATTTCCAGCATCATCAAAAATGCCGGTAGTGTTTTCGATTGTATGAATTATACGTCCATCTAATGTCTTAAGAGCAGCTTCGTAATGCTCAAGTTTTTTAACGCTGTTCAAAGTTTGAAGAAATTCAGCTCTGTTTGGTGAGTTAATGTACAGTTGATCAATAGGATAATTTTTAGCCTCTTCCAAAGATTTGAAGCCAAACAAATCTAAATATGTTTTATTACAGTAAATTAACTTGCCCTCCGGTGTAGGGTAAAAAGTCAAACTTAGTTGAAATTAAAGAGACTCTCATATTTTAAGCAACCAACTTTTGTTTTAGTTTAAGTTCTGTTTTTAATGCTTCTCTTAGC
>WPAE01000230.1 GCA_009773205.1 Ignavibacteria bacterium
ATCCAAGAATTCCAAAGAAAATTCAAACAGATGCAGGGAAAGAATTTTTAAATGGGGATGTCCAAAAATACTTGAAGGACAAAGGAATCCTTCATTTCTATTCAAATAGTGATCAAAAAGCTGCAGTGGTTGAACGTTTTAATCGCACATTGAAAACACGAATTTGGACATATTTTACAGCAAAACAAACTAACAAATACATTGATAATTTGAATGACTTTGTTCAATCCTATAATAATTCCTATCACCGCTCAATCGGCATGAAACCAGTTGATGTTCGAAAATCGGATCAAGATAGAATATGGAATCGGCTATATGGTAATAATATATCCACGCAGAGGAGAAAAGTTGCAATAGGACAAAAGGTTAGGATAAGTAAGGTGAAAGGAGTATTTGAAAAGGGATATGTGCCAAATTGGAGTGAAGAGCACTTTCATGTAGAGCAGCCAATTAACAAAGGGAAACCAGTGTATAAACTTAAAGATGACTTGGGTGATAGTATAAAAGGACAATTTTATGAAGAAGAGCTCCAACCCATTTCGGAAAATCGTTATTTAATTGAAAAAACACTGCGAAAACGTAAAGGTCAAAGTGGAAAACTTGAATACTTTGTAAAGTGGAAAGGCTGGCCTGCGAAATTTAATTCTTGGGTTAAGGAAGAGGATATTGAAAATATTCAAAAGTAATCATGGAGGAGTTTATGGTTACATTGCCGAGCAATGCCAGTATGAATTTTTACCCAGGCAACAAGGCAAATTCATATAAAGTTCAGTTGCCAAAAACACTCGACCTAGATGGAGAATATGAGGTAGCATTGGTGTCAATTCAATATCCATACAATTGGCCAAACTATACGGAAGAGAATGTTGCAGTAATTGGAAGATTGGCGTCAGGTGAAGCAACAGGCTTCAAAGAAAACTGTGAGAGATATCGTAGGCACTATAAGGATGATCCTGCAATGATGAAATTAGAGAAAATTGTGCAGGAATATATTAGTGATAACAAGATTGTACCCACAGATTATAGACTGTTAAAAGTACCAACCGGCTATTATAAAAATGCAGGAGAACTTGCTGCCTATTTTTGCAAGCTTTTAAGTACAGGCCCAAGCGAGCAGAACTGCTCTATCTCAAGTACATATGATGCAATTACAAAAATGATTAACATTAAGCTACAAAATTTCTCATGGATTTTTCCTCTATCCCTCGGGCAAAATTTGCTCAAGTCCTTAGGTGCTGAGACTACTGCGGTTAAAGATAATGTCTTTATGTTTGACAGGCGCTATGATCTAATTCATCAAGCAAATTTAGAAAATCTATCAACAATGTATATTTATTGTGATGTAATTAAATATCAAATTGTTGGAGATACGCAGGCGCCTTT
>WPAE01000231.1 GCA_009773205.1 Ignavibacteria bacterium
AGTATTTTCCAATACAAGAATGTCCCTGAAAACTAGTTAGGAGAAGATGCCATCAAAGAGCTTATCTTGAGCCTTCACCATCCTTTCAGTATAGTCATTGACACTATGATTACTCAAGAACGTTTCCAAGTCAAGTAGAGGAAAACTTGGCTTAAGGAATATCCTGAAGTTCGGAATGACTTTTAATTTTTCAAAAGGTGTCATCGTATTTTTGTATTTGTATTTTTTGATTTCTTTATTTTTTCTGGAAAGGATAATCTCGGGAAAGATTGAAGGCCGGTAGCAGTTGATGTATAAATTAAAATGAGCTTTAAAAAATTGATTAATTTTTTTGGCTGATTTTTGCGGGATGTAAGCATAGCCCATCCATTTTCTGATGACCGCACCGTTTTTTGATTCCACTAAAGCATTGTCATTGCATTGTCTGGATCGGGACTTAGTTAATTTAATTAAAAGTTTGTTTAAGAGAGCGGACACTTGTCTGTTAATATATTCGGAGCCATTATCACTATGAAATTCAATAATCACAAAAGGAAATTGGGCAAGCAAATCTAATAGGGCATCAAGTAAATATGTCTCTGATATTTTTTCTACGGCAGCAACAACTTGCCATTGAGTAACTTCGTCAACAGCGTTTATGTAATAAACACCTTTCTGCTTGTCGGAATCTCCCTGATGCACGCTATCGACGCGAATATACCCCGGCTTGCCCTCTGGGTTTGGCCGTTGCCTTTCCCCGATATTAACCTTTCTGGGATTGGTTTTTGTGTAAGTTAAAGCTTTCTTCTGGTAGCCCCGAGTCTTTCTGAAATTGTAGATATGTGAGATTGATATGCCAGCCAGTCTTTTGTATTCTTGTTTGCCATAGATACGATATTCCATTTCAAAAATCTTTTTGGTGGCTAATCCATTTAAGCGATTGTGAAGGTTGTCTGTTTTGATTAATAAATCAATGTCTTCCCTGGTATAAGTTTTTTGAAAGCGATAGCGGTTATAGCTCTTTTTTATTTTAATTCCGCCAAACAAGAAATGTTCTTTTATCAGCCTTTTTACTTGCCGGTCAGAATAACCTGTCATCTTAGCTATGTAATGTTTTAAGATGCCTTTGCGCTTTTTTGATTCAGCATGATAATGGAATCGCTTTAAAAGCTTGTTTGTCCATGCGTAAGTGGATACTCTGTCCATTTGCTGAAAATCTAAATCTTTGCTCGCCCCAAGAAATATTTCCAGATCCGCAACTGTTTTTATTTTATGATCCATCATTATTATTAGCTTATTCATAAGCCAGATAATGACATCTTCTAGCGTTTCAGAAACATTTTCAGGGACATTTTGTGTTGGAAACGCCCCTTATTTCAGGGACATCTTGTGTTGGACAAGACT
>WPAE01000008.1:0-71692 GCA_009773205.1 Ignavibacteria bacterium
AAATGAAGCGATTAACCGTTTAGAAATATCTGCTGAAGAAATACCAGTATCATTTGAGCTATACCAGAATTATCCAAATCCGTTTAACCCAACAACAAAAATAAAATTTGCATTGCCGCAAAACGGAAGGACAAAACTAACAATCTATAATACACTTGGTGAAAGTGTAGTTGAACTAATTAACAAAGAATTAGAAGCTGGTTACCACGAAGTTGAGTGGAACGCGACTAGCTTTTCAAGTGGTGTATATTTTTACGAGATAATCAATAATTCGACAAAAGCTTACAAAAAAATGATATTAGTGAAGTGAGATATAAAATTTCAAAATATTGTTGTTTAGTTTTTTTCATTTTCCTTAAAATGGTTTTGGGGCAGACTGTGAGTATTCCAATTAAAGTGAGTAATAATATGGGAGACACACAATTGCTGAAAATTGGAATTGACCCATCTGCAACTGATGGTGTTGATGGTTCTTTAGGGGAAGCGGTGTTGCCCCCGCTTCCCCCTAAAGATATATTTGATGCGAGACTAAAACTGCCAACTTCTTCTAATGATTTCTCAACTGCCGATTTTCGTTTTGGTACAAAACCACCATTTGCTTCAACAATAACATATTTCTTAGAGTTTCAGCCAGGAATGGGTACAAGCATTACTATTGAATGGGATTTGCCAAAAGAAACGAGCGGAGTTATAAAGGATAAATTTGGTGGTATAATAATCAATAGAGCAGTTAATGGAATTGGCTCATTCACTGTTACAAACCTTGCGTTAAATAAACTTGATCTTATTGTTCAGTATAATTTAATCTCTTCGATTAATCATCAAAAAGAAATTCCGAATGCAGTAGAACTATACCAAAATTATCCAAATCCATTTAATCCTTCGACCACTATTAGCTATAGCATTCCGGTGGTCGAAGCACTGAGCGCAGCCGAAGTGCACGTATCGCTAAAAGTGTATGATGTTTTAGGAAGAGAAATAGCTACACTAGTTAACGAGTACAAGCAAGCGGGAACGTATAATGAAAACTTTAACGTAAAGACGCGCCGTGGCGCGTCTCTACAAAGCGGAACATATTTTTATAGATTACAAGCGGGCGGTCCTTCGGCTGGCTCAAGAAAAGGATTTGTTCAGACAAAAAAAATGGTAGTAGCAAAATAAAAATACAAGAAAGGACAAAATTCTTAGGAGATCTGAAATGCAAAAGCTGATAATACTCTTTCTATTTACATGTACAACAATATTTGCGCAGGCAACAAATGGACTAATTGCATATTATCCTTTCAACGGAAATGCTAATGATGAGAGTGGTAATAATTTACACGCTACCTTGATGAACAATCCATCTTTTGTTACTGGAGCAATAGGTCAGGCAGTAAAATTTACCTCTATTGGTGTTATGGGTGCTAATGGAAGTCATGTTTTATTACCAGAAGCATTAACAAGTCTTGTTGCTTCTGCAGCAGAGCTAACAATTTCGATGTGGGTTAATGAAGAATCTATCAAACCATTAGCAGGGGGCGAAGCCTATATATATTTTGGTGATACCAAAGTGTTTACAATTGGGCACGAGGTTGGCGGTTCTGCACCTGCTGGGAGTATGATTATTTTTGGAGATGTTACAAAATATTACCCATATGATAATAACAATACTTTAAAATGGGCTCATTATACAGTAACATTTAAGAATAATGTGCTTAATTGTTATGTTAACTCTAGTTTGGTAATATCTTCACCATACATAAAAGAAATAAATGGTAGTGCGGCAGCCTTAGGACGGCACTGGTGGGGCGGCGGCGGCCTTGCATCAAATTTAACGTCAACACGATTTACTGGTTCAATGGATGAGGTAAGGGTTTATAATCGTGCATTAAACAATCAAGAAATAAGTGAGCTCTATAACTTATCATCAAATAATATTTATTCACTTAATATCACTGACCAATCTGGCGGCTCAAAAGATTTACAATTTGGACTAGATCCTACAGCAACTGATGGTATAGATGCAACTTTAGGCGAGTATGTTGTTCCACCTATGCCGCCAGCAGGAAGTTTTGATACCAGATTTGTTTTACCGGGTAACATTGATAACTCATTAACTGATATTCGTAACGGCAGTAATACATCGTTTGTAACAAAAGAACATATCATTCAGTATCAAGTTGGTACTGGTACTAATATAAAACTTTCTTGGAACTTACCAGTTGGTGTGTATGGAAGACTTCAAGATAGAGTTTTAGGAACTATAATAGATGTACCAATGTCCGGCTCGGGAGACTATACAGTTGCAAATCCAAGTGTTGTTTCTTCATTAAAGATGACTATTAATTACATGTTGGGTAGTTTACCAACACCGGTATTAAAATCCCCAGCAAACAACTCCATTGATCAGTTATTAAGTCCCACATTGATTTGGCATAAATCTCAGTATGCCGATAAATACAAATTGCAAGTTGCCAAGGATGCTAATTTTGCAAATATCGTTTTTGAAGATTCAACCATTACAGATACTACAAAACAAATAACCAACTTGGAGGCAGTTACAAAATATTTTTGGAGAGTAAGAGCCAAGAACTCACAAGCTGCAAATCCCATTTCATCTTATCCAAGCGTTAATAATTTTACTACTGAGTTAATTGCGCCAAAAAAGCCAACTTTATTGTTCCCAGGCAATAATGCTGTAAATATTCCTCTAAAACCAAAGTTGCTTTGGTCTAAATCAAAATACGCTTCCGGATACAATATTGAATTCCAGGGTGGTTGGACGGGAAAAAGTGGAACAACCTCAGATACAACAATGCAGTTTGATTTTTTGAAACCCGGAACACAGCACACATGGAAAATACAAGCATATAATTCAAAGGGAGTGAGTGGATTTACTGATGTATTTTATTTTACAACGGCACCAACAGATTGGAATTTATCATTGTTTATTCAAGATAGATTTTTATTGCTTGGACATGCTAATGCTATTAATGCGAACGATCAAATAAATTCAATTTATGGTGAAGAAACTCTTCCACCAGTTCCACCAGCGGGAGTTTTAGACGCACGGTTATTACTTCCCGGAGGTGATGCTAGTCTTGGAGATTTTCGTAATTCTAGCGAAGAAAAAACAACTTGGATACTATCATTTCAACCTTCATCAACCGGATACCCAATTACTATTAAGTGGGGTTTGCATCCAGCACCGGAAGGAACCCTTTACATAAAAGATAGAATTGACGGATCGATTGTAAATATCAATATGAAAACTCAAGATTCTGTAAGAATAACAAATCAAGCTCTAACAAGTCTTCAAATTGAATACAATAAACAGATTACTGTAAATGCATCCTTAAACAGTGGCTGGAATATGGTCTCTGTGCCTGTAATAGCTGCAAGTTTGAAAGGAACTGATTTGTTTTCATCTGCTAACTCGCAAATCTTCGGATTCAACGGCGGCTATACAATTGAAACGAATCTTACACTTGGCAAAGGTTATTGGGTAAGATATGCTGCTGGAAAAACCGAAGCTATTAAAGGAACTCTGAGCAAAACAAATAGGATAGCCTTAAACTCTGGCTGGAATATGATAGGTGTTTATGATAAAGAAGTTCAAGTTAATCAAATAGTATCCACACCAGCTAACATTGTTAATTCATCCTATTTTGAATTTAATAACGGATATGTAATTGCTTCATCGCTTAAACCTGGAAAAGGTTATTGGGCAAGAACGAGCCAAGCCGGCGAATTAACTTTTCCATACACCGTTTCAAAAACGTCAGCACAAATTGCAAATGTAATTGATAAGGATTGGAGCAGAATAATAATTCAAGATGCTGGTTACAAAACAGCATCTTTATATTTATCTAGGAATAGTGAAGGAAGCAGCAAACTTGATCTTCCACCTGCACCGCCCGCAGGCATTTTCGATGTTCGCTGGGCAAGTGAAAAATTGGTTGAATCAAGTAATGGTATAAATGAGATTGTATTTAATTATGCCGAATATCCAATTACACTCAAGTTTGAGAATTGCGATCTTTGGATAAAAGATAAAATAAACGGGTTGATAATAAATCAGCTTGTTAAAAAGGGTGAATCCTTAACCATAACAAACAAAGCAATAGAACGGCTTGAAGTAAAAGCAACAGAGCTGCCAACAGAATTTGAATTATACCAAAAGCTGGCGATTTTTAACTCAATAGGTGAACAAGTAGCCGAATTGCTTAACAAAGAACTAGAAGCCGGATATCATGAAGTTGAATGGAATGCAAGCAATTTTAGTAGCGGAGTGTATTTGCTTCAAATAGTTTACGGTTCTCAACAAGTTGTAAGGAAAATTGTATTACTGAAGTAACATAAATTAAAAAAAGGGTCAATTATGAAAAAGTATGTAATTGTTATTTGTTTGATCACATTACTTAGAGTAAGTGCTCAACAGGGCAGCCCTACTTTTACGCCAAATAGTAAAGCTGGTCTACAATCAGGTGATGTTATAAAACTTGATCCGCGTGCAAGCGCATTCGATTTTGTGCCGGGACAAATACTTGCAAAATTCAAAGATGAAACTGTAATTCGATTAGGAAAATCTGCTAACGGTGCAATTACGGTTGGCATCGAATCGGTAGATGAAATTTTATCTGCTAATAAATTGAAGAAAGCAGAGAAACTATTTCCCGAAGAAAAAAGAATACTGAACAAGCGCTTGCTGAAGACACACAACGGAAACGAAATTGAAGAGTCATCTCTGCATAATATTTATAAACTTGAGTTTGACTCGATTAAAAATGTTATGCAAATAATAGATGAACTGAAACAAAACTCTAATGTTATTTATGCGGAACCAAATTATATTATGTCCATAGTTGAAAGCAAACCAGTTTCGCCGGAATTAACCGAACAAGAAATGTTAGAGTGGGTAAAAGATCATAACCTTAATCCCAGTTCAAATCTTGCTCATGCTCTTGACCTGCCTCGCCGACAGGCGGGTCTTAATCTTGACCTTTCTAATTCTTCGAATAACACTGTTCCAAACGATCCGTTGTACAGCCAGCAGAGTTACATAAGTGAAGTACAAGCAGATTCTGTATGGAAGCAAACTACCGGAGATACCACGCAAGTCATTGCAATTCTTGATACCGGAGTTGATTGGCTGCACCCAGATCTAAAGAATAAAATATGGATTAACAAGAATGAGATCCCCAACAATGGAATTGATGACGATGGGAACGGTTTGATTGATGATATACGCGGCTGGGATTGGATAAATAATGATAACAACCCGATGGATGATAACAGCCACGGTACACACGTTGCAGGTATTGCTGCAGCAGAAAGCAATAATAACATTGGTATTGCTGGCGTAAACTGGAAAGCCAAAATAATGCCGCTTAAGGTTTTCCAGAGCAGTGGAAGAGGTGACGCGGCAACAATTACACAAGCCATTATTTATGCAAAGAACAAAAATGCTACTGTAATAAATATGAGTTTTGGAAGTTATACAAGAAGTTTAACAATGGAAGCCGCTTTAGCAAATGCTTACGCTACTTGCGTTCTTGTAGCTGCGGCAGGGAATGATAAACTAGGAATAGGTCCGCCTACACTGTTTAGACCATTTGACAAACCATTCTTTCCAGCTGCAATAAGCTTTGTGTTAGGTGTTGAAGCCCCACCGTTGTCACCAGATGGGTTTACAAATTTTGATCAAGATGGACCTGTTTATAGCAAATACACAGATTTACTCAACTACGAAATGAAAGCACCTGGAACAAATATTATTAGCACTGTTCCAAACGGTGGTTATAGAGTTTATAATGGTACTTCTATGTCAGTGCCAATTATCTCAGGTGGAGCGGCTTTATATAAAAAAGCACACCCTGCACATTCTCAAGAATTGATGTGGGGAAATTTAATAAACTCTATCAGTGGATTTGTTAAGCTAAATACTGCAATAAAATCCTTGACTCAGCCTAAATTATGGGTTATCTCTAATACGATAGTTGATACGCTGGATGGTGATAAAGATGGGCAAGTGGATGCTGGGGAAACAATAGAATTATGGTTCATGTTAAGAAATAGTTGGGGTAATGCAGACAAAGTTAAAATGAAATTAAGATTTGGAGAGTTTGAAGATCATTCAGTTGCCACAATATTAAGAGATACAGCTACAGTTGGAAGTATAAGCAGTTACGCAAGAAGGTCAAATGAAAAGAATCCATTCCGCATAAAAATTAATCCTTCAATTGCACATAACAGAGATATTAGTTTGCAAGTTCTCTGTTGGAGTGATGGTATACAAGATACTGTATATCAGAAGATTGTATTAGCAGTCTCAAATGGAACTGAACTCTCAGGTATTTTGGATTCTACTTTGGTGTTGACCTCAGCGAAACAATGGTTAGTAAATAAAAGTTTCAGAATTGGTGAAAAAGGAAAACTACTGATCAAACCTGGAACAAATATCATAATAGGGTCAGGAAAATTTATAGAAAACCGGGGAATAATTGAAGCAATTGGTACTAAAGACAGCATGATTATTTTCAAGTCATATTATGGTGATGGGAAAGGAATTAGCGGAAATGGGGGTAATTTTAAATATTGTAGTTTTTCAAATCTTACACCTCCTATAGTTGGTGGAAATGTAAATTATTGTATTATTGAAAATGTTAATCCGAAAAACGATTGGGTGTTTACAGGAGGATCGTTAACAAATAGCATTATCGCCAATAACTATTATTATTATTTTATCCAAACTGGTTCAACACTGAAGAAAAATAATTTCATTAAAAATTATGCTTACGCTCCATGGGGACCGCAGCCAATTATGTTGGCTAGTACCAATATAGTATATAACAATTTTATTGACACGAGATTTTTAAATCATTATATCTTTAATGGACCATTTTTTGTTGAAAGTGAAAATCTAAATATTATTAAAAACTCATTTATTAATCCTCAGGACTATACAATTGTTTCAAGTTATGGGAATAAGGATATAATTAATTTAATAGATCAATATTGGGGAAGTACAAACACAAAAAAAATAAGCAACTCTATTTATGATTTCTGGAAGAACGCTTCTTTACCACTTATAAAATATCAACCTTTTTTAACTGCTCCTTCAGATTCGGCCAATGGCATCGTTTGGAAAGTCCTTGTAAATGGTAAAGATGCTCAGGATGAAATTGTAGATCCACTTGGTGTAGCTACACATCGGTTTGATGTTTATTTCAATAGACCGATGGATAAAAACTATCCGCCGCAAATTACATTTGGTGTAAGAGAACCTTACACGCAACAATCAGTTGCATTAAACGGAAGCTGGAGTGCAGACGGAAAAATATACACTGCATATAAAAAAGTAGAACTCTATACGGGAGACGGAATTAACCGGGTTCGTGTAGCAGGTGCCCGAGATCTTGAAGACTTTGAAATTCCGGTAGAAGATATGCGGTTCGAGTTTTTAATAGATGCAGCCGGAAGTGCATCTACAGATTTCTTGGCTTCTGCCGGTATAGGTAAAGTTAAATTAGAGTGGCCAACTCCAAATGACTTACCAACTTTACTTGGTTACAATATGTATCGTTTTACTAATCAAACAGATACAACTTTTACAACGCCTATACAGATCAATAATCAACTAGTAACAGATTCAACTTATACAGATTTTAATGTAGAACCTCATAAAAAGTATTATTACAAGTACAAAGTTTTGCGCACAGATTTTACTGAATCGGATTTTTCTAAAGTAGTAAATGCCACAGTTCTTACAGCAGCCAAAGGGGATGCAAATGGAGATTTAGCAATTACAGTTCAAGATATTGTAAGTATAGTAGCATATATCTTAAAACAAAACCCGACGCCATTCTTGATAGAAGCAGCTGATGTAAATGGTGATGCTAAAGTTGATATTTTGGATATTGTCAGTGTAATCAACAAAATTATGAATCCCGGAAGCGGTAAGATGATTACACTTAAACCAAAAGTAAAATTTGGAAAGGAAAGCGTTTATTTTTCCAGCGCAGAAGGAATAGCCGGTATTGAATTAAAAATAGTTGGCGATAATTTCGACAAGATGCAGCTTATCACCGGCGAACTTGCCAAAGGAATGGAACTCGCTTATAAAATTGATAAAGATACACTTACTGCATTGTTGTTCAACTTTAATAATCAAACTATCTCTGGTACAGATGGAGTATTGTTAAAACTAAATAATAGCACAATTAAACAGCTAAAGGAAATTAAAGTAAGTAACGCAAAAGGTAATGCTGTAGAAGTTGAATACAGCAATGATGATGTTGTTTTGCCAAGCCAATTTGAGCTTTATCAGAATTATCCAAATCCTTTTAATCCTACTACAAAAATTAAATATGGGCTGCCAGAAAAAAGAGATGTTGATATTTCTATCTATAATGTTTTAGGACAAAGAATTAAGAAATGGGTAATTAAAGATCAAAATGCCGGCTATCATGAGGTTATTTGGAACAGCAGAAACGATTATAATCAAGTAGTTTCAAGCGGTGTTTATATTTATCAGATTAAGGCAGGCAACTATATTAAGCAAATGAAAATGTTGCTCCTCAAGTAAGAAAAGGAGTGCTATAGTGAAAAAAACAATATACATTTTCCTGTTATTAGTCTTTTCAGAAGCCTATGCTCAAAATGTAATGAGTGTAGAGAATAAATCGGGTGACGCATTAAGCCAAATAGAAGTTGGTTTAATAATACAGAACTCGGTTCCTTTTGTTGCATTTCAATGTGATATTTTATTACCGTCTCAAGTTAAGTATGTTGATCAATCCACATCATTAACAGATCGAAAATCTGATCACTCAATTTCAGCATCTTTAATTAACGGTAATACTCTAAGAATAGTTGCCTTTTCTATCACTCAAAAAGTGTTTGCTGGAAATTCTGGTGTAATTGCAAAATTTGGATTACTCTTAGGTTCATTGCCCGGTAATTTTACGTTGGAATTGAGCAATGCTGTAATTAGCAATTCCTCGTCAGTCAATATTCTTAGTTCAGTGGTGAACGGTACTGTATTAATTGCCTCGCCAAACATTAGTGTTAGTGTAACTAAACTTGAATATGGCAGAATACCAATTAATTCTGAGCGCTCACTTTTTGTCTCAATAACCAATACTGGAAATAAAATCTTAAACATCTCAAGAGTGTACATTAATAATAAGTACTTTGAATTAGCTGGTGACACAACCTTTAATATCTTACAAAATGGAGTGAGGAATCTTGAAATAAAATTCAAGTCCAGAATAAAAGGAAGTTATCAAAACAAATTAATAATTGAATCCAATGATCCAGATCAGCCAAAGATATTGATTGATCTAAATGCGGTTTCCTATGCAGTTAACGAGTTACATCAAAAAAATGCTTCGGGAAGATCTGGTCACCCAATATGGATAAATTATAAAATATCGAACATGGAAAAATTTTGTGGTCTTCAGTTCGATATATCACTACCGGCGGTTCTGAAGCTGTTGCCGGATTCTGTAAAATTAAATTATCGAGCTCAAGACCACATTATCAAAGCATCTCAACTTAGCGGGGAGAAAGTTAGAGTGATAGCATACTCTCCTACCAATAAAACATTTTTATTAAACGATGGAGATGTTATCTCAATTGGATTTATGCTTAATGGAATTGGCGGCAATTATAATACAGCATTAGAAAATGTAATAATTTCGGATTCACTTGGTTTTAACATCATTTCAGATTATTACAGTAATTCCTTAAATATAATATCTCCAAGTTTGGTTGCTGAAGCTGCTATTAACTTTGGCGAATGTTCTATTAACGATTCAATTAGAAAGAATTTGAATATTCAAAATAGTGGAAGCGATACACTTATAATCAATTCGCTTAATTCAGAAAATAACGTATTCAAAAGTCTAAGCAGCACACCAGTTAAAATAGCGCCGTCACAGAATAAGAATTTATCGTTGGAGTTTAAGAGTTTATTTAAAGGCAGTTTTACAGAGAGAGCAGTAATTCGTTCAAATGACCCGATTAGAGACCCATTTTATCTACAGTTACAAGCGGTATCATTTAATCCAAACTATATTGTTGTAAAGGATACAACGGCAACTATAGGGGATACTTGTTTAGTATCAATTGAAATACAAAATGCAGAGCCTTTTGTTGCTTTTCAGTTTGATATAGAATGCCCTGCAAATTTTCAATATATCAACGGATCAGCGTCCCTTACAAATCGTAAAGTTGACCACAGCTTAAGCATTGGTAGCATTGGCACAAATAAGTTTAGGATATTTTCTTTTTCACTTACACAATCCCACTTTTTAAGTAATAATGGTGCTGTGGTTAAGATGAAGTTCCGTGTAACAGATCCGCCAGGAACTTATACCCTCCAATTATCAAATGCGATCATTTCAAATAGTCTTTCACAAAACATTCTAAAGTCGTCTCAAAATGGAACCATTAGGCTAAATAGCGCTCAGGTAAAAGCTGCTTTTAATTTGGCTGCCGGGTGGAACTTGGTTTCAGTTCCGGTGAGCGCATCTGATATGAATACTAAAATATTATTTCCCGATTATGCCTCAAACACTTTCTATTATGATAATGGTTACAAAATTGTTAACACGTTGGAGTTTGGAAAAGGCTATTGGGTCAAGTATAATCTTAATAAGCAAGTTGAAATAACAGGGGCAATTCCAGCATCAAATGAAATTATTGTGAAACAAGGCTGGAATTTGATTGGCGGCGTAAATAATAGGATACTAACCAGTAATATTGCTACAGTCCCTATTAATATAAAGTCTTCTAATTTTTTTGGATTTAATAATGGTTATTTCATTCCGAATGAGTTAGAACCAGGCAAGGGTTACTGGATTAAAGTTAACTCTGATGGGCGATTAATTTTTAACACGGCATTAGGAAAAAATTCAAAAGAAATTACAACCAATTGGAAAAACGATAAATCCGGGTGTAAAATCAGCTTTACCGATAATGGAAACAATACCAAGATTTTATTTTTATCAGAAAATATGTTTCTTGGAGAGAATAATGATTTACCCCCAACTCCTCCAAGTGGAGTATTCGATGTGCGTTGGTCTAATAATAAATTAGTTGAGTCACTAAACGGTGTAAATGAAATTGTACTAAGCTCTCCAGAATATCCAGTTACAATTAAAGTAGAAGGATGTGATCTTTGGATAAAAGATAAAATAAATGGAATGGTGGTTAATCAACTTGTTAAAAAGGGTGAATCCTTAACCATAACAAACAAAGCAATAGAACGGCTTGAAGTAAAAGCAACAGAGCTGCCAACAGAATTTGAATTATACCAAACCACTAAAATTAAATTTTCTCTGCCTCAAACTGGTTTAACTAAATTGGCGATTTTTAACTCAATAGGTGAGCAAGTAGCCGAATTGATTAATAAAGAACTAGAAGCAGGATATCATGAAGTTGAATGGAATGGAAGTAACCGAAGCAGCGGTGTTTATTTTCTCAGGTTAGCAAGTGGAAATAATCAATTAGTTAAAAAGATACTGTTACTGAAATAGTTCTCGCAGAAAAACGTATTATGTATCTTTAGGGCACTTCTAAAAACATCTATGAGCCTACTCTAAAAAGCCATGAACATTATTAACCCAAAAAATTCATTAGAAATGATTTTTTTGCCGAAGGCCGATAGTAAGACGTTTTTTCGTAACGTCTTACTATCGGGGTTAACCCCGACAAGCACGACATAACCTATTTACCCTAAAGGACTTAATGCTTGTCGGCCCAAAGGGCAAATTTCCCTAACGGAAAATTTGGGATTAAAAAATGTTGTTTTCGACTTGCCCGCCCAACCCTCCATAAAACCGCGGGCAGGAAATCGTAACCAGAAATTGTCAAAATGACCTTTCCTGCCCGCCATGTTTGGTCTAAAGAGGCAGGCGGATTAGACCCGGCTCATAGATTCTGTGATAAAAAAAAACCCGCTGTTGGCGGGATTTTTTTTTACAGTATTTTTTTCTGTTTAGTTAATCGTATTTATTTTGCTGATATCGTCAAGTCTAACAAATTTTTCGTTGAATTTGTAGCTTCCGTTAGATGTCTTTACAGTCTTAATAACTTTTACATTAACAACTGTAGATTTTTGCTTTTTAGACTTATCACCAAACGACTGTGTTTTAGCCATTATATACCTCGTTAAATTTTGCTGCCAAATTTATAAAAATTCTCTAAAACGGCAAAGCTGCCAATCAGATTAAATCTGCAAATTCCGCTTTAGTAACATCAGCCAAATCCAGAGGCGAGAGAAGGATTTGCATACCACGAATGCCAGCGCTGCAGTAAATTTTTTCATGCAGCAGAGCAGTTTCATCAATAAATGTTGGAAATAGTTTTTTCATTCCGATTGGTGAACAGCCGCCGCGTATGTAACCGGTAAGAGATTGAAGCTCTTTAACTTTTATCATATCTATTTTTTTGCTTCCGCTTGCTTTAGCGGCTTTTCTCAGGCTCAACTCAAAATTGCCAGGTATTACAAAAACTAAAAGTGTGTTTGCTTCGTTTCTAGCAACAAGTGTTTTGAAAACTGCTTCCGGCTCGGCGTTAATTTTGTTTGCTACGGAAAGAGCGTCAAGTTCATCTTCATCGGCTTCGTATTCAAGAGTAGAATGAATAATTCCTCGCGATTCTAAAATACGTATGGCATTTGTTTTCAAAACATTCCGCAAATAATCTAAGGATTGGTAACAAGTTTAAATCTGTTTTTTGAAAGAATAAAATCGGCAAGAATTCTTCCTGTCTCGCGCAAATCATAATCGGACGGTATTTTAGCCGGTTCAGCAGAAACTTCTTTTTTGTCTTCAACCTTTAGCCCGAGAAGTTTTGCTCGTTCATCTTCTCTTTTCTTTTTTTCAGCTTCGGCAATTTCTCTTTCAGTTTTGCGTGCTGCTATATTTAAAGAAAATTCTTTCTGTTCACGCACTTTTTTATAATTGTTAATTTCGTCCATTTCAAGTAGAAACTCCGGATCATTCTTTGCTCTTGATTCATGTAAAGAACCCAAGTATTTAATTGCGTTGCTCAAATTAAAGTAAGGCTTGTAATCTGCAGCTTGAATTTGATCCCAAGCCAAAGCACTTGGTCTTGCCTCTTCCCCAAACTCATTAATTTCGAAGTGAGAAGGAAATTGAATGTCTGGCGTTACACCTTTTCTTTGTGTGCTGCTTCCGTTTATCCGGTAGAACATTGCTTGAGTAAGTTTAATTTGTCCTGCTTTTCTCCCCTCAGTACGAATCATCATTCCAAGGTCTATCATATTTTGAACAGTTCCTTTACCCCAAGTTTTTTCACCTATAATTACGCCGCGTCCGTAATCTTGTATAGCTCCGGCAAAAATTTCGGAAGCAGATGCGCTAGAACGGTTTACCATTACTGCTAAAGCTCCGTCAAAAAATATACTAGTATCTGGATCGCGGTTAACTTCAATTATGTTGTTTGTGTTTTTAACTTGTACTACCGGACCCTCTTTAATAAACAAACCGGTTAAAAGAATTGCTTCTTGTAAAGAACCGCCGCCGTTACCGCGCAAATCCATAATTATTCCGTCAACTTTTTCCTCTTTAAGTTTTGTAATTAAAGATTTCACATCACGCGTTGTTGATTTATAATCGGGCTTTCCGAGACGCTGTCCTTCAAAATCGGTATAGAAAGTAGGTAAGTTAATAACGCCAATTTTAAACTGTTTTCCGTTATGTTCAAAGTTGAGTACATCGCTTTTAGCAGCTTGTTCTTCTAATTTAACTTTATCGCGTACCAATTTAATTTCTTTAGGAAGTGCATTATCTCCTTCTTCTTTCTTCAAAATTTGAAGGCGAACAAGAGTACCTTTTTTACCTCGGATTAATTGAATCACATCATCGAGGCGCCAGCCAATTACATCAACCATTTCACCATCTTCACCTTGTGCTACACCAACAATTCTATCTTCATTATTAATTAAATTACTTTGCTGAGCAGGTCCGCCCTGTACAACACTTGCTACAGTAGTGAAATCTCCATCCTGCCTTAGTGTTGCACCAATACCCTCAAGAGAAAGACGCATTGCTATATTAAAATTATCCGAGTTTGCCGGCGAAAAATAATCTGTATGCGGGTCTATTATTTGTGTAAAAGAGTTTATGTAGATAGAAAATACATCCTCTGCTTCATACTGAAGTACAACTTTGTGAAAATTTTGGTAGCGTTTTAGCAGGTCGGAATAAACTTTCTTTGGTTCTTTGTTGGATAAAACCAAACCGAGCGCATCACTCTTTAATCTTAAACGCCAAATTTCGTCTAACTCTTCAACTGTTTTAGCCCACTCAGCTTTTTCTCGATCTGGTCTAAAAAATTCATTTACAGTAAAATCGAACTCTTTTTGCAATGCTTTCTTTACATATTCTATTCTCTCATTAACTCGGCGTTTAAACACATCAAATATCTGAAAAGGGATTTCGAGACTGCCATTGTTGAGCATATCGTCGAACATAAACCGGTATTTTTCAAACTGTTCTACATCAGATTTAAGGAAGTAGCTTTTGGTTACATCTAAATTTTTTAGGTATTCGTTAAAGATGGCTGATGAAAGTGAATCGTTTAGCTGAGGTTTTTTAAACTGGTAAACACGCAGCATATTAAGTATAATTCTGCTTTGTTGTTTGTAGAACTCATCTGGAACAATAACCTTTGTAGTATCAATTTTATGATCTTTCTTAAGCACAATACTTGGGTCTTGTGCAAAAGTTGAACCGGCAACAACAAAAAACAAAAACAGTAAGAAAATCTTTCTCATTAATTAACCTTTCTTTAACACATTTACTAATACACAAAAAAGTAACTTTTGGTTTCATTTCTACAAAAATTATGAACAAACCAATTACACGTAAAGATACCTTTTAATCTTTTGAGTAGGAGTTTTTTCAAACGGTTCTGGCTGTTCTAAAACTTTATTTATTCGCGAAAACGTATTTACTCTAAGATTTACATTTTCTAACAAATCGTTAAGAATTTTAGTTTTGATCTCTCTTGCTTTAGGCTCACTCAGTTTTTCAATAGTAAATTCTTTATCAATTTCTTCGTTGTTCAAATACACTTTGGCAATAAGTTGATCTCCTTTATCCAAAACAAGAGACTCTGAAACGAAAGGAAACTCATTAATTACAGCTTCAATTTCTTCAGGGTAAATGTTCTTTCCATTTGAGCCAATAATTACATTTTTTGATCTTCCCTTGATATATAAATATCCGTCGCTATCAATCAAACCAAGATCTCCGCTTTTAAGCCAGCCATCTTCAGTAAAAACAGCTTCCGTTTTTTCTGAATCCTTAAAATATCCTTTCATAACATTTGGACCTTTAATTAAAATTTCACCTTCGCCTGTTTTGGGGTCCGGGGCATCAATTTTAACTTGCATCCAAATCATTGGCTTGCCGGCGCTTCGCATACGAACGTTTTCCGGCACGGTGCCGGTTACCAACGGAGAAGTTTCTGTTAACCCATAACCAATTGCATAGGGGAATCCGGCTTCGGTTAAAAACTTTTCTACATCTGCTGCAAGCGAAGCCCCGCCTATGCAAAACATTTTTAGCTCTCCACCAAATGTTTGCATTAATTTTTTACCCGCAATTTTGTTAAGCTTTTTTCTAATAGTCGGAATCTTATACAATCCGCGAACTATTGCTTTCTTGTTAAACTCCGGTAAAATTTTATTACGGTATATTTTTTCTATAATTAGAGGCACGGCTAACATTACAGTTGGTTTTACTTTTTGAAGTGCTGGAAGCAAAGCCGCAGCCGTAGGCGGTTTATCTAAATATGTTACAGATGCGCCAACAGCAATTGGAACTACTAAACCTAATGTTGACTCCATTGTGTGGAATAGTGGCAGCAGAGAAAGCATCCTATCATGTTCACCTAAAACAATCATATCTAAGGTAGATAGAGCATCTGAAACAACATTTTTGTGTGTAAGCATTACTCCTTTAGAATGCCCTGTAGTTCCGCTGGTGTAAAGTATTAGCGCAAGGTTATCTTCTTCAACTTCATCCGAGATTAAACCGACAAATTTCATGGCAGCTTCTTTAATCTTAGCAAACTCTTTTTTCCCGCCGGTAATCACCTCCTTTAACAAATCATTTTTTGTGTTTGGTGGAATTACAGAAAAATCTTCTAACAAAATTCTGGCTTGAAGCGAATCATATTCCAAATCATCAATTTTATTAAAATACTTTGCAGAGATAAAAATAGCTTTGCTTTCCGAATGGCGGATAATATGATGAACTTCCGATGAGTGAAACTCCGTCATAATTGGAACGGCTATAGCGCCTATAGTTGTTATTGCAAAATATGCAGCACCCCAATTAGGCTGGTTCTCGCTTAAGATTGCTACTCTGTCTCCGGCAATAATTCCTTCGCTTTTTAAAAAGCGTGTTACATCATCAATTTTTGACTTGAATTCTCTGTAAGATATGGCTGCTTGATCAACAAAAGAAACTGCCGGGCGGCTGCCATACAATTCTACTGAATTATTTAACAGACATAATAATGTGTGCTTTTTTAGATTTACCATGGTCTCTCATATTTGATGGAGTGAAAATAAGGAAACTATAGTTTTTTTGCCCTTGTAATATTTTACACAGCAAATTTATTAAGCTGGTTCTGGCTAAGTGCGCTGTCTTAAGTACTGAGTATTTAGTAGTTAGATATAAGCGGCAAGGTTTAAGGAACTAGGAACAAGAGAAGCCGCACTGTAAAACGTGCGGCTTTTTGCTTTATCGGTTAGTGTAAAACAAGACTTGACTATCGGCAAAAAAAATATTATTTACCAGCAGTAAAAACATAATTGTTAAATAACCAAACTTGGGCGATATATGAAACCCGCAAGCCTCTTAACTATACTTTTAACAGCTCTTATAACAACATTTTCTTGTAAAGATGGAATAACAACAATTGAAGAACCACAGCCCGGAAGAAGAGATTATGTGTGGAAGGTGGATACACTAAAAGCACCAATGAATTATTTTATAGGAATGTGGGGAGCCTCAACCGATGATATATGGACGGTAAGCTTAACCGGAGATAGCGAAAACGCAATTTGGCATTTTAACGGTAATACATGGTCTGTTTACCAAAAAGAAAAGCTTGTAAGAACTTGCAATAGTATTTGGGGAAATTCTAAAAGAAACATATGGATTGTAGGTGGTGATGGTTACATTTGGCATTATGATGGCAGTGCGTGGAAGGAAAATTTTATATATCAGCAAAGTGATGGCTTTGCGACCATAATGGATATCTGGGGAAGAAATAGTTCCGACATTTATGCGTGCGGCGTTATACACTTGAAATCAAAAAAAGAACAAAGAGGCTTCATTTTACATTATGATGGAACTAAATGGAAAGAATATTACAAAGCAGATTACATTTCTCAGTTTAATTCGATTCTTGGTGATGACAAAAATGTATTTGTTACGGGTGTAAGAATTCTTTTTGAAGCAAATAATCATATTAAGGTGGATTCCCTCTACATAGCAAAAGTATCAAATAATAAAACGAGTGTTTTATTTAGTGAGCCCAAAGAAGTGATGATAAATCAACATCTGGGAATAGTAGGCAACAAGTTGCATGCGGTAATTAATTACCAACTATATAGTTACGAAAACAACAGCCTGAAACCGGTCTTTGAAATAAAACATCCAAAATTTACAGGAAATATTTATGGGAGAAATTATAAAGATATTTTTTTAAGCATGTATGACGGAATAAGTCATTATGATGGGAATGATGTTAAATATTTGTACCAATTTGATAATGGTTTTTCTTATTACAAAGGTCGTCCATTGGATTTTGGAAGCAGCATATATTTTAATATTAGTGATAAACTAATATTACACGGCAGTTTAAAATGAAAAAGGAGGGTACGTCCGTAGTTATGTTTTATTAAGCAGAGATAAGGAGATAGTGTAACGAGCACTATCTCCATTAAAAAAGAATAGCTCTCTAAGGCTTGCGACCTATGTAGTTAAACTACACGGCTATTCTGTTTTTAAATTAAACAATATTTTTTAAAGAAAGGAGAATTGTTTTATGGAATCGTTAGTTAGAATCACAATAGTTATGTTTTTTTTCAGCATCTATCTTTTAGCACAGGTACCGGGCAACACAACGCTTACAACCGGAAGCACTTCTATATTAAAAGAAACAACCGGTCAAACAACTACGCATAGTTACGGAGTTTACGGAATAGGAATGGAGACAGTAGGAAACACCTCAAAAGTGTATAGAACTTATTTTGATTTTAGCCTTGAGGCAATACCTACTAATGCAACTATTCAAAGCGTTACTGTTTACATATCTAACGGTAAGAACGGATATACGCAAAAAATAACACAGATAGCCAGTTTAAACCAATTTGATTTGAGCAGTTGTTGGACAGCAATCGGTAACGCAAATTCATTACATACTGGTGTAGCTTATAATGCTTCCAGCTTTACATCGGCAGCGATAAAAACCGCAATACAGGGAAGTCTCTCCGGCAGAAAGATAATCATCGGTGTATTATCAGAAAGTGAAAGCACAAATGGATCAAACACTTCTGTATCTTTAAGCTTGTATGTAACATATACACGTCCTTTGGCTACAATAAATTACTCGGTTCGTAATGATATGGATGGTTTTGTTGGTGGAAATATAGGTGTGGGCATTAACGCCCCCGCAACTTCACAAGGAAGTCCATATAGTTCAACTGCTACTGAAGGAAATACCATAAATGTTCAAGCTTACGATTATTCGGGAAACTTCTACAGTGGTTATAGTTATGTCTTTAATGATAACGAAGGTTCTACAAATAAAAGCGAGCTTTACAGTCAAGGTGGAGCAAGTAGGTATTTCAGCTATGGCGATAGCCCTAGTGGATCGCACACATTTCTGCAAAATGATAGCGGAATTGAATTCGTAGCAAAATTAAGAAAAGTATGTAATTTAAGTTTTTCAAATCCCGGGCGATTAATAACCCTCAATGGAACTAATTTTACTTCATCTGCAAGTACTTCTGCCGTTGTTCAAAATACCGTTTCAGCATCAGCAGAACCGTATTTTGTTGTTAATTACATCGAACACATGTTCTTAGGCGGCTGGAGAAACAGTGTCGGACAGCTGATTCCTTCAACCATTATTACAGCAACACAACACGATACTTACACACCCGAGTATCGTATTCAGCCGCTTACACCTAATATATCTTTTGGTACAACTATAGGACTGCCTATTCAAATTAATTGGACTGATAACCCTAATTCTGCTGTAACGCAGTACCGCATTCATAGAAGGGTTTATTCCGGAACTTCTTGGGGACCTGATCAAGTAATTGGAACAGTAGGTAGAGGTGTTCTAACATTTACCGATAACGACTTTATCTTAAAAACTTGGCGTACAGGTACTTGGTTAGAGTATGGTATAACAGCTTATTATTCTGTTAACAATACATGGTCATCCGGAGGAGCAAATACACAAGTTTATGGCATGCAAACTCTGATACAAAGCAATGAGTCGGCATTATTAACATCAGAAAGCGAAGTTCCAACAGATTATTCAATTAGCAATTATCCAAATCCATTCAATCCAACAACAACAATCAGCTATCAATTGCCAAAAGATGGGATGGTAACAATAAAGGTTTACGATATTCTTGGTAAAGAAGTTGCAACATTAGTAAACGAGCCTCAGCAATCTGGAACATATAATTCTCAATTCTCAATTCGTAATTCTCAATTATCCAGCGGTGTTTACATAGCAACAATACAAGCAAATAATTTTGTCAAATCAATTAAGCTGGTACTGGCTAAGTAAGCAGCTCGGTAGGGAATAGTATCCGCCATGAAGCGGCGGACAAGTAAGACCATTCCCTTTGTAAAACTTAAACCGGATCCACGTGCACAAAAACTTTTTGAACTTCATCAATCCTTTCTAGAGCAAAGCGTACTTTGTTTCCAATATCGTGCGATTCTTGCGTGGTTAGTTTTCCATCAACTTCAACATGAATTTCTATATGAAATTTATCTCCAACGTACAAAGAACGTAAATCATTTATTCCTTTTACACCTTCAATTGCAAGCGCAATTAATTTTACATTCTTATCAAAATCACTATTGGCAGATGTTCCCATTAAGTAATTTAAATTCTCTCTGGCAACTTCGTAACCAGATTTGAAAATAAACAATGCAACCATAATTCCGGCGGCGCTATCTAAATAGTTGTAATTGAACGATGCGCCGATAATTCCTAGCAGTGCTATTGAAGAAGCTAGAACATCATTTGTGCTGTCAACCGATGCAGCGCGTATTGCCGGACTGTTAAACATCTTTGCAACTTTAACCTGGTATCTGTTCAATATAATTTTTGAAATTATTGTAATGATAAGAACTACATACACGGCGGGAATTGTGTTAATCTCTTTTGGCTCGATGAAACGCTTTATAGACTCTTCAATAATGTTTACTCCAACAACAAAAGCGAACACAGAAAGAATAAATGCTGCAAGCGGCTGTGCTGCGTTATGCCCAAATTGATGTTTGGAATCCGGCTTTTCGCGCGACATGCGTACCGCTATTTTAATTCCTATCGAAACAAGAACATCTGTAAAAGAATTAAGTGCTTCTCCAATCACCGCTATCGAGTTTGATATTACTCCAACAACAGCTTTAATGAGAAACAACAAAAAATTTATTACGAGTGCAGCATCTGCTGCGCGTTTAAGGGTCTGTGGCATTTAATTAGGTACAAGGTTCAAGCAGCAAGGAACAAGTGAATTCTAAACTGCTTGAACCGAATATTTTTCAATTAGTTTATTAAGATTTTTCTTCCCAAACTTGAGCAAGAGTAACAATCATTTTTACAGATGCTTCCATATCTTGTACTGCAACATATTCTAAATAACCATGAAAATTATGCCCGCCTGCAAACAAGTTTGGAGTTGGCAAACCCATATAGCTTAAGCGCGAACCATCAGTTCCGCCGCGTATTGCAGATTGAATCGGCTTAATGTTTAAGCGGTTAAGAGCTTCTACGGCAAATTGTTCAACTTGCGGATGTTCATCCAAAACATATTTCATATTTCTGTACTGTTGAATTACTTCAAAATCATATGTAGCTCCAGGAAACTGAACAATAGCTTTATCGCACAAATCTTTTAAGAAGTCTTCAAATTCTTGCAGCCTATCTGCATAAAAATCTCGGATTATAAATTTTAATGTTGTAAGCGTTTCATTTCCTGTTATAGATGTTGGATGAACATAACCTTCTCTCTTTTCTGTAGTTTCCGGTGAGAGGGTTTCTTTGGGAAGCATTTCTAAAAATCTGGAAGCAATTTTTACTGAGTTGATCATTTTATTTTTTGCATAGCCGGGGTGAACATTTTTGCCATGAAATTTAATTATTACTGCATCGGCACTGAATGTTTCTGTTTCAACTTCGCCTCGTGTAGAGCCGTCAATTGTGTAAGCATACTTCGCGCCAAATTTCGCAACGTCAAATTTTTCTGTACCGCGTCCAACCTCTTCATCCGGTGTAAAACAAACTCTAATTTTTCCATGTTTAATTTCGGGATGTTGAACTAAGTAATTCATCGCATCAATTATTTCTGCTATTCCGGCTTTATCATCTGCGCCAAGCAGTGTAGTTCCATCTGTAGTAATTATGTCCATTCCTATCATGTCTTGTAACTCTGGATTTCCGGCAGCATCAATTACTTTGGACGAGTCTTTAGTTAAAGCAATATCTCCGCCTTGATAATTTTTATGAATTACAGGATTAACATCTTTACCAGTAACTGCCGGTGAAGTATCAACGTGCGCAATAAAACCAATCACAGACACTTCTTTATCTGTGTTTGCCGGCAATGTTGCCATCACATATCCATGCTGGTCAAGTTCAGCATCGGTTAAACCAATTTGTTTTAATTCATCTACTAATTGTTTGGATAGCTCTAACTGTTTAGGATCACTTGGAAAAGTTTTGGAATCTTCGTTGGATTGAGTATCAACTTTTACATAATTAAGAAATCGTTCTACACAAGTGAATTTGTAATTGGGATCGAACATTTTTTCCTCTTTTAGTTTAATTTTGGAAAGCAAGTTAATAGAGTTGGCTTCATTCTTCAAGCCGGCAGATTTAAGAATTTTATTATGGAACAAAAATGAATACTGTAGAACTTATCCGCAAAAAAAGAAATGGGAACGAGCTTACTGAACAGGAAATTCAATATTTAATTACAAACTTTACTAACCGGAAAATACCGGATTATCAATTTTCTTCTTTTTTGATGGCTGCATTTCTTAAGGGAATGAGTAAACAAGAAACTGCGTCGCTAACAAAAGCTATGCTTTACAGCGGAAAAGTTGTTGATCTCTCTTCGATAAAGGGAATTAAAGTTGATAAACATTCTACAGGCGGAATTGGTGATAAAACTTCTTTAATACTTGCGCCAATAGTTGCCGCAGCAGGCGTTAATGTACCAATGATAAGCGGGCGCGGTCTTGGGCACACCGGAGGAACTTTAGATAAATTAGAATCTATTCCCGGCTTCAGAACCGATCTCGATTTAAACAATTACAAACGAATAATTAAAAAGTGCGGAGTTGTGCTAATTGGGCAGACAAAAGAGATTGCTCCTGCAGATAAACTTATTTATTCGCTTCGAGATGTAACTGCAACTGTTGAATCCATTCCTTTAATTACCGGAAGCATAATGAGCAAAAAACTTGCTGAAGGAATTGATGCGCTCGTGCTGGATGTTAAAACCGGTTCCGGCGCATTTATGCAAAAGTACGAGGATTCTCTTGCGCTTGCAGATTCTCTTGTTAATACAGCTAAGGCGTTTAAGAAAAAAGTTATAGCTATGATTACAGATATGAATCAACCACTTGGAAATTACATTGGAAACTGGTTAGAAATTTATGAATCTGTTAAAGTTCTTCAAGGTGAAAAAGTTAGTGATTTGCTTGAAGTTACACTTAATCTTTCCGGCGCAATGATTTATCTTGGCGGAAAGGCAAAATCTATTAAAGAAGGAATTGAAATTTCTCAAGATTTAATTGATAACGGCAAAGCTTTCGATAAGTTTTTGGAGTTAGTTAATCTACAAGGCGGCGATATTAGTTATCTTAAGAATCTCGACAAATATCCTAAATCAAAAATACATGTTGAGCTGACTGCAAATAAATCTGGTTATATTGAATCTATGAATAATTACGAAATAGGAATGGCTTCGCTTGAACTTGGCGCAGGAAGAATTACGATGGCAGACAAAATTGACCCTAAAGCTGGAATAATTTTCTATCCAAAGATTGGCGATAAAATTTCTAAAGGGCAAATTATTGCAGAGTTATTCACAGATAAAAAAGAAAAAGTAGAAGCCGTAAAAGAGAAGTTGAACAATGCTATAAAATATTCTTCCAAACATGTAAAACCGATTAAACTCATTCATAAAGTAATTTAAGTTTACAAACAATAAAGGAGCAAATATGTTATTCTTATTAGCGTTGTTAATTATTGCTGTTTCGTATTCGGTTTACACAAATTTAAAAAAAGCAGGAAGGTACAGAGAGTCTAAATTTGCGTTTGCAGGTTATGCAGTTGCCGGAATTATTATTCTTCTAAAACTTTTTACCGTAGTACCTGCCGGAACTGTTGGCGTTGTAGATTTTCTTGGCAGTGTTAGCGATAACACACTTAAAGCCGGTGTAAACTTTGTTAACCCTTTAGCAAACGTAATTAAGTTCAGCATCAAGACCCAAGAAATGAAGGAGACTATGAATGTTCCTTCAAAGGAAGGGTTAAGCGTTCAATTAGAAATTAGTTTGCTCTTCAGTCTCGATCCGGAAAACGCTTCTAAAATTTATAAAACGGTTGGAGAAGACTACACAAATATTATTTTGATTCCGCAATTCCGCTCTGTGGTTAGAGGCGTTACTTCTAAATATGACGCTAAATCTTTGTACACTGCCTCGCGTGAACAGTTGGCAAACGAAATTAAGATTGAACTCGAAAAGTTAGTTTTGCCAAGAGGAATTATTGTTGAATCTGCGCCTATGCGCCACATTATTCTTCCTCAAGGGCTAACTGCTGCTATCGAAGAAAAGTTGAAATCGGAACAAGAAAGCCAGCGTATGCAGTTTGTTCTTAAACGCGAAGAGCAGGAAGCCGAACGTAAACGAATTGAAGCTAAAGGTATTGCAGATTTTCAGGCAATTGTTTCGCGCGGCATTAACGACCAACTGCTTCAGTGGAAAGGCATTGAAGCAACTGAAAAACTTGCTAATTCTACCAACAGCAAAATTGTGGTTATAGGCGCCGGAAAATCTGGACTGCCGCTTATTCTAAACCAGAATTAAATACTCCACAATGTGCGGATAATTAAGTCCGCACATTTTCAACTTCATCTATGCTATTATTTTTGAAACTTTTCTCGATACTAATGTGTAAAAATGCTACTTTTACAACGTGAAAAAATTATTATACATATTATTCATATTGGTTTACCTGCTTCCTACAGTAGGCTTAACAGTAGCCAATCATTTTTGCGGAGATACTTTAGTATCTACTAATGTTGTTTTAGCCAAAGCCTTGGATGAACCGGTTAATTGCTGCCCCGATGAACCTGAAGATAATTCTTGCTGCTCCGATCAAATAGTTACTTATAAATCAGATGATTCACACTTTGCTTCAGCAAAAAGTAGTCTCGAAAATATTTCTTTAGACTATACCTTAATTCATACAGAGACTTCTTATAGAAATAATTTTGTTAAATCTTTCTCATTTCAATCAACAACTTCTCATTACCAGCCTGGAACCCCAGCTTATATTATAAACAGAACTCTCCTTATTTAATCCAACTCAAAAACTTTTGTATTTAGAAGTTAGTTGGTTCATTTTATTATTTTAAATTTTATTGGAGAGTTTTATGAAAAAGTTACTTTCATTAGTTGTTGCATTAATGTTTGCTTCATCATTTAGTTACGCACAAGAAAGCAAGGTTGTAGAAGCCGAATTTAAAGTTGCCGGTAATTGCGGAATGTGTAAATCTAGAATAGAAAAAGCGATGAAGATTAAAGAAGTTAAGTTTGCAAAGTGGGATAAGAGCGCTAAGATTCTTAAAGTCAATTACTTTTCTCCAGATATAACAGTTGATTCTCTAAAGAAGCGCATTGCAGAAGTTGGGCACGATACTGATATGTTCAATGCTGATGATGCTGTGTATGCAAAACTGCCAAAGTGCTGCTTGTACAGAGATAACCCTAAAACACATTAATCAGCAAAATTTTGGAGAAAGCTATGAATTATAAATTAAGTTTATTTCTACTTCTCGTTTTTTCAACTCTTATTTATTCGCAGCAAATGTTGAATGGAAGAGTTGTTGAAAAAAATGAAGCAGGAAAAATAGTTCCGCTTACAGGTGTTAATATTCTTTGGAAAGGCACTCAAGTTGGAACTAACACAGACCTTGATGGAAAATTTTCTGTTCCTTATAAAAATGAATATCAAGAATTAACTGCAAGTATGGTTGGATACAAAACCATCTCTTTACATATCGAGAATGTTAGCGAGACGGTAGAAATTGTAATGCAGGTTGAAGCAGCTCAACTTGGCGAAGTTGGAGTTGTTGGCAAGCAAACCGCTACGTTTTCCGATTATCTTTCGATTGAGAATAAAGGAGTAATGACAGATAAAGAATTATTTAAAGCCGCTTGCTGCAATCTTTCCGAAAGCTTTGAAACAAATCCATCAATAGATGTTTCTTTTACAGATGCTATTACCGGTGCAAAGCAAATTGAAATGCTTGGGCTTTCGGGCGTTTACACTCAAACTACTATGGAAAACCTGCCTTACATTCGCGGACTTATGTCGAATGTCGGTTTAACTTTTATCCCTGGTACTTGGATTCAAGCAATAAATGTTTCTAAGGGAATTGGTTCTGTTGCAAACGGATTTGAATCAATGACTGGGCAAATAGATGTTGATCTGAAAAAACCTTATACAGTTGAAGGCGAAAAACTTTTTGTTAATATGTATGCAGATTACGATAGGCGCTTTGAAGGAAATCTAAACTACAGAACTTCGCTGAGCGAAAAACTTTCTGTTATAAATTTATTTCATGCAAGCTCGCGCAAGTATGGTTTTGATAATAACAACGACATGTTTAGCGATGTTCCGAATTTTGAGACCTACAATGTTATGCAGCGCTGGCAGCTTCATACAGAAAGCGGCTGGGAAGGTCAGTTTGGTTTTCAATATTTAAGTGATTCAAAAGAGGGCGGAACTCTCCAAGAATCCCACATACACGTTGAAAGTGCTGATTATAAATATTCGACAAATAATAATCAGTTAAATATTTACGGCAAATTTGGGTACGTTTTCCCCGAAGCAGCTTATCAATCTTTTGGAATACAATGGTCTTTGAACAGTTACCGCAATACTTCTTTATTTGGTACCAGAAATTATAATGGCAATGAAAAGACAGGCTATTTCAACTTCATTTATCAATCGAATTTTGGATCGCCAAATCATAAGTTCAGAACCGGATTTAGTTTCTTGTTCGATCAGTTTGATGAAACTTTTATTTCTAATCAATATAAAAGAGTTGAAAGAATTCCAGGTCTGTTTTTTGAGTACACTTACACAGTTGATGATGATCTCTCTTTCATTTTAGGTTCAAGAGCAGATCAGCATAATTATTATGGATTTATGTTTACACCTCGTTTTCATATGAGATGGGCGCCGCAGCAGGATTGGGTTTTTCGTGCTGCTGCCGGAAGAGGTTACAGAACGTCAAATATTTTTTCGGAGAACTCTTCGGTTTTTGCAAGCTCGCGTAAGCTAAACATTTTATCTAACGAATCTTTCGGCTATGGTTTAGCTCAAGAGATAGCTTGGAATTTCGGACTAAATCTTACTCACTATTTCTCATATAATTACAGGCAGGGAACTGTTTCTGTTGATTTATACAGAACTCAATTTGAACAATCTACTATTGCAGATTTGGATTTTAATCCACAGACAGTGAATTTCTACTCTGTTCAAAATGGAAGTTATTCCAATAGTTTTCAAATAGAAGTGAACTATCACTTTATGGCTGGACTTGATACGCGGGCTGCTTATAGATTTATGGATGTTAAACAAGAAATTGGAGGAAAGATGCTCGATCGTCCATTTACTTCGAGACACCGTGCGCTGCTCAACTTTGCATATTCTACAGAACGTGAAGCAAAAGATGAGCCGCAAATGAATTACGATTTAACAGTTCAATGGTTTGGTTCAAAACGGCTGCCTTCTACTTCGGCAAACCCGGCAAATATACAAGCCAGAGAAAAATCTCCGAGCTTTGCAGTTGTTAATTTGCAGGTTACACGCTCTTTCTTTTTAGGATTCGATTTATATCTTGGCGTAGAAAACTTACTTGGCTTTAAGCAAAATAATCCTATTCTTGATCCGCAGAATCCACACGGAAACTTTTTTGATGCATCTATGATTTGGGGCCCGATTAACGGCAGAATGGTTTATACCGGATTGCGATACAAAATGTAGGCTGGATTCTGGTTGCAGGTTACTGGATACTGGAATTAGATAAGCAGCCGATGATTAAAAGAGAGTGTGAAAATTATAACCCACGAATTAATTCGTGGGTTATTTTAATCAGCCAGAGGCGGACGAGGGTCAAATTCCCCGCCTCTTGAGGCGAATAAATAAAATTTGTTTTCAGAAACCTCGCTGCCCCGCCTGCCAAAGCAAAGCGGCTTGTTCATTTCACTTATTAAGTAGTTCACATCTTTGTTCTTTTTAATTCTTATATAATAAGAATATTCCACAGTAGCTTCGGCTTCGTTAGAACGGACGCTAATAATTTCGTAACTATTGCAGTAGGAAGATAGCAGCTTAGTTACAGTGGTTACTTCGGTTTCTTTGTTAGAGTAAACACATTGAAGCATATACTGGTTGCTTAAAAACAAATTAAAATTACTTTTCGAAAATAATATTAATGCAGTACCGACAAAAAGAGTGCCTGCAATAGCTAGTTTATAATACTCTACGCCGCAAGCCATACCAATAGCCAGCGCTAAGAATATATAAACGATATCCATTGTATCTTTTATCGCAGTTCTAAAACGAATAATAGATAAAGCGCCAACTAACCCAAAAGCCCTTGCAAGATTATTGCCAATAATCATTATCACTAAGGTTGTTATTATAGAAAGAAAAACGATTGAGTTTACAAAACTTTCCGAGTAGCCGGGACCGCGGTAAGTAAATCTATATATTAGAGATATAATAAAACTGCAAACAAGACTTACAGTTATGTTTGTTAACACATCCGAAAAAGAAGGAGCAAATACATTAATTGTTTGTAGATTTTCTAACACATCAATTCCTTATCTCATTTTTAATAATTTCTTGTTTGCACCAGAGGCAAGAACACTCATTGCATATTTAGGAGAAGACATTCGTATAATGTTGTATTTCTGCAAAACTCTTGGCAGCCAGTTCGGTAAAATTTTATGAAATTTTATTTCGAGAACAAAATGATCTTTTAAGGCGTTCTTAAACCCATCATCAGAAAATAGTTCATTAAAATTAGTTGTGTTTTTGGCTCGTACGTTTTTATCTAATGTTAATCTTAAACCGGAACCAAATTTGCATTCCATTGCTTCACGCTCGTAATTTACCAAAACTGCAGGCTGCAAAATATGATAGTGATAGTAGTATAAAAATTTTCTTGCATTTTCAGTTTTTATTGATGAATTGTTACCTGTAGTATGCAGCAGAGACAAATCGCTGGTTCTAAAAAACTTTTCCAGATTAGAATACTTCAAAACCGCCCTGTCTTTGTGTATATGCTCTACATCTTTTCGTTTTATCTCAAGAAAAACTTTTGAATCGGGTGTAATTTGATTGTAGCCGCGTATTCTAAACTTTTTTCTATTTCGTACGCCATCTAACTTCTCGTAAAACGTTAGAAGTTTATGAGAATCTAAGTACAAGCTGTGTACTGTATAATCGTTGTTTGCTCTTTGTCTTGCAAACGAATCGTAAATTAAATAGGGCATTAAATCTTTACGTAACGAATCAAGATATTGAACCGAGATGTTATATTTATACTCGTAACGCGGCATTATTGAACAAAAAACCTTACTAATTGCTGAAACAAACTAATCTCCGTGAGTTTAATTGTAACTTGGGGAATCATGCCCGGCAGCATATTAACCATAGTATTATCTACTACTACAGAAACTAAAACCACCTGCTGTTGATTAAGAATTTTTACTTCGCGGTCAATCCATACTACTTCACCGGAGAAATTTTTTTCTTCTCCATCTGATGAAAGCATTATTTTCTGTCCTGCCTTGAAATCTTTGTAATGTGCAGCCTTAATTGGAAGCTGCAGAACAATCTCTTTAGAATTAACAACTTTCAGCAGAGTATCCGGAGAAAGCGAAGTAACTACCTGCCCATTAACCGGAGAAGTAATAACTAACTGAGCTTCGCGTTCTTTCAAAAAAATCATTCTGTCTTTAATTGAGTTAATCTCAGACTGCAAATAATTCAACTCTTCCGGCTTAACACCGGTTTTCAAGTTTTCGAGCTGCGAGCTGTAAATTTCTTTTTCAATCTTCAGAAGATCCAAATTCCATTTAAGTAAATCGAACTCTTGCTGAGAGGTGTATCCTTTGTCTAATAATTTTTGCGATCTTTCAACAAGCACTTTTTGCTCGCTCATTTTTTTGTCAATGTAGGCAATCCTTGTTAGAGCTTCTTTAATTACCGGTTCTTTTTCTGCGGAGCTAAAAGATTTTAATTTTGCATTTGCTACTTCAAGCTGGTTTATAGCTTCAACCATCTGATTTTTTACATCGCTCGAATGCATTGTGAGTACGGTATCCCCTTTTTCAAATTCTCTTTTAGTAGTAAGTAACTTAGCAAAATTAAGCGCTACAAATTCACCGCGCTCAAACTGTGTTATATTGTATTGTACTGTCTGTCCAGCGGAATAATCTATTAGATTGGATATTACCTGACCATTTCCTCCAATTGTTATAAGCCATTTTTCTTTTGGAAGTACAACAGAATATGAACTGATTCTAACAAAAGTATAAATGTAGTTGCTTGCTATAAGCGCTGCCGCCGCCAGCACTACAAATACTAAAAACAGATGAACAGTATTTCTATTTCTATAAACCATAAGTACTGTGTAAGGAAGTTAATTATAGAATAGAAACATCTGAATAATTAATCTATTGTCACACTGAGCCAGTCGAAGTGTGGCAATTTCGTTTGTAGTGTCATGGTTCGACAAGACTTCGGCGTGAGCTCAGTCGAACGCTCACCATGACTTAGCGTAAATATTTCAGATGTTTCGAATACTTAATTGAACCCGCTAAATAAGGCGATACCAAATATTTTTTGCCTGCGTTCTTCACTCTTCATGCCTCGACTGCCACAAGGCAAGGCGGGCGTTCTGCACTCTGAAGCGGCTAAATTAATTTTATTACGTGCTAAAAATATAATATCAACTACTCTTTTCATAGTATAAGAGAGTTTTTATTTCTTCTGCTTTAATCCGCCAGAGGCGGACGAGGGTCAAATTCCCCGCCTCTTGAGGCGAATAAATAAACCCAAATTTTCCATTAGGCAAACCTGCCTGCGGTAGGCAGGTTTGCCATACGGGCCGACAAGCATTAAGTCATTTATAGTAAATAACTTATGTAAGATTTTTAATTTATAAAGACAATTAAAATCTTACCATGCTTGTCGGTTTCTAATGAATTTTTTGGGATAAAATTTGTTTTCAGAAACCTCGCTGTCCCGCCTGCCAAAGCAAAGCGGCGGGCAGGTTGCGGCGAGGAGATTCATTAAGTACTTAACTGTGCAAATACATTCCTTCTAAATGAAATTATCATTGAAAGAATTTGCTCTAAGTAATAATTGAAGTAAATAGAGCGCAAGATAAAACAAAAAAACCCGCCAAAGTTAGCGGGTTTTTTTTGAATACTCTATAACCAATTTTGGAAAGTTACACTATCAAAGCAGGAGTTACATTTAATTCTGTTTCAATAATTTTTTTGAACTGTTCTTTAGGATAAGCGCCGGCGGTCATTTTGGGTTCGCCTTCTGCCGGAATAAAAAGCAGCGAAGGAATGCTTCTTATACCAAAGGCAGCAGAAAGTTCTTGCTCGGTTTCTGTATCAACTTTGTAAAAGTTTACTTTGCCTTTGTATTCTTCTGATAACTCGTCTATTATCGGCGCAACCATTCTGCAAGGACCGCACCATTCAGCCCAAAAATCTACAACTGCCGGAATTGTGCCTTCATACTTCCACTCTTTGTTTTGTTCGTAATTAAAAACTTTCTTTAAGAAAGTATCTTTTGTTAAATGCTCTACCATTTTCGTACTCTCATATTTTTTGTTTTAGTATGAGTATGAGATGCAGGTTATTTAAGCAGGATTCAAATTGAGATAGAATATTTCTGAAATAGAATCTTGAGTTTTAAGAAATGTTTGTTAATGTCTGAATTGCAGAATGAAGAGCAAAGAATTATTCTCCAATAATTTCATCTTTTAGCTTTGCGTACTTCGCTGCTTATCGGCAATAACAACTTTGAGTGAGTAAGGTGCCAGAACAGTTTTATCACTGAACCAAAAGCAGTTTCAAGTTCATAATTATTTTTTTTGTCTTAATGCAAATTTGATATATTTGTTCAAGAAATATTCTCAATAGATTTGGCAGTTCTGTAAGCTTAATAAATTTCCTTTAGGTAACAAAAAAAGCATTCTATTCTTTAAAGGAGTTTTTGCATGAATGTTCAAATCCGTTTATCAATTATGATGTTCCTTCAATATGCAGTGTGGGGCGCGTGGTACGTAACTGTTGGTAATTACATGGGCAAAATTGGAATGTCGGATGTAATTCACTGGGCTTATACGGTTAGCCCAATAGCAGCAATTGTTTCCCCTTTCTTTCTCGGAATGGTTGCAGACCGATATTTTGCAACAGAAAAAGTTTTAGGTGTTCTTCATATAGTTGGCGGACTTGCAATATTCATTGCGCCACTTGTTGCCGAGGGTGAAAATGCTTCTGCAACGTTATTCATTATTCTTCTGCTTCTAAATATGCTTTGCTATATGCCAACTGTTGCATTAACAAACTCACTTGCGTTTCATCACATGACAAATCAAGAAAAACAATTTCCAATTATTCGCGTGTTTGGTACAATTGGCTGGATTGTGGTGGGAATATTTGTAAGCAAAGTTTTAGGCGCCGATGAAACTTCTACTCCGCTGAAGATTGCCGGAATTTTAGGTGTGCTAATGGGTTTTTTCAGCTTCATACTTCCACACACACCGCCATCGGCAAAAGGAGAAAAAGTTACAGCGCGGCAAATTCTTGGCATTGATGCATTAAAGCAGTTAAATACAAAACCGTTTATCGTTTTTATTGTAAGCGCGTTTTTGCTTTGCATTCCTCTCTCTGTCTATTACGCTTACGCTCCGGTTTTTGTAAATGAAAGCGGAATTGAAAACCCGGCTTTCAAAATGTCTTTCGGGCAAATGTCCGAAGCTTTATTCATTCTTGTTATGCCGATGCTCTTCTCTCTAATTGGTATTAAGAAAATGCTGCTAACCGGAATGGCTGCATGGGTTCTTCGCTATGTTTTTTTTGCACTTGGCGCGCCCGATACAGTTGTTTGGATGATTTTAACCGGAATTATTCTTCACGGAATCTGCTACGACTTTTTCTTTGTTGCCGGATTTATTTACGTTGATAAAAAAGCATCAAACGAAATACGGGCGCAGGCACAAGGTTTTGTTGTTCTTGCTACTTATGGTTTAGGTATGTTAATTGGCTCTCAGATTGCCGGATATTTATTTAACGGAATGATTACAGCACAAGGTAAAGATGCTTTAGTGCAGTGGCAAAACTTCTGGTACGTTCCGGCTGTTCTTGCTGCCGCAGTTTTAATTTTCTTTGCACTCTTCTTTAACGATAAAGAAGTGGATAAGAAACAGGCGTAATTATAATGTGTGCTAACAAAAAAAGAGGATTTTTGAATACTGACAATCACTGGGAAAGATTTGGTAAAATAGACCCATATTTTGGGGTGATATCTCATGACGAATATCATAAATCTAATATTAATGATGAAATAAAGAAAAAGTTTTTTGAAACGGGTGATGAATATATCAAGAAATTGTTTTCTAATATCTACAAACACATTGACCCAGACTTTAACCCCAAAATGGCGTTAGATTATGGCTGTGGTGTTGGTCGAGTTATTATTCCACTGTCAAAATATACAGACTTTGTTACTGGTGTTGATGTTTCAAAATCAATGTTAGAAGAATGCCGAATTAATTGTGAACAAAATAATATTGTAAACTATCGTTTGGTCGAGGCAAATCATGAATTTTTTAGAGATTCAGAAAAACATGATTTTATCCATTCTTTTATTGTCTTTCAACATATACCTAAAAGAAGAGGAGAATTGATCTTCAGTAGTTTAATTGATCGTTTAACGGATAAAGGAATTGGAGTCTTACATTTTACATTTGCTAAAAAGACTATTGTGCGCAAAATACTCGAACTAATTAGAAATAATGTTCCACTTATTTCAAATATTATAAATCTGTTGAAGAGAAGACACATATTATACCCAGTAATGCAGATGAACTCATATGACTTAAATAAGCTGTTAGGCGTGTTACAAAAAAATGGAATCAAGGATACTTATATTGAATTTACAGATCATGGTTCAGATGTGGGCGTGTTGATTTATTTTCAAAAAACATAAGCATATTCTGCCGCTCCTTTTTGAAAGATTAGGGACAGGCAACACGGGAAGCCCCGCTTATAAATATCGGGGCAAACTATTTTTCAAAGCTATATTTGCTTTTATAACTGATGATTCTAATGGGCTGATTTTTTTTGTGAGACTTAGCGAAATAATTCTTTTGTGGTTCAATTTCTTTTTCTTTCGTCATGAGGTCTCAATTGCACTAAGAATTCGCAAAGTGTATTACTTCTGTAATTAACTATGAATTGAATCAACAATAGAAAAATAAGGACTCTTGTTATGAAAAAGGTAAACGAAACCAAACAAAAATATTACTTCAACGAAAAGAATCATGAGCGGCTAAAAACGATGTCACGAGAAAGGTATCATAAAGATCCTAATTATAAAAAGGCAACACTTGAAAGAGCTAAAAGACGTTATCATGAAGATGCTGTTTATCGTGAAGCTACAATTCGAAGAGCTAAAGAACGTAATCAGCGATTAAAAAAACTACGTGAAAAGAAACCGCTTAAGAAAAAATAAAACATTGCTGGTTGAATTTGTAAATATTGTAGTTAAACGCGGCTGCATTCTTTATTTAAGAACTATTGGTTTTAGAATTGTCGGGCGCAAGCTGGTTATCTAATGGGCAACTCTAAAAATATCAATTTCCTTTGCGGGCTTTCCCATTTCTTTGTGTTCTTAGAGTGAAATATTTTAACACAAAAGTTTTTAGAGGTGCCCAAATTGTAACCACAGAAATTAAAATTTGTAATTGAATTAATAGGTAGTTTCGTTGAGAACAACAAAATGATAAAACTCGAAGGCAAATTTATAGCGAAGTCAATGCTTATTATTTCTTTGGAATACAAGAATAATTTCCTATTTTTAAACCAACAAGCTCGGCAAGCCTCTCGAAGAAGCTCAAATCGCTGGGCTTTTTAGTTTTAAAGACATGAAAATACAATACACTAAAAAAGCACTTTCTGCACCTGAACAAGTTAGCTTGCTTAAATCACGCGGTTTAATAATAGCTGATGAGAAAAATGCAGTTCATACATTAAATCACATCAATTATTACCGCTTAAGCGCTTACATTTATCCTCTTCTTAAAGACAAAGAAAACCACATATTCAAAGAAAATGTTTCTTTCCAAAACATTATTGATATATATAATTTTGATCGTGAATTGAGATTGCTCTTCCTCGATGCAATTGAACGTATAGAAGTCTCGCTTCGTACAAATATCATTTATGTTCTCTCGCTTAAATATGGTTCCTTCTGGTTAAGTAATAAATATTTTTTCTATATCGAATCAAAATACAACACTCAAATAACTAAGCTTAAAGAAGAGTTCGAAAGAAGCGACGAAAAATTCCTAAGACATTATTTTGATAAATACGAACAAGAAATTCCCCCTACATGGATTTCGCTCGAAATTGCCTCATTCGGTTTAATTTCCCTCTTCTATCAAAACCTTAAGTTTAACAAGGATAAGAAGGAAATTTCTAACCGATATGGACTGAATCATATCACATTTACTTCATGGCTTCATACATTAACTTATACCAGAAATATTTGTGCACATCATTCCCGTCTTTGGAATCGTGAGCTTGGCGTTCAGCCGAGCATTCCCAAAAGTACTCGCGATCTTTGGCTGAATAAGTCTGAGTCTTACAAGAATGATAGAATATTCTATGTTATTTCAATAATTATTTATTTTTTAAGAAACATAAATCACTCGGATACTTTCATCTCTAAATTCAATAGCCTGATTACCAGTTATGCTATGATAGACTTAGCCGCAATGGGTTTCCCCAAGAATTGGAAAGAAGAGGATTTATTTGCGTAACATAAGTAAATCACCAAGTTTCACTAAGGAAAATTTATAAAAATCAACTTTTACATAACTTCAGTTATTAATAAATTTTTAAGGAGGTTTTTATGACAGAAAGAATTGGCGTTGGAATGATAGGTGCCGGGATGAATGTTGGAATCTAATTCCGAAATAATTCTTTACCAAGCCGAAGACGGGACAACCAAGATTGATGTCCGTTTGGAAAAAGAAACTGTTTGGCTTAATCAACTTCAAATGGCTGCACTTTTCCAAACCACAAAACAAAATGTCAGTTTTCACATTAACAATCTTTTTGCAGAAGGTGAATTAAGTCGTGAGGCAACTGTCAAGGATTACTTGACAGTTCAAACTGAAAACAAACGGGAAGTTTCCCGCAATCTTACGTATTACAATCTTGATGTAATTATCTCAGTCGGTTACCGTGTAAAATCCAATCGCGGAACTCAATTCCGTATTTGGGCTACTCAACGGCTCAAAGAATATCTTGTCAAAGGTTTTGTCCTTGATGATGAACGGCTTAAACAAGCCCGCAACGATTATTTTGATGAGCTTTTGGAACGTGTCCGTGATATACGCACTTCCGAAAAGATATTCTACCGTAAGGTTACCGATATTTATGCAACAAGTGTTGATTATAATCACGAAGCTAAAGCTACGCAAGAGTTCTTTGCTGCTGTACAAAATAAATTTCACTATGCAATTCATGGTCATACTGCATCTGAATTGATAGCTGAAAGAGCAGATTCTAAAAAACCTTACATGGGTTTAACTTCTTGGAAGAATTCTAAAATTAAAAAGACTGATGTAACTATTGCTAAGAATTATTTATCAGAAGAAGAAATCAAACAGCTTAACCTCATTGTAGACCAATATTTATCTTTTGCTGAATTGCAAGCTATGCAGCGTAAAGCAATGGCAATGCAAGACTGGATAAATAAACTTCACGATTTTCTTACTATTAACGAACGCACAATTCTTATGGATGCCGGTCGCATTCAAAAAAAGATTGGTGAAGAAATTGCTCTGCGGGAGTTTGATAAATACCAAGCTATTCAGAAGCAGAAAGAACTAGAAAATCCATCGAGTGATTTTGATAAGGCAGTTAAAAAATTAACAGAACGCAAAAAATAATATCAACATTATTACTAATTAATAAACCCAAAAAATTCATTAGAAACTGAATTTTTTGCCGAAGGCCGTCCCGAAAATCGGGACGGGGTTAACCCCGACAAGCATGGTAAGATTTTAATTGCCCGTAGCAGGCGGGCTTGTCGGCCCGTATGGCAAACCTGCCTACCGCAGGCAGGTTTGCCTAATGGAAAATTTGGGATAAATTTTTAAGGAGGTTTTTATGACAGAAAGAATTGGCGTTGGAATGATAGGCGCCGGATTCAATGCGCAGTTTCATATTCGTTCTTGGGTTTCTGTACGCGATGCAGACATAAACGGAATCTTTGATAGAAATACCGAAAAGGCTCAAGAAGCGGCTTCGCTTGCAAGAGTATTAAATGTTGGTAAACCGAAAATATTTAATTCGGTTACAGAAATGGTCGCCGATCCAAACATAGACGCAATCTGGATTTGCTCGCCAAACTTTACACGAATTGAAGTGATGGAAGAAATTGTAAATGCGGTTGAATTGGGCAAAGGAAAACTAAAAGGCGTTGCATGCGAAAAACCATTAGGAAGAAATGTTGCCGAAGCAAAGAAAATGGTTGAACTTGTTAAACGCGCCGGACTTTTAGACGGCTATCTAGAAAATCAATTGTTTGAACCAACAGTTCAGCGCGGCAAAGAAATTATTTGGAAGCGAGGCGCTTTTTCTGCAGGAAGACCATATCTTGCCCGCGCCGCAGAAGAACATGGCGGACCGCACTCCCCTTGGTTTTGGGAAGGAACACTTCAAGGCGGCGGCGTTATGAACGATATGATGTGCCACTCTGTTGAAGTTGCAAGATTTCTTTTGACAGATCCAGCAAAACCAAGAACTTCTTTAACGCCGGTTAAAGTAACCGCACACGCTGAAAACTTGAAATGGCAAAGACCGCATTACGCAGATATTCTTAAAAATTATTCTTCAGGTAAGTTAGATTATTTCAACCGTCCGGCAGAAGATTACGCACGCGCCGTTGTTGAATATGTAGATGATGCCGGAGAAAAATTAATTGTAGAAACATCAACATCATGGTGTTACGTTGGCGCCGGTTTGCGTTTAAGCATGGAACTACTCGGACCAGAATATTCTATGCAGATTAACACGCTTGATACTGATCTAAAAGTTTTCTTCAGCCGAGATGTTAGCGGAAAAGCAGGCGAAGACTTAGTGGAAAAACAAAACGCCGAAATTGGATTGATGCCTGTTGTTGGCAACGAAGAAAACACTTACGGCTACGATGTAGAAAACCGCCATATGGTTCGCTCTTTTATAGAAGGAAAGAGACCATTGGAAAATTTTGAAGACGGATTAAATGTAACAGAATTATTAATGACCGGTTATATGAGTGCCGAACAAGAAAAAACAATTGCTTTTCCGCCCCCAAATTTGGAAACGTTTGTTCCAAAAGTTGCAAAAGGCGAGTGGAATCCACGTAGGAAATAGTAATGAGTAGTGGGCGTGAATCCAATGAGTATTAAAACGTTGGAATCGTCAGTCTGAGCCTGTCGAAGACTGAAATACTCACACTTCGACTGCTCGCCTCGCTTGCTGCAAGTTGCCCGCCTTGCCGAAGACGCAAGACGAGGCAGGAAGCGAGCGCTCAGTGTGACTTTGAATTTATATTTGAATAATCAAAAAAGAGGTTTATATGTTGAACTTGAAAAAAATGTTAGTAGTAATTCTGGTTCTCGTTATGGCAAGCAGCATTAATGCACAGCAAACAAAAGAAGAAGTGAATTACAACGAAGTAAAAATTCGCGAGTTCAAAATTGCAGTACAATGCTGGACATTTAGAAAATTTACTTTTGTTGAAACACTTCAAAAAGTAAAAGAACTTGGCGTAAAATATTTAGAAGCATATCCCGGACAAAAATTAGGCAGCGATGATCCAAATACTATTTTTAATTATGATATGAGTGAAGAGAACATAGCATTTGTAAAAAAGAAATTAGATGAAGCCGGAATTAAGTTAACGAGCTTTGGCGTTGTAGGATTTGAAAATACAGAATCCGCCACAAAAAAAGTTTTTGAGTTTGCTAAGAAAATGGGTATTCAAACAATTGTTACAGAACCAAGCACAGATGATTTTTCTCTGCTCAACAAATTTGTTAAGCAATATGGAATTAATGTAGCAATTCACAATCATCCGGAACCTTCTAAGTATGCAAAGCCGCAGGCAGTTGCAGACAGAATTAAAGGATTAGACACACGTATTGGTTCTTGCGGCGATACCGGACATTGGATGAGAACTTCTGTAAATCCAATTGAAGCTCTCAAATTGCTTTCTGGGAGAGTGATTGAACTCCACTTAAAAGACCTAAACGAATTTGGCAGCAAAGATGCTTACGATGTTCCTTTCGGAAGCGGCAAAGCTAACATTCATGATATTCTTGCAGAACTAACTATTCAAAATTTTCGCGGTTACTTGGTAGTTGAACATGAAAACCCAAAAGAAGCAGATAATCCTTCGCCATCAATTAAAAAAGGTTTAGATTACATTGAAAGCATTACTTACTACAAAGGATTTCAAGAATTGTTAAGTTACAATTGGGGCAGATATGAAAAGCATGGATGGAATCATTACGGTCCAGGTTATTTTGAACTCGATCCTAAATCCGGAATTTTAACATCAAACGGCGGAATGGGTTTGCTTTGGTTCAGTCAAAAAAAATATGGAGATTTTATTCTTGATCTTGAATATAAATGCTTAGCGCCAAAAACAAACTCGGGCATTTTCTTACGCGTGCCGGATTTTGTAACAAGCGATGATTATATCTACCGCTCGTTCGAAATTCAGATTGATGATGCTTCCGAAAAGAAACACCAAACAGGCGCAGTTTACGATTCCGAACCGGCTAAGGAAAAAGCATTTAAACCAACCGGCAACTGGAACCATTACAGAATTTCTTTTATTGGAGATGTTATTACTGTTGTGTTAAACGGCACAGAAATTATTAATTGGAAAGCTGAACCGCGCGGCAAGATTAAAGATTTTGCTAAGAACGGTTATGTAGGTTTACAAAATCACGATAGCGATGCAAAGGTTTCTTTCCGAAATATTTTTGTTAAGGAATTGAAGTGACTGAGTGACTGAGTTCCTAAGTGAAATAACCATAAGCTGTAAGCTATAAGCTGTAAGCTATAAGCAATAAGCTGTAAGCTAAAGAATCGAATATGAAAATTTCATTGTGGTTGTTTATTTTATTTACAACTAACTACTAACAACTCAAAACTCAAAAGTGCCTAAGTGCTTACAAGGCATTAGGCAGTAGTTGGAAAAGTGACTGAGTGGAATAGCTATAAGCTGTAAGCTAAAGAAACTAAGATGTAAATTAAATCCATTGTAGTTTGTTTTGTTCTTTGAAATCTTGCAACTAATCACTAACAACCAACAACTATTTTCTTCGCAATGCAGCGAAAATTATTCTTACTTATATTTAGCTATTCTATACAATTAACTTCATTTGACTAATAAACCAAAATGGCTCGATTTTTTCTTAGGAATGCGAATGAATCTAAATGACCCCAAAAAAATAGCTGCCGAAAAAGCCGTAGAAGAAATAAAAGATGATATGATAGTTGGACTTGGCACCGGTTCAACATTTCATTTTGCACTTCTTAAAATTGCCGAAAGAATACAAAGTGGTGAATTGAAAAACATTAAATGTGTTGCCAGCTCTAAACAAACCGAATTGAAAGCAGCGGAGTTAGGAATACCGTTAGTCACTTTAAATGAATTGTACAAAAGTGGGCGGCGGACAAGTTCTCAATCCGCCACAAAAACGGCGGACAAGTTCTCAATTGATCTTACTATTGATGGTGCTGACGAATTAGATAAGGATCTTAATCTTATTAAAGGCGGCGGCGGTGCGTTGTTGCGCGAGAAAGTAATCGTTCAAGCAAGTAAAAAATTTATTGTTGTTGTTGATGAATCTAAATTATCTAAAAAACTTGGAATGAATTTTCCTGTTCCTGTTGAAGTACTTCAATTTGCCGTTGAAGCAGAAAAAAGTTTTTTGGAATCTCTTGGCGCTAATGTGAGCATAAGAAAGAATAGTGATGGAGAACATTTTATAACTGATGAAGGTAACTTTATATTAGATGCAAAGATTAATGCAATTGAAAATGTTGATGAGTTTGCATCTATATTAGAGCAACGCGCTGGAATTGTTGAACATGGTTTGTTTAGAAGCTGTTTGGTAAGTAAAGTAGTTTGTTCTTTTAGTGATGGTAGTGTTACTGAGTGGAATAGCTATAAGCTGTAAGCTATAAGCTATAAGCTGTAAGCTAAAGAAACGAAGATGTAAATTAAATCCATTGTAGTTTGTTTTGTTCTTTGAAATCTTGCAACTAATCACTAACAACCAACAACTAACAACCAACAACTTTTTAAAAATAATTATTGACTGCTATAACCTGAATTTATATTTTAGGCACAGTCTTTTAACACACAACAGACAAAAACACATAAAAACGATGAAAATCTGCTTTTCTCTACATAAAAAAACATTGACAAGTTATAACCCGCTTATTATATTAAACCATAAAATAAAGAGAGTTGGGCTAAATACGTGATTTTTAACAACTTACCTTTTAAATACCGACGGACAGTGTGTGTCTCGAAAGTCAAATTTCATCCAATAACTATACTTAAAACAAATAAGGAGGACAATTAATGTTAAACCAGTTACCAACTTAGGGGCGGTCCTTCCCAAAAGTTTGCTTACAGCAGCAAGTCGGCTCGCCGTAGGCGAAATTGTTTGTGTGTGTAATATGTGTGTAGTAAAAAAACAAGTAATACTTAATTAATTTTTCAACCAATAGGGAGAAAAAAATGAATTTGAAAAACCTATTTGCAAAACTCAGCGTTATCGTTGTTTTACTTACTGTGTTTGCAGCAAATGCTTTTGCTCAAACATATGTGAGCAATACAAATGGTAATGACATTGTGGGTACTGGTACAGCACTGGCTCCTTATAAGACCATTGCTAAAGGTATTGCACAAACAGCAGACGGTGGTACGATTATCATCGATGCTGATACGTATAATGAAACAGGTGCGAGTTTAGATTTAACTGGCGGCGGCGCTGGAAAGAATCTTACTTTCATTGCACAAACTTTTAATGCTCTTAACACAGTTACTATTACAAACGGTGTTACAATTGGTACTGCAAAAACTATCAATTTGGGAACAACCGGACAAATGTTCAATTTAGGTACTGGTGCAAATGCATTAGTTCTTACAGCTGGAACTTTGAATATCACAACTGCTAATGTAATTGTTGGTGGTGGTGGTACAATTACTCGTACTGCTGGTACAATTAATAATACTCCAACTACTACCAATGTAAACGTTACATACAATGGTACAGTTGATATAGCTTCTGGCGCTGAATTACCAGCTAGCTTAGGTACAGGTACTCTTACTGTTAGTATTACAGCAGGTAGAACTTTAACAGTTGGTTCAAGCGTTAGTTTTTCTAATGCTGGTTTAATCAATGTTATTACTGGACATGTTACTTTTAATGGTACAGCATCTTTTGCTTATAGCTCTGCTACAACAGCTAATGCTATTACGAACGGCGGAACAAATACAGTTACATTCAATGGATTAGTATCTCTTAGCAGATCAGCTGCTGCCCATACAGTAACATTGCAAAATACAAGCACAGGTACATTATCTTTTGCTGGTGGTGTAACTAATAACGATAATACAAACATTACTCTTAACTTATCAAATACAAGTACTGGTACTGTAAAACTTGGTGCTGCTACTATTAACAATACTGTTGCTAACAATGCTGGTGGTATTCTTGAATTATTGGGCACAGTTACTTTTTCTGGTACAACAATTGGTAATGCTGGTTCTACTTTGAGATTAGGCGGCAACCAATTAAATATTACAAACGCTGCCGCTGCTATCAATAATACAGGCGGTAACATTATTTCTACAACAGTTTCTACAGTTGGCAGTGGTTTATTGAATATTAGCGGCGCTGCAACCCTTACAGGCGCTGGCGAATTGCCGAATGTTACAGTAAGCGGTCAATTAACTTTAGTTGCTGCTGTAGCTACAGTTCCTGTTTACGGTAGTTTTACTCTTTCTTCAGGAACAGCAGGCGCTTTAACTCTCAACAACAATACACTTGAAATTTGGGGTGCTGCTTTCAATAGAACAAACAATACTCCAGGTAACTTGGTTGCTGGAACCGGCACTCTTTCTTTTAGAGGCGGTTTGGCCCAAACATTTACACCTGGTGGATCTTGTGTGCTTTACAATATGGTAGTTAATAAAACTGCAAGTACAGTTGTTACTTTAGCTTCTTCGGTTGCAGTTGGAAATAACTTAGCAATCACTTCAGGCACATTAAACGTTGGTGATTTTAATATAAACCTACAAGGTGCGCCAAGCGTATTTTCAAATGGCGGACAGGCTTATTCTTCTACTGGTAATGGATATGTAGTATTTGAAGGCGCAAGTGGTGGTGTTACAGGCGCAGGTCAATTTGGTAATATCCTTGTGAATTTATCAAATGCTGCTAACGCAGTTACAACTGCTTCAAATATCGCTTTCTCTGGCATTCTTTTCATTAACCAGGGCGATTTTGTAGTTGGCGTTGGTAATACTTTAACTATGAACAATGCCTTAGTTGCTAACCCAACAGTTAGAATAAATACAACTACGGCAAACAGCGCATCTTTGATTAATAACGGTACTGTAACTTATTCTGCAAATGTTAACTTGCATTACTTTGGCGCTAACAGCCTAATAGCTGCTGGTGAATGGACAGGCGCTCCAACCAAAATTAACGACGTAACTGTTGCTACAGATGGTGGAACAACAATTACTGGCGTTAACGCTGCTTCAACAATTAATGGTACTTTAACAGTTAATGGAAATACAACATTAGCACAGGGTGCTAACGTTTATACATTAGCTGGTGATGCTAAAACTCACTCAATCGTTGGTACAGTTACTGGTGGTACTTTGGAAGTTACCGGTGCTGGTTCTGCGGTTAACGGTACAACAAGCACAGCTGCTGGCTTCAATGCTTCAGTTAATCACTTGTCATTCGAACCGGCTGCTAACAACGCAGCTTTCACATCAACAAACTTGAAGACAGTTGGTGGAAACCTTACTCTTCTTGGTGTGAGCACAAAAACTGGTGCTACTGCAACAGTTACAATGAATGGAACAACATCAACATTGACTGGAAACTTAGCAGTTGGTAATGCAACTTTAGGTCCGGTTGCTTCAGTTACAATAAATGGTTCAACAACATCAGTATTAACTGGTAATGTTGTTCTTACAGATGGCAGCTTAACTCTTACAAGAGGCGGAAACAGCACAGTTGTTGGCGGTTTTGTTACTTTAACAAAAGGTACTTTAACATTAGGTTCTAATGTTAGCGTTACTGGTCAAACAACACAAGCTGCTGGTAATTTAGCTCTTGGCGGATTTACATATACACAATTAGGTAGCGTTGCTACACCAGATTATAACAGAACTGGTGCTGGTACTGTTACTAACGGTACAGTTTCCTTTAACTCTACTGCGGCTGCTATCGACGTAACTCCTGGTGCTACATCATTTGTATTACCAAATGTTTCTACAGTTGGTACAGCCTTTGGTGTTACTTTTAACGCCGCTCTTGAAATTGCTGGTACAGTATTATTTGATAACGCTGGTACAATTACTCAAGCTGCAGGCACATTAACATTGAGTGGTTCTACAGTAACGGTAACAAATGATGCTGGTGCTTTCACAGGATCTGTTACTTTTACAGGTGCTGCTCAATCATTGTCTTTAGCTCAGAATTATGCTTTCCCAACAATGGTTGTAAACAATGCTGGTACGTTAACAATAGTTGGTAACCCAGCAACAACAGCAAGAACTTTAACAGTTGGTACAGCTTATACAAATACTGCAGGTACAATTGCATTAGGCATTCATACACTTGATGTTGCTACAGCTTTCACATGGACAGCAGGTACAATTACTCAAGGAACAGGTTACTTAAATCTTAATGTTGCTGCTCCAGTTATTCCTGCAACAGGCTGGTCAGTAGATAACTTAAGAATTCAAACTACTGCTGCTAACTTTGGAACTTCAGCTTTTACAGTAGTTAAGAATTTGGTTCTTGCTCAAGCTTTAACCACAAGCGCTGATGGTAAATTGACTTTAGGCGATGGCTGCTTAGTTGAAAGACAAGGCAATGCATTCATTTTGTCAAACCTGCCAACATTTGGTGCTAACACGAACCTTAGATATTCCACATATACTGGTGCCGTTAGCATACTTACAGCAAAAGAAATGCCAGCTACAGTACGTAACTTAACAGTGTTAAGTGATGGTGGCGCTCTATTTACTCAACTTACAGCAAACGTTACTGTTACTGGTACATTAAGTTTAGCTGATATGTTGAATGCAGTTCTATCAGATAAAGTTATCACAATGGCTAATAACTCTACTTTAGAACTAAAAATAAATGGTACTTTAGCTTTAGATAAAGATGTAACTAAAGCTGGTGCAATGCACTTAATTTACGATGGTGCTACTGGAACAACCACACGTGAATTAGGTGTTATCACAGCCGGTGCTTATGCTGCATTTAGTGGAAATGTTACAATCAAGTCGTTAGTAGCTCAAAATGCTATTACAACTTGGAATGGAACATTTACATTTGATGGCAACAACTATGATCTAAATGCAATTGCATTAAACTTAGGCGGCGCTCTTGCAACAACAACTAATGGTGGTACTTTTGTAAATGGTGGTGCTGCAGCATTCTTAAACTTTACAGGTGCTGGTGACCGTACTCTTGCTCTTAATGGTAACTGGGCAGTTCCAGCTGCTATTAATTTCAGATTAAATACAACAAACAATACAGACGTAGTTACATTATCTGGTGGAAATCTTGATTTTGCGACAAACGCTCAAGACTTATACTTTGCTAATGGTGTTCTAAGCACAGGTTCTAACGTTGTTATTTTACGTCACACAGCTGTTGCTGGTGTTCCAGTTCAAGGTTACAATAGAGCTGGCGTAACTGGTACAAACCAAAGCCACGTAGTTGGTAACGTAAGAAAGAACTTAGATGTTGTTACAACTGCTGGAGGTAATACACCTGCAATTAGATTAACCAGAGTTGAATATCCAACTGGTACAGCACCGGTTACGGTTGCTCCAATCGTTCCTGCACACTACAGACCAATGGCATTCCAATTCAATACTCTACCTACAGCTACATTGAATTTGACTGTTAACCATAAAGACAAGGTCGCTGATCCTGATGGACCTGGTGGTGAAAAGGGATTCCCAATTACAGATGGTTCATTAAAGTTAGCAAACTACCCAGGATTCTACTGGTTAGTAACTTCCGATTTAACATTACAACCACAAGTAAAATATGATATCGAAGCTGAAGCTTACGGTTACGCTCCAACTAACTATCCGGAAGGAATTCAAAACGTACGCTTCTTAAGAAGATTTGATACTAACCCTGACAACCCATGGTTATTACAAGGCGGTTTAGGTTACGATAACTCTACAAATTTTGACCGTGCAAAAATTATTGTTAGAAGTGCTGAAGGCGCTATTTCTACGCAAGGCGCACGCTTTACATACAGCCAAATAGCAAAAGCTCCTATAGTTACAACGGCATTACCAGCAGTTACAGTTGCAGAAAACGCTGCTCTTACAATTACATGGACAAGAGCAAGCCAAAACATTGGCGGTGCAGCAACATTTGAAGCTACTCCAGTTTGGACAGCAACAGCTCCAGCAGTAGTTCCAACAAATGCAACATTCAGCGCTGCTACTGGTACATTAACTTGGACTCCAAATTTTGTTCAAGCTGGTGTTTATACTGTAAAAGTAAAAGCAGTTGATGTTGATGTTTCATTATCAACAGAAAACACGGTAACAATAACGGTAACAAATGAAAATCAAGTTCCATCATTCACAGCAACTGGCGCGGCGGTACAAGCAAATGCTTCTATTCCTTATGGAACAGCAAGAACATTTACTTACATTGCTATGGATGCTGATAACGAAATCTTAACTTATGCAGTAAGCATTGTGCCAGCTCCAGCCGGTACATTCAGCATTTCTAATGCTTTCGGTTCAGTTGGTCTATTTACATTTACACCTGTATTTGCAGATAACGGAAAAGTATTTGCAGTTACAGTTACAGCTACAGACCCAAATGCAGCAGTTGCTACAACTACAGCTAACCTAACCATTACAGGTGCATACCAAAGAGGCGATGCAAACCTTAGCGGCGGTGCTCCAAACGTAGCTGATGCAGTTGCAATTCTAGAACATGTTGTTGGTAAAACACTTCTTTCTGCAGAAGCGCAAGTATATGCAGATGCAAAAATAGATGGCGTAATTGGCGCAGTTGATGCTGCTTACGTACTATCATTTATTGCTAACGGTACATGGCCAACATTCAAATCCGTTGCAACAGCAGGTTCAGTTGAATTTGCTCGTACTTCATCAGAAAATGGTGTTCTTAGTTTACCATTAGCAATCAGCGCAGCAGCAGGCGTTACATCAATCTATGCAGAAGCTGATTTGAACAATGCTAATCTCGAAATTGGTAAAGTTAATATGCGTTTACCAGAAGGATGGTTAGTATCTACATTTACAGAAAATGGTAAAGTTAGAATAGCAGCAGCAGGTACAAAAGAACTAAAAGATGGTATCTTTGCTACAGTAGAAGTTACATTAAAAGATAAAGAAACAGCAGTTTCAATTACAGGAAGCGCTAAGTTGAATGATGAAATTTCTTCATCATTAAACGCAAAGGTAAGAGAAATACCAACAGAGTTCGCTTTAAGCCAGAACTATCCTAACCCATTCAACCCAACAACAACTATTAAATTCCAAGTTGCGCAAGATGCAAAAGTAAACTTGGTAGTTTACGATATGTTAGGTCAAAGAGTTAGAACATTAGTAGATGGTATCCAAGAAGCTGGATTCTATACAGTACGCTGGGATGGATCTAATGATTTCGGCAGCAAAGTTTCTTCTGGTATCTATATCTATAGATTGCAGGCAGGCAGCTTTGTTTCCACAATGAAGATGAACTTAATGAAGTAATTTTCAATTGGAGCGGTGTAAACCGCTCCAAATTAGATTCTGACAAAATGAATATTAAATAATAAGAGGTGATAATGAGAAGTTTCAAAATAAGCGTTATAAAGCTGCTGTCTGTTATGACCGTGATGCTTATGCTAGGAACTAGTATTGCCTTTGCTCAGGTTAGCGTAACTTTTCCAACTGTTTCTGGTGCAGTAGGTTCTTCTACTACAGTGCCGATAATAGTCGGGGATCCCGGAACAAATGTATTTTCTTATCAGTTTACTCTTTCTTACGATAAGAATATTATAGATGTAACCGGAATTGAAACCGCAGACACCAAAAGTGCGAGTGGTCAAATTTCTTCAAATCCAGACCTAGCAAACGGCAAACTGAACGTAGCATGGGCAAATAATTCGGCTCTAACAGGTTCAGGAACTTTATTAAAGATCAAGATAACGTTTAAAGCTGCCGGAATGACGGATTTAGATCCGATGGCAACTTTCTTGTTCAACTCTGGCGTTCCAGCTGCTAATGTTACTAAAGGTAAAGCAACAGCTGCTTCTATCCAGGTTTTTGTTGATAACGTTTCCACTACGGGTCTTGCTACTGAAATATTGATTCCTGTAAAGACAACTGCTTTGGCTGCAACCGATAACGTGTACTCGTTTGATTTAACCGGTGCTTTCGATGCTACAAGGCTCGAACTAACCGGCTATAGTTTAACAGGCACGTTAGGCGATGGCGGACAAGCAGCAATTAATTATAATAACACAACAGGTACTTATAGCTTTGCTTGGGCAAATGGTACTAAGATCAGCGGTGTTGGTACTCTGTTCAATCTTAAAGCAAAGGCAAAAGCAAAAGCTGCATCAACTGTATCCATTGTTACATTCAAGTATAATGCTGGCGCTCCTGCCGTCGTAACTTCGAATGGAACAATAACCGTTGCCAACCAAAAGCCAGTATTCGCTGCTGCTTCGCAAACACTTACAGGCGCAGAAAATTCAGCATTGGCTTTGACAGTAGTTGCTACTGATGGTGATAACGATGTTCTTACTTATACAGCAACTGGTTTACCATTAGGCGCTACTTTATCTACTGCTGGCGCATTTGCATGGACACCAAGCTTTATTCAAGCTGGAACTTATGCTGTTGTTATTACTGCTTCAGATGGTGCTGAAACAGCAACGATGACATTAAACATTACAATTACAGATGTTAACAGAACTCCAACTATTACTTTAACTCCTGCTGGTCCTTACACAGTTGCTGAAGGCACTCCTTTAACAATTAAGGCAGTTGGCGCTGATGTTGATACTGATAATACAATTACACTGTCTGCAACAGGTCTTCCTTCTGGAGCTTCTTTTGCAGCAGCAACAGGTGATTTTGCTTGGACACCAAACTTTGCTCAAGCAGGAAGTTACTCGGTTGTATTTACAGTAAGAGATAACAAGACCGCTTCTGCTTCTATAACAGCAGCAATTACTGTAACAAATGTAAATGGCGCACCACGCTTTGATGTTGCAGGCGCAAGACAAATGCCTGATACAACTGTTAAAGCCGGTCTTAACTTTGTTTTCACTTTTAGAGCTATTGATCCACAAGGTGATGTAGTTTCTTATTACTTGAATCAACCTGCTCCTTCAAACGCAATTATTGTTCCTTCTACTGGCGTATTTGGATGGAGACCAGCAAACACACAAGCTGGTAAACACTACATTGTTGTTTCTGCAAGCGATGGTATTTTAACCACCAATTCCAGAATTGCAACTGTAACAGTTCAGCCCGATTTGTCAGCTGATGAGAGTGGCATTCCGACAGCTTTTGAATTATTCCAAAACTATCCGAATCCATTTAACCCAACTACAAATATTAAGTATGCGCTTCCAAAAGAATCAAGAGTTAGAATAGCAGTATTCAATATTCTTGGACAAGAAGTAGCAACTTTAGTAAATTCTGTAATGCAGGCTGGCTATCATAGCGTTGATTTCAAAGCTAACAACATTCCATCTGGTATGTATATTTACAAGATTGAAACCGAGAGTTTCTCTCAAGTAAAAAAGATGTTGTTGATGAAGTAGTTGGTAGTATTTAGTAGTTAGTATTTAGTCCGCCAAAGACGGATTAGACAAGGTCCCGCTTAAAGAGCGGGATTTTGTTTTTAAACTATTCTTTTCGTTGAAAAATATTTAACGGCAATACTTGGGAGCTAAGGAAGAAAGAACTTAGGCGCTTATGAGTTTTGAGTTATGAGTTTTCAGTTATCACTCAGGCACTTAGCTACTCAGTAACAATTATTTAAGAGCAATTTTTTATATTTGCCAAGAACAATTTTGAGGGAAACATGAAAAAATTTGGAAAGCAAATTGTATTCTTAACTTTACTCCTTGGGGCAACCTCAATAGCAACTGCTCAAATACAATTAACATTACCAACCGTTACTGGAAAGCCAGGTACTGAAGCTGTTATTGCAGTGTTAGTGAATGATCTCACTCCTTACGATGTGCAAGGATATCAATTAAAACTTAAGTACAATAAAGACCTAATTTATCTGAAAGAACCGCTCCCTTCTCAAAAGACGGGCAGTTTAACGAGCCCTACTTATACAGATACTGTTCGAGTAGATTCTTCGGCGATAGTTGTAACAGCCGCAACTTCAGGTAAATTCTCAGGTCAGGGTGTATTGTTCAAATTAAGAATCATGTTTCGCAAGTTAGGTTCTACTAATATTACATTAGACCCTGCATTTGATAATATGTTTATTAAAGGCTCACAAACAATTAACTATGTACTTGTACCTGGAAAGGCTACTGTTGCCACTGTGAACAACCCGCCTGTTTTTGATCCAATTACACCAAAAACTGTAAACGAGAACCAAGAATTAAAATTTACTGTTAACGCTGTTGATCCCGAAGGCGATCCAATAACATACTCAGCTCAATATAATTTCAATGGTCCATCTTTTAATCCAGCTACTAAAGAATTTGTGTGGAAGCCAACTTTTGCGCAATCCGGAACTTATACGGTAACATTTAGTGCAAATGATGGCACTTCTACTGCAACTACAACAGTTGGCATTACAGTTATTGATGTAAATACTGCTCCTGTTATTACGCCAATAACGGATAAAACTATTAACGAAGGAAGTACATTAATAATTGATGTACTTGCCACAGATGCCGAGGGAGATGTTTTAACATATTCTGCCGCGGGCACTCCGCAGGGTGCTCAGTTCGATCCAGCAACTCGTAAATTTACTTGGACTCCCAGTTTTCTTCAATCAGGTAACTACACGGTTACCTTTTCTGTTTCAGATGGCAAATTAAGTGCTTCTATAAATGTTAAGATTACTGTAATTGATGTTAATGCAGCTCCGGTAATTACACCAATTGCAGATAAAACAGTAAATACCGGACAGACTTTAACATTTGATGTAATTGCAACAGATGCTGATGGAGATGTGCTTACTTATGGACATTCAACTTTACCTCAAGGCGCAAGTTTTGATGTAAATACAAAAAAGTTTTCTTGGAAGCCTTCTGGTACGCAGGCTGGTGATTATGAAATTACTTTTTTTGTTTCTGATGGCAAAGAAACTACTTCATTAAAAGTGAAGATTAAAGTGATAAAAGTAAATAGTGCGCCGGTTTTCGATTCAAAAACTATCTCCGATACAACCATTAGCGTGCATAATGTAAACATGCTTTTCAAATATCAGTTCAAAGCAACGGATCCGGATGGTGATGTAGTAACATTTAGAATAGATGGAGACTCTCCGAGCGGATCTACTTTAAGTTCTTCAGGCGCTTTCAATTGGATTACAAATTCATCACATGCCAGCCGCGTTTATATGTTTATGATTACTGCAAGCGATGGAACATTATCTGAAACTAAAGTAGTTACAATAACTGTAAGACAAACTGTTGTTGGAGTGGAAGATGAAATTATTATTCCAACTAAATTTAATCTTGCGCAGAATTATCCCAACCCCTTTAATCCAACTACTAACATAAAATATAGCCTGCCAAAGGAAAGTAATGTTGTTTTAAAGATTTACAATGTAATGGGCGAAGAAATACGAACATTAGTAAACGGTTATAGACCAGCCGGAACCCATACTGTTAAGTTCGATGCCAGCGGTTTGACGAGCGGTTTGTATTTTTATAAGATTCAAACAAACGAGTCTTCCAAAACAATGAAGATGCTGCTGACTAAATAAGCTGTAAGTAGCAGCAAGAAAAAACAAAAGAACCTGGTACTTCAATCCGATAGCTTCTTATCTGAGGGATAGATAGATTGGATTATTTGTAGAGACGCACCGAGCTTGTCCCGTGCTTTTTACGGGGTGCGTCTCAAAATAAACAAGTTATGCAACAGAGACGCGTGCGACGCGTCTTTACTATAAGTGCACTTCTAAAAATTATTATTTCAAAAATTTTAATCCCGCAAAGCAGGACTTGTCGGCGTTAAAAACAAGAAATATTTTTGGGAAATTTTCCGCGGACAAGTCAGGAGAATCTACATTTTCTTTAAAATAGAAAAAGCTGAGCTTCCGAATCTGATTAATCGGATTCAGAATGACAGTTATTAGAGAATACCCTCGCAATCTTGTAGCTGCTTAGCTTAATGACACATCTAAAAATGTCAATCTCTTTTGCACTGCTTTGCGCGTAGAACGCCCGCCTTGCCTTGCGCCAGACGAGGCAGGAAGAACTTGCCCGCCTAAGGCGGGTGAAAACGAAGAGTGAAGAGTGTAGAAAATCCAACACACTCTACACTCGATACTTACTTTAGTGTCTCTCAAAAAAGTAACTTGAATCAAGCAATACTTAGGCGTAAATTTGATGCAAAGAAAAGAGAACCTATCTTCATCACTGGAAAACTTAGGAGGAATTTTTGGAGCAAGTAATTAATTATCTTAAAAGCAATTTTGAAACATATTTGGAAGAGCTTAAAAATTACATTCGCATTCCAAGCATAAGCACTCTTGAAACACATAAAGATAAAATGGTTGAGTGTGCAGATTTTGTGGCAAAGCAATTTGAAGCTGCCGGAATGGAAAAGGTTAAGATTTATCCTACACAAAGGCATCCGCTTGTTTATGGCGAATGGCTGAAACAGCCTGGCAAGCCAACAGTGTTAATTTACGGGCATTACGATGTTCAGCCGGTTGATCCGCTTGAGCTTTGGCACAACGATCCTTTTGAACCAAGAATTGAAGATGGCAAAATTTATGCTCGCGGCGCCAACGATAACAAAGGACAAAATTTCGTTCACTTAAAAGCTGTTGAAGCTTTTATGAAAACTACCGGCTCGCTTCCGGTTAATGTAAAGTTTTTGTTTGAAGGTGAAGAAGAAATTGGAAGCGCTAATCTTGCAAAGTTTTTGAAAACCGAACAAGAACTGCTGAAGTGCGACTGTATAATGATTTCTGATACCAGCATGTATGCGCCTAATGTTCCAACTATTACTTACGGTTTGCGCGGGCTGCTTTATATGGAAGTAGAAGTTACAGCAGCTGACCGCGATTTACACTCCGGCAGTTTTGGCGGCGCAGTCGCTAATCCCATTAATGAACTTTCAAAGATGATTGCTAAGCTGCATGATAAAAACGGAAAGGTTACAATTCCTAATTTCTACAAAGATATACCGTTACCTACAAAACAGGAACGGGAGAATTTTAAGAAGTTAAAATTTTCAGACAAGGCTTATGCAAAAGCATTAGGAGTAAAAGAGCTTCAAGGAGAAAAAGGTTTTACTACTTTAGAGCGTTTATGGGTTCGCCCAACATTGGATTGCAATGGCATAGTTGGCGGTTTTACAGAAAAGGGTGCCAAGACCGTACTTCCATCTAAGGCGCTTGCAAAGATTAGTATGCGGTTGGTTCCAAATCAAGACCCTGAAAAAATTGCAAAAGATTTCGCAAAGTTTTTCAAATCAATTTCTCCCAAAAGCGTTACTACAGACGTACGCAAACTACATTATGGTTCACCTGCTGTTGCACCTTTAAACAGCAAAGGAATAAACGCCGCTGCCAGTGCGCTTCTAAAAGCATTTGGGAAAAAAGCAGTTTTTACACGTGAAGGAGGCTCAATTCCAATTGTGGTAGATTTAATGAAGCAGCTAAAAGCTCCCGCTGTTTTAATGGGCTTAGGTTTAGATTCCGATAATATTCATTCTCCAAACGAACATTTCCGTTTAGAGAATTTTGAAAAAGGTTTGTACAGCGCAGCGTATTTTTTAGATGACTTATCTAAACAATGATTTTGCATGAGGTGGTTCGATGAAGTACTTAAAGTTATCACTTGTGTTTTTGCTGACTGTATTGTTTATAATCGCTTGTTCTAAAAGTGGAACTTCTGAAGGAGATGCCGCAACCTCGGCAGCTAAAGAGCAAGATATTAAAGAGTACAACCTTGCTATTGAAAAAGAACAAACTAAAAATAGATTTCCGTGCGATACAATTTCTTTAAGAGAATACATTGCAGATAATTATGGAGAAGGAAATTATTTAGTAGAGTTCGATAGAACATACACTTACAATGTTCCTAAATCGGCTGCAATTTATTTTCAAGATGGAGCAAATTATATTCTTGCAGTTATTGCAAAAAGTAAACCCGGCGAACGTTTTATTGAATCTAAAAATGTAATCGGATTCGAGTCCAGTTTCATAAATCTTGACAGCACAAAATTAGGAACTGCTTTCTTCTGGCTGACTTTATTTGAGTGCAGAGATGGAGAGTTTATCCGTCATTGGGAAGCCGAAGTTCCGATACATGGCGGGTTCAATAAAATGTCTATTAAGACCTGGAAGCCAAAGAACATAAAGTACGTTGAGCTTAATTTTGAGGACGGAATAATTTCTGGAAACCGTAACTATAATTACTTTATGATTGATGGCTGGCAAAAAACGCCGCATCTTATGGAAACTTATATAGCGCTAACAATGAAACGTACGATAGCAAATATTAATAACGATAAATACCCGGATTATTACGAGTATGATTTCACGAGCCATTTCTGGGAAGATTCTTTACACGTAATTAAACTTCGCGATTCGATACCATTTTATTGGAGCGAAAAAAGACAATTATACATTACAAACAGAACACCGCGCTGGTTCAGAAAATACTAAGCGAATTACTGGAGAGTATTAGTTGAAGACTTTTAATGAATATATAAAAGAGAATTATCCAAACTCTGTATTTGAAGGAAATAATTTTCTTCGCTTCACAAAATTTGAAGACGAATTATCTGTGCTGAAAAATGGGGTTGGGCTAAAAGTTTCAGAAACTGCTTCGCTAATAAAATTGGCAGGTAAAGATACTATTGATTTTCTTCATCGTGTTTCAACAAATGATTTAATTAGTATCAAGCCGTTTACAAAAAGGAACACTTTGTTTCTCAACGAGAAAGGTAGGTTTATAGCAAAATCTACTTTGCTTTCTTTTCTTGATGAAAATTGGCTGCTAAGCGATTTTGACCCTGCTAACAGAATATTTAGTTGGTTGAATAAATTCATAATTTCTGAAGACATCAAAACAGAAGATGTTTCTTTAAAGTATAGTTTATTGGAATTAACCGGACCTCAAGCCGAGTCTTTTATTATGCTTTTGATTGGTGACGAAGTTAGTAAAATAAGTCCGGAAGATTTTAGGCGTTTCGATGCAGATGGTTTTACATTTTATTTATTTAGAAGTAGTGAGAAAGCTAATTGTAATTCAACAAAAATTATTATTGAGTCTGATAGATTAGTTGATTTTACCGAGCATCTTTTTAGTATTAAGAGTGTGTTCGATATTTCGCTTGTTGGCAGGCATGCTTTAGATACGTACCGTATTGAAAAACTAATCCCTGCTTTTCCTAACGAACTTAATGCTGAAGTAAACCCGCACGATGTAAATTTGTTGAGTGAAATTTGTACAACTAAAGGCTGTTACATTGGGCAGGAAGTTATTGCGCGCTTAGAAACATACGATAAAGTGCAGAGGAAACTCGTAAAAATTATTTCTGCTCAGAAAATTGAAGAACCCAGCAAAGTTGTTTATAACGACAGCGGAGAAGAAGTTGGAGAAATTACTACACACGGTGTTTATACAAATTCAACCGGCTATGCCTCTTTGTGTTTATTAAGAAAAAAAATGCTTTTGCAAAACAGCAACTATCATATTTTGTTAAATAATAAGAAAGTTTCAATTAAAATTGCAGCAGAAGATTGATATAAATGAAAATTTATACAAAAACCGGAGATAAAGGGGAGACCTCACTTTTTGGCGGTAAAAGAGTTTGGAAAGACGATCTTCGTATTTCTGCATATGGCTCTGTAGATGAGTTAAATGCTGTAATTGGTGTAGCTTTAACAGAAATAGGAAATGTGGAACTTAGGCGTATCTTAATTAGTTTACAGAGTGATTTATTTGTTCTTGGTTCAGATTTAGCAACTCCACTTGATAAAGGGAATACCAATTTTGTGATTCCCAGAATTCAAAAGGAGAATTTTGAAAGATTAGAAAAATTGATTGATGAAACCGAGGCTAAACTGCCCGAGCTGAAAAACTTTATTTTGCCTGGTGGTACAAAAGGCTCTGCAAATCTTCAATTAGCTAGAACAATTTGCAGAAGAGCCGAAAGGGATGTTGTAGCGCTTAGTAAAAAAGAAGAAATTAATTCAGCAGCAGAAATTTATTTGAATCGCTTATCTGATTTGTTGTTTGTTTTAGCACGTTATCATAATTTTGTATCTGATACTAAAGAAATTAACTGGCAAAAATAGTTTGTTCTTTAACCCATTGATATTGTAACCCCTTTCTTATTTGAATGAAGATTTCTACACTCTTCGTTTTCACCCGCCTTAGGCGGGCAAGTTCTTCACTCTACATGGGGGTGACACTGGTTTCGACGGGATTATAAGTTCTTTGAGCTGCGCACCGTGTTCACCGTAGACACGTTAAACGACGGTAAAAAAAGTAACTGGCGAATCTAATTACGCCCTAGCTGCTTAATATAAGCAGCCGTTCACCAAGTTCTCTCATATCGGGACTTGACTGAGCGCCGACTAAGATATGATTGCTAAATCAGTTTTCCGGCTTGATTTGGTGAAACTTTACGGAATTGTCCCGATTAAAATTTGTCTATCAATGTTAACGGGATGAAATTAAAGGACAGACTATGTGTGTAGAAGTTCACTGAAATGTAGTTTCGGACCCGGGTTCGACTCCCGGCACCTCCACCAAAAATTATATCAATATAGAAAGTGCGTTTTTGTAATAAAAGCGCGCTTTACTTTTCAATAAACCTCTTAAACCATACAAAAAAACATGCTTTTGGCACACAAAGACTTTCGCAATTTTTATACTTGATGGGTTAAGGCACTTCTAAAAAGTAGTCTAATAAAAAGAGACCTTTAAAAAATTAACTTGCAATACGCTGTGTGTCAGACTGAAGTGTGGCAATTTCGTTTGTAGTGTCATGGTTCGACAAACCCTGTCATGAGCTTGCCGAATGATTACCATGACTTAGCGTAAATATTTCAGAGGGTTCAAAAATTTAATCTCGCAAAGACGGGACAAAGAAAGCTCAAAGTCGGCAAAGGTTATCGCTGTTTTTAGAGCTGCCCATAAAGTCAAAGTAAACAACTCTGCTTTTTTAATTAATGTATAACGGCGGAATCAAGTTTCATTTTAAGAACAAGAATTCACAAAAAAATTTTCTTTCACTGTTGAGTACAATCTCACTATTTTGAGGCAAGGAAAATTTGTTTTCGCTTTGAACAAAACTAATAACATTAAAAGGAACATTTATGAGCGTTACAAAGGAGGAGGCACTCAATTATCACAGTCAAGGCAGAAAAGGTAAAATAGAAGTTATTCCTTCTAAGCCTTGCTACACTGCACGTGAACTATCTCTTGCCTACACACCTGGAGTTGCAGAACCGTGTAGAGAAATTGAAAAAAATGATGACGATGTTTACAAGTACACCGCTAAAGGAAATTTAGTAGCAGTAATTTCAAACGGAACGGCAGTATTGGGATTGGGAGATATTGGTCCTCATGCCGGAAAACCGGTAATGGAAGGTAAAGGAGTTCTATTCAAAAGATTTGCTGATATTGATGTCTTTGACATTGAACTAAAAACTAAAGACACTAACGAAGTTATACGAGCAGTAGAATTGTTGGAACCAACTTTTGGCGGAATTAATTTAGAAGATATTAAAGCGCCAGAGTGTTTTGAAATTGAAGAAAGATTAATCGAGTCAATGAATATTCCTGTCTTTCATGATGACCAGCATGGAACTGCGATAATTTCTTGTGCGGCGCTTATTAACGCAGCAGAGATAGCTGGTAAAAAACTTGCCGATTTAAGAATTGTTGTAAGCGGAGCGGGAGCCGCAGCAATTTCTTGCTGCAATCTTTATGTTATGGCAGGAGCTAAAGCCGAAAACATTGCTATGTTCGATACTAAAGGACACATTCATAAAAAGAGAACGGACTTAAACAAATACAAAGATAAATATGCTACAGACAAAGCGTATTCAAGTCTTGACGAAGCAATGATAAACGCAGATGTTTTCATCGGCTTATCTAAAGGTAATATTGTTAGCAGCGAAATGGTTAAAAGCATGGCAAAAAACCCGATTGTATTTGCTATGGCTAATCCAGATCCAGAAATTACTTACGATTCAGGCGTAGCTGCGCGTAATGATATTATTATGGCAACTGGGCGAAGTGATTTTCCTAATCAAGTAAATAATGTTTTGGGATTTCCATTCATATTCCGCGGAGCATTGGATGTAAGGGCAACAAAAATTAATCAAGAAATGAAGATGGCTGCAACTATGGCTCTTTCTTCTCTTGCAAAAGAAAAGGTGCCCGAAGTAGTAATTAATGCTTATGGAGGAAAAGAATTTTCGTATGGTCCCGAGTATATTATTCCAAAACCATTTGATCCGCGCGTGTTGTGGTATGTTGCTCCTGCTGTTGCAAAAGCAGCAATGGATACAGGCGTTGCACGTAAACCAATAACTGATTGGAGCGAATATAAAGAAGAGCTTCAAGAGCGACTTGGGTTCTCTACCGAAATTGTTCGAGTTATGGTTCACAAAGCTCAAAAAAGTCCAAAGAAAATTGTCTATCCAGAAGGTGAAGAAGAAAAAATAATTCGTGCGGCTCATTCTGTTTATCTTGAAAACATTGCTAAACCTATTCTTGTTGGCAGCGAAATAATCATCAAGGAAAAAGTTGTAGAACTTGGTTACGAATTAAATCAATTTGAAATTGTAGACCCGGAAACTTACACCAAGACAGATGAATACGCTCATGCTTTGTACGAGAAACGGCAGAGAAAAGGAATGACTCACCGCGATGCTCATGTAGTTATTAAGGAGCCAAACTATTTTGCATCTATGATGGTAGAGCTTGGCGATGCCGATGCATTAATTGGCGGATTAACTTATCACTATCCGCAAACAATCCGCCCGGCGCTTCAATGCATAGGTGTACGTAAAGGCTTAAATGTAGTTTCTGGTATGTACATTGTTATTGTAAAAAGAAGAATTTTTTTCTTTGCTGATACAACTGTTAATATTGATCCAAATCCGGAACAGCTTGCAGAAATTGCAATTACTACTGCCGATGCAGCAATAGCATTTGATATTCAGCCAAAAATAGCAATGCTATCGTTCAGTAATTTTGGCAGCACAGTTTACCCGCAAACCCTTAAAGTGGCTAAGGCTACAGAAATTGTTAAGAAACTTCGTCCCGATTTAATGGTTGATGGAGAAATGCAAGCCGATACAGCTGTTGTTGCCGAAAGATTGGAAGCAGAGTTTCCGTTTTCTACTCTAAAAGGAAGTGCTAACGTGCTAATTTTTCCAACTCTCGAAGCCGGAAACATTGCTTACAAATTATTTCAAAGATTAACCGATGCTACTGTTATTGGTCCAATTATTAATGGAATGAAAAAGCCGGTTCACGTTATTCAACGAGGCGATACCGTACAGGATATTATTAACATTAGCGCAATTGCAGTAGTTGATGCAGGCACTGCTAATTTTAAGCAGCGATGACAAACAGAGGATTTGGCAGCTTTTGAATAAAGATTCTGAATTGCATTAAATATAGTACTTCTAAACTGCGGAGGGCTTGAGAGATCAAGCCCGTTCTTTATCAAATTGCCTGCGGTTTTTCATATATTCTATAAGTAAAAAACGATTTACTAAATTGGTAAAGAATATTCTTTACATAATTGCCAGCTCAGCTATTTTTTTTGCAGGCATGGTCTTATACGGAGTTATACTTAATTTAAAAGAAGTTACTCTTGAAGAAGCTATGGCTGAAAAAGGAATTTCTACAATTGATAACCCGAAGTTAAAAGTAGACAGAAAGTACTTTCGTATAGAGCTTTATTCGGGTGATATTCTGGTAAAAACTTATAAAGCAGTTTTTGGAAAGAATAACAGTCTTGTAAAAACATCTAGCAACGATAAAGTAACACCGATTGGAGAGTATAAAATTTGTGGGAAGGATTCATCTATTAAATACCACAAATTTTTACGGCTTAATTACCCCAACATGCATGATGCAGCCGAAGGTTTAAAAAGACACTACTTAACTCAAGATGAGTTTGATGCAATTGTTTTAACTCATAGAATAAATGAATGTACTCCTGAAGAAACTCGCTTAGGCGCTGAGATTGGTATTCATGGTATTGGAACTTACGATGTGATTTTTTGCAATCTGCCGTTTAGTTTTAACTGGACTAACGGTTCGATAGCTGTTAGCAATGAAAATGTTGATGAATTATACAAAGTCCTTAAAATCGGCACGCCGGTTTCAATAACTTATTAACGAGAAATTTTTGAATCTTCGCCTGATTAAAATACTTTTACTAGCTTTTCCGGTTCTGGTTTTTGCTCAAGAAAAGAGGTACGAACTAACAACACTAGATTTTGTTGGGAATAAGTTTATTTCATCGAATGATCTTGCAAGCGCAATTTACAGTAAAGAATCTCCCGGATGGCTTTCTCAATTTGTTAACAAGTTTACAAGTATTGGAGGCAAAGCAATCTTTTTCGATTCTCTTTTAATCAAATCCGATTTAGACATTTTAAATTCCTATTACCGTTCAAAAGGTTTTTTTAAAGCAAAGCTAAAATCTAACTTTGTGCTTAACAACAAAAACAACGAAGCCAAACTAACTTACTTAATTGATGAAGGTATGCCTGTTTTTTTCCGCTCTATAACAGTTAAAGGATGCGAAAACATAGGCAAAGAGTTCGAAGCCGTAGTTTTGGAATACTCCAAAGTTGATACAAATAGAGTTTATGAAGATGCTATTGTTGAAGACAAAATAAAATTTGGCTTAACTTACTTAAAAAACAACGGCTTTATGCAGGCTGTTGTGCAAAAACCAAAAGTAATTATTGATACCGTTCATAGCAGCAAAGCAGATGTAGAAATTATTTATTCTCCGGGCAGGCGGTACAAGATTTCCGACATTTATGTTGTAAGAACCGGCAGCGGTTTCGATAAGATAGAAGATTCGTTAATAAAAGAGCTGGTTGGCTTACGTGTAGGCGATTGGTATAGTAATTCTGATATTCAGCGTGCACAAGTAAGGTTGTTTCGTACAAATCTTTTTCAATCGGCGGCTATATACAGTGTTATATCCGATACAATTGCAAACAAAGTTCCACTTAGTATAAATACAGATATCGGTTTGATGAATGATCTTTCTCCAGAAATGATAATGAACAACGAGGACAACACTTTTAACCTTGGCGCCGGTATAAATTATAACCGAAAAAATTTTCTTGGCGGTGCGCGTAAACTTACAGTTGGTACTTCAATTGCTGCACAAAACATTTCTCAGTTTATTAAACAGCCTTCTCTTACAGATACTACTTTTTACGGCTATTTTGATGCGCGTGCTGCCTTAGAGCAGCCATTTTGGTTTGGGCTTCCAATAAGCATTAAACTAGAATCTTACTACACTTTGCAGCGAAGATTAAGCGAGGGCTACAATGCAAAATTATTTGGCGCCCGGCTTGCTTTCGATTTTGAACTGCCGCCTTATGTTTATTTAAACACCTTAAATACTTATCTTAATATAGAGCGGACAGAATACAACTACAAACAAGAATACTTAGTTAGGTTGGCAAAGACTTTTTTTAGAGTTAATTCCGGTTTGCTCTTCCCAGGTTATATTGGTGATAGATTAAACACTCTAATTGATTCGGCTTCTGTTTTCTTTGTAGATCAGCAGCTTAAAACGAAAGCCTTTGCAAGTACAAACACAATTCTTGGCGCTAACTTCGGGGCAAACAAAACTAACGATTTTCTCTATCCAACCTCGGGATATTCTCTTTCCTTTTTGATAGAAGATGCTAATTCAGTAGCTTATCTTTTTAGTAAAATCTTCGGAGTTGATTTTAACCGTCCGCAAAGCTTTAAAAGTGCCGTTACTGCAGCGTGGTATCCCAACGTCTATAACTCTAATACAGATGCATTAGGTATCAAACTAAAAGTTGGAAATATCTTTACCTATCGAGGCGATAAAATAAATATTCCGATGAGCCAAAGGCTTTATTCTGGAGGCAGCAACTCTGTGCGCGGTTGGGGTACAAGAGAACTTGTGCCAGAACGCTCGTTAGTTAATTTTAATAATTTGAACCAAGAAGATTTGGAAGCACTTTTCTTAAGAGGTGCAGCTACAGGCGGTTTTTTCCTTTTTGAAGGTTCTTTGGAAACACGACATAAATTTTTAGGAAACTTGGGTGCTGCTTTTTTTATAGACTATGGTAATACCTGGAACGATTATTCGGAATTTCGATACGATCAGTTGGCGGTTTCTGCCGGCTTTGGTTTCCGGTTTTACACAGAATTTATTCCGTTTCGTATTGATTTTGGATTAAAAACACTTGATCCGGCTTACAGACGAAATATGTTCAAAAAACGCTTTTGGAAGGAAGTTTTACAGATTCATATTGGGATAGGCGAGGCTTTTTAAGAGAATTTCTTCTTTTGTTAGCACTTCATTTTTAACTAAATTTGCCATCACTTTTTCTAGAGGATTTAATGATTAGTAGTATGACCGGCTATGGTAAAGGTCTTGCAAATAATGGCGATCTATCCGTAGAAGCCGAGATCAAAAGTCTAAACAGCCGCTACCTTGATTTATCACTTCGCTTACCAAAATTTCTTCAGAATAAGGAATTTGAAATTAGAGAGAGAGTTAAAAGTAAAATTAAGCGGGGCAAGATTTATCTTTCTGTTACCGTAAAAAAAGGTGAGCTTGAAGAACGATTTAACGAGATTGATCCTAAATCTGTAAAGTTTGCCGCCAGTTTGCTTAATGATATTAAAAAGCATGCAAAGATAAGCGATAAGGTAAAACTGAGCGATATACTTCTTTTTCAGAATATGCTTTTTAAGGATGACTCTGAACAAGCCAGCGAAGAATTTGGTATAGTTGCTGAATCTATAGATAATGCAATTGCAGAACTTAACAAGATGCGTGATGCTGAAGGTAGAGAATTAGACAAAGATTTGCGAAAAAGAATATCAATCATCGAAGAAGCTCTTTTAAAAATTGAAACAACTGCAAGAATAACTGTAATAGAATATTTTGAAAAATTGAAAGACCGCGCCGCTCAGCTTATTGCCGATTTGACAAACAATAAGGATAGACTAAATGTTGAACTTGCTTTGCTTTCCGAAAGAAGTGATGTAACTGAAGAATGCGTAAGACTTCGAAGTCATATCAAAATGTTTATAGAAACGTTGGAAAAATCGGAAGATGCAGGCAGAAGATTAAATTTTATTGTACAAGAAATGAACCGCGAAGCAAACACAATAAACAGTAAATCGCTTGCCTCCGAAATTTCGCACAGTGGAATTATGATTAAAGAAGAAATTGAGAAGATTCGTGAACAAATACAAAATATTGAGTAGAGAGTGGCAAAAAAAGAAGCAAGATTATTTGTGTTTTCTGCACCAAGCGGTTCCGGTAAAACAACTATTGTAAAAGATGTTCTTAAAAATTATGTACACTTTGTTTTTTCAATTTCTGCTACAACAAGAAAGAAACGGCAAACTGAAGTTGATGGAAAAGACTACTACTTTATTAAAGAAAAAGATTTTGTTGAGAAGATAGAGAACAATGAATTTATTGAATGGGAAAAGTTTTACGATTATTATTACGGCACGCTTAAGAGCCAAATAGACAGCAATATACAAAATGGCTTGCACACCGTTTTTGAAGTTGATGTTAAAGGAGCAATTAAGATTAAGGAGTATAACCCGCGCTCGATATTAATTTTTATTGCGCCGCCAAGTATTGAAGAATTAAAAAGCAGATTGCTACAGCGAAATACCGAAACAGATGAAGACCTTAAGAAAAGAATTGAACGTGCTGAGATGGAACTTGGATATCAAGATAAGTTCGATTATGTTGTAACAAATGTTGATCTTGAAATTGCAAAAGAAAAAGTTAGATTAATTATAGAAAATGAATTAAAGGAGAACTAAAATGGGAATTACACCATTAAGCCTGTCAAAAATAAAAGAGAATGCAGCTAACCTTTACGAAGGCGTGGTTGTTGCTGCAAAAAGAGCGCGCAAACTCAATGATGAAAACAAGATTGAATTCAACGGGTTGCTAAGCACAATTACTACCGGCAGAGATGATGATTTTGAAGACAGAGAAAACCCGGAACAATTAAAAATTTCTAATGAATTTGAAAAAAGAGAAAAACCGCATATTCAAGCTATCAAAGAAGTTCGTGACGGCAAAGTTGAATTTCGTTTTAAAGAAAAAAAGTAATTGTTTCACTTTTTAATTAAAGCGGAGAGGCAATTTGTTTCTCCGCTTTTTTTATTGAGATTCACTAAATTCTGAATGGCAAATCTTAAATCCTTAGGAAACTCTTTTTGGATTACATAAAAAAAGAAATAGTAGAAATTCTAAAAGATCAGCAATCTATTTTTGGCGATTCTCTTTTCGAAAAACTCTCTTACGAACTTCATCCTAAAAAAACGAAAGAACTTGCTGTAAAATTATCTACTGAAGTTACTGAAGAAGAAAAAAGTGAAGGCAGTTTGTTTATTGAAGAATTTCAGAAGACAGAATCTTTAGATGAATTAAACAATATGATTTGCAACTGCCAGCTTTGCTCTCTTGGCAAAACTAGAACAAAATTTGTTTTTGGCGTTGGCAATACAAATGCCGATGCAATGTTAATTGGCGAAGCTCCAGGCGCTGATGAAGACCAGCAAGGGGAGCCTTTTGTTGGCAGAGCAGGCAAACTGCTTAACGATATTTTAAAAGCAATTAATTTTGCGCGTGAAGATGTTTATATAGCTAATATTCTTAAATGCCGCCCGCCTGGAAACCGCGACCCACAGCCTGCGGAAATGGAAACATGTATGCCTTACTTGATGAAGCAGATAGATTTGGTAAAACCAAAAGCTATTTTATGTTTAGGCAGAGTTGCGGCAAACGGGTTGTTAAATAAAAAATTAACACTAACAGCTCTAAGAGAAAATACTTACGAGATTAATGGAATAAAAGTAGTTGCAACTTACCATCCGGCAGCTTTACTACGCAACCCTAACTGGAAGCGAGGCTGCTGGGAAGATGTTAAAAAGTTTAGAAAAATTTATGATGACCTGCTTGCCGGTAAACACCCTTAATGGAAAATTATGGCTAAACAATCGAGAAAAAATAGTGAACCAAATTACGATTTAGAGAAGCTGAAAACTTCGTCTAAGATTCCACCTTCGGCGGTTGAAGTTGAAACTGCAGTGCTTGGTGCAATGATGATTGACGAAGAAGCTGTTCCTAAAGCAGTAGAAATTCTTCGCCCCGATTCTTTTTACGATAAACGCAACAGAACAATTTTCCAAGCTATTACTTCGCTTTACGAAAGCGGTGAACCGATTGACACTGTTTCTGTTTATGAAGAATTAAAGAAAGCAGGAACAATTGATGAGGTTGGCGGAGCTGCTTACATCGGAAAACTTACTCAAGATGTTTCTTCAGCAGCTAATGTAGATTACCACGCCCGCGTTGTTATGGAAAAGTGGATTCTGAGAAGGCTTATTTCTTCTTCCTTAGAAATTGCATCTTCTGCTTACGATGGCAGGGACGATGTATTTGATCTACTCGATGCAGCAGAAGCAAAAATTTTTCAAATTTCTGAAGAAGGAATTAAAGAATCTTTCACTTCGATGGAAAGAGCCGTTAAAGAAGCGTGGGAATTGATTGAAGCTATTCATGCTAAAAAGATTTCTACTTTTTCTGTCCCTTCCGGCTTTGTAGAATTAGATGAATTGCTTGGCGGATTTCAAAAATCTGATTTAATAATTATCGCCGCTCGGCCATCCATGGGCAAAACTGCGTTCGCAATGTCTGCGGCAAGAAACTCTGCAATGGATCACAATGTTCCAATTGGAGTTTTTAGTTTGGAAATGGCAACCAATCAGTTGGTTACACGTTTAATTTCTGCCGAAGCTAGAATAAACGCGCACAATTTAAGAACCGGCAGATTTAAAGCCGAAGATGGCGCAAAAGTTTCCCGCATTATTCATAGATTAAGCAAAGCTCCAATTTACATAGACGACACTCCTGGAATTTCGATATTAGAGCTACGAGCTAAAGCGCGGCGGCTAAAAAACGAAAAGAAAATAGGGCTGCTTGTTGTAGATTATTTGCAGCTAATTAATCCTTCATTTAATCTCGACAGCCGCGAAAGAGAAATCTCAACTATTTCGCGCTCTTTAAAAGCATTAGCAAAAGAATTGAATATTCCTGTTATTGCATTATCCCAGCTTAACCGCGCTGTTGAAACGAGAACAGATAAACGCCCGCAGCTTTCGGATTTGCGAGAATCCGGCTCAATAGAGCAAGATGCAGATGTTGTTATATTTTTAAACAGACCCGAAGTTTACGGCATTACACAGTTTACAAGCGGCGATATGAATGGCGAAACTACTGAAGGTATTGCAGAAGTAATTATTGGTAAGCAGCGTAACGGGCCAATTGGAGACGTTAGGTTAAGATTCATTAAAGATTATGCACGCTTTGAAAATTTAGAAAGATTTAGAGTAATTCCAGAAAGTGCTGATCAAGCCCCAACTGAAGAACCGCCGTTCTAATTGAGAATGGAGAATTGAGAATGGAGAATTAATATGATAAATGTTAGAAGCGCTTTAACAAGCATTATTGTTTTGACTTTAGTTTTATTTCACTCTACACTCTACACTCAATCACTCTACACTCAAAAAGATGTAGATATATGCAACACAAAATTCAAACTTGCTGTAGATGGCAAATTAGCTGCTAAACCAATTAATGAAATAGTTGTAGAAATTGGCAGAAGCTTTATTGGCACAGATTACGCTGCCAACACTTTAGAAAAGGGAGAAAAAGAAAGTGTAGTAATTAATTTAGAAGGGTTGGATTGCTATACATTTGTTGAATCAACTTTGGCTTTGGCTATTTGCGTTAAAAATAGAAAAACGAGTTTTAACGATTTCCTAAAACAGATTGAAAACCTACGTTACCGCGGCGGGGAAATGAAAGATTATCCATCGCGCCTACATTATTTTTCAGATTGGATTTTTGATGTTGCCAAACGTGGAATTGGTGAAGATGTAACACAAGAAATTGGCGGAGTGCTAATTAAAAAAAGAATTAATTTTATGAGCAATAATGTTGATTCTTACAAACGCTTGAAAGAGAATCCAAAATTTGTTGAGGAAGTAATTAAAACAGAAAAAGAAATTACTAAAAGAGATTACTACTGGATTCCACAGTCTAAGATTGCTTCTTTAGAAAATAAAATTTACAGCGGCGATATAATTGCTATTACAACAAGTGTAGAAGGATTAGATATAGCTCACGTTGGAATTGCGGTTCGCAAGCAAAATGGCAGAGTGCATTTTATGCACGCTCCAATTGTAGGCAAGAAAATAGAAATTACAGAAAAACCTTTAACAGATTATATTGCTGGCAACAAAAAGCAAAACGGAATAATGGTTTTTAGAGTGAACTAAAAACTTATCTGGAAATCCCTTTATAGAATAATCACATCACTAAGAAAATTAGTTCACACTTTCGCGTAAACCTAGTATTTAATATCAACTATTAACAATCCGCCTATTCATATTTAACCTATTTATTCGATAATAATTTCGCTTGTTGAGCGAGAAGTAATATGGATAAGCAGTTTCTATACGTGCTGTAAGGCTAATAACAATTTCCAATTTTAACATCTGTTGATTATAGATTTTTAGAAAAATTTGTATTAGAATTACACTAAATTGATACACATTATTGAGCAAGAGGACCTTACTATGACAAATACTTTGCTAAAGATTCAAAAAATAAAAAACCGAAGCTGGTTTATTAGTATTGTCTTGCTCTTTTTACTTTGCGTTTACTTGTTTTTTTACTTCTATCAGTCAGAAAAAGAACGTATTAAATCTGAAATAGTAGGCCACCAGAAAATTCATGCAAAACAAGCAGCAAGAAGTTTTTATGAATTGATTGACAAGTGGAAGAACGCTTTGTTTCACCTTTCTAAAAACAGAAACATAGTCCAAATGAATGAGGAAGGTAAAGCCGAACTTGAAAGCCTGTTAGGTATTATGAAAGATGAAATTGCGGGCATTTCAAGAACCGATGAAATGGGAAAAATAATTTTTACAACTCCATACGATAAAAAGTCAGTAGGAGCAGATATTTCTAAACAAAAACATATTGTCAAGATATTAAATGATAATAAACCTGTAATAAGCGATGTATTTATGACAGTTCAAGGGTTTCAAGCTATTGCAATACATTATCCAATTATTGTAAAAGGCGAGTATAAAGGCTCTGTTGCATTGCTTTTAAATTTTGAAAAAATCGCTCAAGAAATATTGAAAGATATTTACGATGCAGTTTCTACTAGAGCATGGATGATAAGCGCTGATGGAATAGAAATGTATTGTATGTATAAAGAGCATATTGGTGAATCCGTATTTGAAGTAACCAACTCCTCAGAGGTGAAGAAGTTAGCTCAGCTGATGATGAAAGGAGGAGAAGGGCAAGAATTTTTCAGAATTAAAGGACAAGACGATAAACAACAGAAGAATGCTATTGTCTATTATTTGCCAATTAAAGTAAATGATACTTTTTGGTCATTAGCTATTACTTCTACCCAAGAAGAATTAAGGGAACCAATTTTTAATTTTTCTCTCAAACTTTTTTTAGTGTTTGGCATTGTATTTATAGGCGGAGTTTTGCTTTCAAACTATGTACTAAAAGCAAGAGCAATATTTAAAGAAACTGAGGCAAGAAAAAAAGCCGAAGAAGATTTGAAACTGAGCGAAGAACGGCATCGGCTAATTTCTGAAGTTGCATCCGATTATATTTTTGCAACAAGTTTAGGTAGTGATGGTAATCTTTGCCATGATTGGGTTAGCGGCGCTTTTTCTTCTATGACAGAATATTCATTTGAAGAATACAAAGAAAAGGGTGGATGGAATTCGTTCGTATTTGAAGATGACAGGCACCTTGATGAAGCGGCACTTAATGAACTAAGAAATAATAAGCATGCAGTTTTGGAATTAAGAACTGTAAGTAAAAGTGGTAAAATTCTTTGGGTTAGAGTTTTTGCTCACCCGGTTTGGGATGAAAAGGAAAATAAACTTGTTGGTATTTACGGAGCAGTGCAAAATATTACAGAAAGAAAGAATGCAGAAATCACACTCAAAGAAAATGAAGAAAAGTTTAGAGCTATTTATAACTCTGTAAACGATGCAATGTTTATACACGATTTGAATAACGGTGATATAATTGATGTGAATTTGACGATGCAGAAAATGTTTGGCGTAACCTACGAAGAAGCTTTGAGTTACAGTGTTGGCGAGTTAAGCGCTGGTCTTGAACCCTACTCTCAAAAAGAAGCTATGGCATGGATTTTTAAAACTATTGAAATTGGACCCCAAACATTTGAATGGCTTGCTAAAACTAAATCAGGCTCTCTATTCTGGGTAGAAGTTAGCATGAGTGTTGTAAAACTTACCGGCCAAGAAAGGTTGTTAGTTTCCGCAAGAAATATTACTGAGAGGAAAAAGTTTGAAGAACAGATAAAGACTCTTTACTTAGCTATGGATCAAAGCCCGGCTTCTGTTGTAATTACAAATGCTGAGGGAATTATTGAGTATGTTAATGCCGGATTTTGCACCATTTCTGGTTTTACTAGAAGTGAACTTATTGGTATTCATTTAAGAATTTTGAATGCCCAGAAAGAAATGGATATTGATAGAAATCAACTATGGAATACTCTAAAAGATGGAAAGGAATGGCGAAGCGAGCATAAGAACAAAAGAAAAGACGGCACGCCTTATTGGGAATCAACTTTAATTTCCCCCGTAATAAATAATGAGGGGAAGATGATTCACTTTCTTGCAGTTCAAGAAGATATTACTGAGCGAAAAGAAACCGAGAAAAAATTGATGGATGCAATAGTTAAAGAAGAAGAAATGAGCCGGCTCAAATCAAACTTTCTTTCTAATATGAGCCACGAGCTTAGAACTCCACTTGTGGGAATGCTTGGGCTTTCAGAACTTCTATATGATGAAGTTGAAGGAGAAAACAAAGAATTTGTTGAAATGATAAATAAAAGCAGCAATAGATTATTAGGTACGCTTAATACTCTGCTTAACTATTCAAAAATTGATTCAGAAGAAGTGAAACTGAATATCACGAAAGTTTCGCTTTTAGATTTAGTTAGAGAAGAAGTGAAACTGTTCACGCCGTTTGCAAACAAAAATGGACTGTACATTAAAGAGGATTTCAAGTGCGATAACGTTAACATTGATACAGATGAAATTATTCTAAAAGAGATTATGGATAACCTTCTCAACAATGCAATAAGATTTACCACATACGGCGGAATTACTGTAAGCGTTGAAAAGAATATTGTAGATTTTTGTATCTCAATTTCCGATACGGGCATTGGAATTCCAGAAGATAAGGTTGATTTAATTTTTGAAGAATTTAGACAGGTAAGCGAAGGTAAAGGAAGAAATTTTGAAGGCACTGGCTTAGGTTTAACTATTGTTAAGAAATATGTTGATGCAATGAAAGGAACTATACAAGTATTAAGTAAAATTGGCGAAGGCACTACATTTAAAATTTGTATTCCTTCAAATGATTATTTTGAACAAAGCGTTACAGAGAATCCTAATCAGGTTAAACTTACCACTGAAGAAGTTCGCAAGACTGTAAAAAGCAATGTTTTACTTGTAGAAGATGACGAAATTAGTACTTTTGCAGTTACTCGTATGCTCAACGATGTATGCGTTGTAACTTCTGTCAGTAACGCTGAAGATGCTGTATATGCTACTAACGAAAATAAGTTTGATGTTGTTTTAATGGATATAAATCTAAGACGCGGCAAAAGCGGCGTTGAAGCTGCACAAGAAATCAGGCAAAATCCGGTTTATTCTAAAACTCCAATTGTTGCATTAACGGCTTACGCAATGAGCAGTGATAAAGTAGAATTTTTAGAAGCAGGATTTACTCATTACTTATCTAAGCCATTCTCGCGAGAGCAGATAATTAACCTGATCCAAGAAATCCACAAAGAGATAAACCTTGGCTAAATATTTGAGACTGCCGAAAATTATTTATGAGCCTACTCTAAAAAGCCTCAAATTGAGTTTTTGCACTTTGAATTTGAGCAATAATCAAAGCATTTTTTCATCCGAAATACCTTTTTATA
>WPAE01000008.1:71744-159026 GCA_009773205.1 Ignavibacteria bacterium
TAAAATAGTTGGTAGGCGCAACTTTCAAGTTGCGGTTTTATCAAAGAAACGCAAGCTGACCCGCTTCGCCAAGCGGCTTAGCGCGGCGAGAGCTTGCGGCTACCATAAAAATATTAATATTAACACGGGCTCTTAATCCGTTGGTTAATGATGTAATATTCAACGTAAGTTGATAAACAAAAGAATTATACAACATGCTCCGTGCTTTTTACGGAGTCTCACGTTGACGTAACACTAGATTTTGTAATACTTCTTTAGGGTAAAACTTGAAACATACTTTAGAGCAAAAAAAACAAATAGTTGAGATAGGCAAAAGAATTTATGCAAGAGGCTACGTTGCTTCTAATGATGGGAATATTAGCATACGCCTTTCTAATGACACTATTCTTATAACACCTACCGGTGTTAGCAAAGGATTTATGCAGACGAGCGATTTAATAGTTCTTAATCTTGATGGAAATATTGTTGAAGGAAATAGGAAGCAGTCTTCCGAAACTAATATGCACTTGCAAATTTATAAAGCGCGCCACGATGTTATGAGCATTTGTCATTCTCATCCGCCTTATTCAACTGGATTTGCCGTTGCTGGAGTTCCGCTAAATAAAATGGTTCTGCCGGAAGTAATAATTGTGCTTGGAGCCATACCTTTAGTAGAGTATGGAACTACCGGAACCAATGAACTTTCTGAAATGCTCGCAAAATATGTAAATGATTACGATGCTTTTTTACTTGCAAACCATGGCGTAGTTACATTAGGCAAAACAGTTTTGGATGCTTATCACAAAATGGAAACAGTTGAGCATGCAGCAAAAATACAATTTGTAGCCCATCAACTTGGCAATGTAAATACACTTTCAAAAAGACAATGCAGTAAACTAATTGAGCTTCGAGAAAAGTTTGGAATAAAGAAAAACATTGGAATTCCTTCGACCAAAAAATCAAAATAACAGTGGGTAGCATCCACATTATTCTGTCGTAAATATTAGTTATCAAATGGGATTTGGAGTAAGATATTTTTAATTTTGCCACACAAAAATTGAAAACATGGTCTTAAAAATAAATGCTTGATTCGATAAAAATATTAAACCTTCTGTTGCCGTTTCTTTATGGCACAGCGTTTAGCGTTTACCTTTTCGATTTTTTCCACGAGAAGAAAAGTACTAATAATTCCAAAAGGGTTATTCTGTTTGTAACATTGTTCTTTCATGCCTTCTATCTTGTTGCTCGCATGATTGAATATAATCATCCACCAATAACTAACAAGTTCGAGATATTTTCGATTATTGCTTGTTCAATTGCTTTTTCATACTTCATACTAGAACTTTTAACAGATATAAGAGGAACCGGCGCATTTATAATTTTCTTTTCATTTTTGTTTCAGTTGGTTTCATCGTTGTTTGTTGCAGACACATATATAGTTCCAGATGTTTTGAGAAATAATCTGCTCGGTTTGCACGTAGTTAGTGCTTTATTAGGTTACTCTGGCATAACAATCTCTGCTGTTTATGGCTTGTTGTTTATGATTCTTTACAAAAATATTAAGACCAATAAATTTGGATTAGTATTTAATAGACTGCCGAGTTTAGAAATTCTTGAGAAGCTAAGTTTTTATTCTATGGTAATTGGTTTTGTTTTATTAACAGTTGCAATTGTAATTGGAATAATATGGCTTCCGGCAGCATTCCCAAACTATAGCTACGCAGATCCAAAACTTGTTGGTACTTTTATAGTTTGGGCAGCCTACGGTGTTGGCATTGCAATGAAATTGATTGGAAATCTTTATGGTAAGAAAGTAATCATTTTTTCTCTAATAGGTTTTTTATTTGGAATTATGTCTTTGATTGTAACGAACTCGCTGGCTAAGACTTTTCACTCGTTTTATTGAAAGTAGATATGAATTTAATAGGCATTTCGATTAACCATAAAACTTCGCCGCTCGAACTCAGGGAAGCAGTGCACCTTACTCGTGATGAAATTGTAGAATTTATTCCATCCCTGAAAAAATATTTGAGCGATGGAGTTGTTATTTCAACATGTAACAGAACTGAAATTTTTGGCTTTCTACAGCTGCACGGTTTTGATGCTGTGCCGCTTATTGATTCACTTATTAGTTTTAAACCGAACTTAGGAATTAAAACAGAGCACTTCTCTAAATACTTTTCTTGCGGTGCGGTTAAACATATTTTTTCGGTCGCATCCGGAATTGATTCTCTAATAATAGGCGACAGCCAAATTCTTGGTCAAGTAAAAGAATCTTTTGAAATAAGCGAAGACTTGGATTTTTCCGGTTCAGTGTTGCGCAGAATTTTTGAAACTGCTGCCAAAGTTGGCAAGCGTGCAATTAAAGAAACCACTATTGGCGAAGGAGCTGTTACTGTTAGCTATGCTGCAGTTCAAGTTGTTGAAAAGATATTTTCTAGCTTAGATAAAAAATCTGCACTAGTAATTGGCGCTGGAGAAACCGGCGAACTTGCGGCAGTTCATTTACGCGATAAAGGCGTTGGAAAGATAACGATAGCTAATAGAACAATTGAACGAGCCGCAAAACTTTCTGAAAAAGTAAATGGCGAGATAATTTCGTTTCAATTTTTAAATGAACAGCTTCATAATTTCGATATTGTTATTAGTGCAACTAGTTCTTCTAATTTTATTGTTTCGCTTAAAGATGTTCAAACAGCAATGAAGAAGCGCCGCGGCTCTCCTATTGTTATCATGGATATCGCAGTGCCAAGAGATATTGATCCCGAAGTAAAAAAAATTGATAATGTTTTTTATCACGATATGGATTCGCTAAAGATTATAGTTGATCAAAATTTGCAGAAGAGAAAAGATCAGCTTCCTTATGTAGAAAATATTATTATGGAAGAGATGATTAGTTTTTTCGGCTGGTACAATTCTCTTGACGTTGTTCCTACTATTAAAACTATGCGCTCTTTCTTTGAAGAAATAAGACAAGATGAACTTGAGAAAATAAAACATAAACTTAACGAAGAAGATTTTTCGAAAGTTGAAGATATGACGCGCCGAATGATAGGAAGACTTTTGCATAACCCAACTATCAAACTACGCGAGTATGCAGAAACCGGTTCGAATATAAAAGAAGTAACAAACAATACTGTAATTCTTAAAGAACTGTTCAATTTAATTGATAATAAAAGCAGTGTTGAAGAAAAGAAAATTTAGAGGAAAAAATTGAAGAAAGATAAACTGATAATTGGATCGCGCGGCAGCGAGCTTGCACTTTGGCAGGCTAAGCACATAAAGAAAGAATTAGAGAAAAAGAATAAAAATCTTTCTGTAGAAATAAAGATCATCAATACTAAAGGTGATAAAATACTTGATGTTGCGCTTTCTAAAATTGGCGATAAAGGTTTGTTCACTAAAGAATTAGAGAATGAGTTGCTTGCAGGCTCAATTGATATTGCAGTTCACAGCTTGAAGGATTTGCAAACCGAAATTCCTAATGGATTAAAATTGGCTGTGGTTACAAAACGTCATTCAGTTGAAGATGTTTTGATTGCTAGAAAGAAAGGAACGAAGATTAATAACTTGCGTGAAGGAGCCGTTGTAGCAACCGGATCGCTTCGAAGAATATCTCAGTTAAAACACTTGCGTCCCGATATTATTATTGAGGAGCTGCGCGGTAACGTTCCAACAAGAATTAAAAAATTTTTGGAATCAAATTGGGATGCTATAATTCTCGCGCGCGCCGGCGTTGAAAGGCTTAAACTGAATAAGCATATTTCTTCTATCATTTCTAAAAACGAAATTCTCCCCGCTGTAGGACAAGGCGCATTAGGCATTGAGATTCACCAAGACAATAATTTTGCAGAGAAAATTGTTAAATCAATTAACAATGAAGCAGTGTATTGTGCTGTTAGAGCAGAACGAGCTTTGCTCAAGAGTTTAGAAGGCGGATGTCAAGTTCCTATTGGCGCTTTTGCAGAATTGAAAAATAACGGCTTGTACCTTGAAGCCATGGTCGGTTCTGTTGATGGTTCTATTACTTTTAGAAAAAAATTAAGAGGCACAAAAAGTAACCCGGAAAAACTTGGCGAGAAATTAGCTAAAGATTTATTAGAAGCTGGTGCTTCAGTAATACTTAAAGAAGTTTACTCAACTTCGAGAATTAAAAAATAATGTCCGGCAAAGTAATTTTAGTAACTAAAAGTAAAACTTATGCTGAAAAGCATTTTTGTTCTTTATTGGCTGCGGGTTTTGAGATAGTATATTTTCCAACTATTCAAATTAAGCCTCAATTGGATTCTGAAGAACTTAGAAGAGGTTTAGAAAACTTTAATGAATTTGATTGGATTATATTTACTTCTACAAATGCGGTAGAAGTATTTTACGAAATAGCCGTAAGGAAAAATATTAAACTGAAAAAAATCAAGATCGCGTGTGTAGGAAGCGAAACCGCAGAAAGATGCCGCCAGAAAAATATAAGAGTAAATTTAGTACCGTATGAATTTAGCGCAGCCGGATTAGTAAAAGAGTTTGCTAAGGTAAATTTAATTGACAAAAAAGTATTCATCCCGTGCAGCGGCTTATCAAGAAGTGAATTAAAATTAGAACTTGCAGAGCTTGGCGCAGATGTTACTTCAGTACCAATTTACGATGCGGTAGTTAATGATGAGATAAATCTGATTAGCGAAATAGAAATTATTAATAAAAAGAAACCAGATGTTTTTGTATTCACGAGTCCATCTTCTTTTAATAATTATTTGGTGTTGATGAATATTGAAAGCCCCGCAAAATATTTTGAACACAATGTGGTGTGTTCAATCGGCAGTACAACTGAAGCTGCAATAACAGCAAATAATGTTTATGTAAGCATTGTGCCGGAAAGTTTTTCTTTGAGCGGAGTTAAAGAAGCAATTAAAAAGTATTTTAGTATAGAAAAAAATATCGCGTAAGCGGAGGAAAATTGAAAAAACTTAAAAATGATTTATTCTTAAGAGCTTGTAAAAGCAAGCAAGTTGAACGAACACCAATTTGGATAATGAGGCAAGCCGGAAGATATTTGCCTGAGTATAGAGCTGTGCGTAAAAAATCGGATTTTATAACAATGTGCAAAACTCCTGAGTTGGCAGCAGAAGTTACAATTCAACCAATTGATTTAATTGGCGTTGATGCTGCAATAATCTTTTCAGATATATTGGTTATACCCGAAGCGATGGGAATGAAATTGGAAATGATAGAGAGCAAAGGTCCAAAACTATATAGTCCCATTCGTTTAGCTTCCGATGTTGATAAACTTAAAACCTTAGATGTTTCAAAAAATCTGAAATATGTCCTTGATGCCGTTTCGCTCACAAAGAAAGAGCTTGACGGCAGAGTTCCGCTGATTGGTTTTGCTGGTTCACCGTGGACTTTGATGACATACATGGTTGAAGGCGGCGGCTCTAAGAATTTTTCTGAGATTAAGAAATTTATTTACAATCAACCGCAAGCCGCACATAAACTTCTTGAGCGAATTTCTGATGGCGTTGCAGAGTATCTTTCAGCAAAAATTGAAGCCGGCGCTAACGCAGTTCAAATATTTGATACTTGGGGCGGAATACTTTCTCCTTGTGATTTTGAGGAATTTTCTTTGCAGTACATTCAAAGAATTATTTCTCAAATAAAAAGAAAAGATGAGCCTGTTATTGTTTTTGCAAAGGGCGTTCATTACAAGTTAAATAAACTTGCAGATACCGGCGCAGATGTAATTGGGCTTGATTGGACTATGGATATCGGAAAAGTAAGAAGTAAAATTGGTAAAAAAGTTGCTCTTCAAGGAAATTTAGACCCTACTGTTTTATATGGAAGCGAAGAGAAAATTAGAAGGGAAGCAATAAAAGTTCTGAAATCTTTCGGCAAACATAATGGACACATCTTTAATCTTGGTCATGGAATTTTGCCCGATATTTCTCCAGCTAATGCTAAATTTTTGGTTGATGTAGTGAAAGAGGAAAGCGAGATATTCCACCGCTAAGACACGGAGGCGCAAAGATGAAAAACGAAGAGTTAAATAAAATTAGTGCTGTTGTATTGGATAGTTCAATTAGTGTTCATAAAGAATTAGGCCCGGGATTGTTGGAAAGTGTATATGAAATTTGCCTGTTCAAAGAGCTTAAGTCGAGAGGAACTTTTGTAGAAAGACAAGTATCAATCCCAGTTATTTTTAAAGGTGAGAAATTGGAAGCAGATTTTAGAATTGATTTACTTGTTGAGAACGAAATAATAATTGAATTAAAAGCGGCAGAGATATTGTTACCTGTACATGATGCGCAGCTACTTACATACATGAAGTTGTCTGAAAAGAAATTGGGCTTCTTAATAAATTTTAATGTACCAAAATTAGTAGATGGCTTCAAGCGTAAGGTTTTGAATTTCTAGAACTTTGTGTCTTTGCGCCTCTGCGGTAGAACGAGGAAAGTATGTTTGACATAAACCTTGATTTAATAAAAAAGTATGACCGACCTGGACCGCGATATACAAGCTATCCAACAGCGCCGCACTTTACAGAAACTTTTACACCGAAAAAGTATCTTGATGAAATAATCCGCACTAACAATGAAGCGGACACGCCGGCTCTGTCTCTTTATTACCATCTTCCTTTCTGCGATACACTTTGCTATTTCTGCGGATGCAACATGATAATAACACGCAACCGCGATAGAATTAAAGAGTATATAAAATACTTAAAGAATGAGATTTATTTGCTTCGCACATATTTAAAAGCAGATAGAAAAGTAGTCCAACTTCATTGGGGCGGTGGAACTCCAACTCATCTTAATCCGGATGAAATTAATGACTTAATTTCGTTTATCAATAAAAATTTTGAAATAGCGATTGGTGCAGAACAAGGCTGCGAAATTGATCCTCGCGGGCTGACGAAAGAACATCTTGAATCTTTGCGGTACGGCGGATTCAATAGAATTAGTATGGGCGTACAAGATTTTAACGAAACTGTGCAAAAAGCCGTGAACAGAATACAACCTGAAGCTATGACACGCGAAGTTGTATCGTGGATTAGCGAGCTTGGTTTTCAAAGTCTAAACCTCGATTTAATGTATGGTCTTCCTTTTCAAACAATAGATAATTTTGAAAAAACTGTTGACGCTACAATTGATATCTCTCCTGATCGAATAGCTGTGTTTAATTACGCTCATGTTCCTTGGATGAAAAAACACATGAACTTAATTAACCCGGAAGATTTGCCAAGCGCAGAGGATAAATTGCAAATTCTTAAAATGACTATTGAAAAGCTTACTAACGCGGGCTACGATTTTATTGGAATGGATCATTTTGCTAAACCAACTGATGAGCTTTCGATAGCACAACGCGAAAAAAAGTTATATAGAAATTTTCAAGGTTACAGTACAAACGCTGGAACTGATTTATATGGAATGGGAATTACAAGTATAAGCCAAGTTGGCAGCTGTTATGTGCAGAATAAGAAAAAAGAAAAAGAGTTTTTCGATTCCTTGAATGAACAAACTCTGCCGATTGAGCGTGGAGTTTATTTAACTGAAGATGATATACTGCGCCGACACGTTATTACTAAAGTTATGTGCGATTTTGAACTTGCTTTTAAGAGTGTAGAAGCTAAATTCGGGATAGAGTTTAATAATTATTTTAATTCTTCTCTTGCTGCATTGCAAGAGTTTGTTGATGATAATTTAGTAATACTTACAAATGATCAATTGGAAGTAACACAAATGGGCAGGCTATTAATAAGAAACATTGCTATGAGTTTTGACGGCTATATAGAGCGCAAAGAGGATAAAGCCCGTTATTCAAGAACAGTTTAAAGGCATAGGTGAAGTATGAAAATTGCAGTAGTGTTGTTTAATCTTGGCGGGCCAGATTCGCTTGATGCAATTGAGCCATTCTTATTTAACCTTTTTTCCGACAAAGATATTTTTAAGATTCCCTTTGCTCAAAAAACATTTGCGAAAATTATTTCTTCTCGCCGCGCTCCTAAGGTAGCCGAAGAGTACAAACTAATCGGCGGAAAATCTCCTATAAATATGTGGACGGAAGAACAAAGAATAATAATTCAAAAATTACTTCGCTTATACCATAGAGAAGTAGATGTTTATACAGCAATGCGTTATTGGAGACCGTTTACTCAAGAAATTGTTAATAAAATTGAAGATGGAAATTACGATAGAATAATTCTGCTTCCATTATATCCGCATTACTCAATCTCTACAACAGGTTCATCTTACAACGAATGGATGCGCCATTACAACGGAGATAAAAATATACTCAGCTTGATTAAAGATTATCCGACTCAACCCAAATACATTGCCGCACTAAACCAACGAATTGATGAAGCGTTAGAAAAATTTCCCATGAAGGTGCAAGAAAAAGTTCAATTAGTTTTTAGTGCTCACGGAACTCCTGTTAGTTTGGTTAAGAAAGGCGATCCGTATAGTAACCAAATTAAGGATACTGTTTCCGCCGTAATGAGCGCAAGAAAAAACTCCCATCAGTATCATTTATGTTTTCAAAGTAAAGTTGGACCCAATAAATGGTTAGAACCTGCAACTGATGATATGATTAAAGATTTGTCGGTTAATGGTAAGAAACATCTTCTAATCATTCCAATAAGTTTTGTTTCCGATCATGTAGAAACTCTTTTCGAGTTGGATATTGAATATCGGCACGTTGCTGATGAGTGCGGTATCGAGAACTATATAATGATGCGCGGATTAAATGATTCTACGCTTTTTTTAGAAGGATTAACAGATTTGGTTAATCAAGAGATTCTAAGAGATTCCGGAGTTGATTAAAATTGTATGAATGAAAAAAAGGTTGTAATACTTGGCGCCGGAATTTCTGGACTTGCAACAGCTTACTGGCTTTACAAAGATGGATATGATGTTAGTATCATTGAGGAACAAAGCAAAGCAGGCGGTGCAATGCAGACGTTACATGAAGAAAACTTTTTAGTTGATTTCGGTCCAAACAGCGGACTTGAAACCACACCTTTGATTAGAAAGTTAGTAGAAGAAGTTGGTCTTTCAGATGAAATGATTTATGCCAGTGAGACTTCCAGCAAACGTTTCATATTTAGAGAAGGAAGTTTGCACGCGCTTCCAATGGGATTCGTTCAATTTTTAAGCACAAAACTGTTTTCGTTAAATGGGAAACTGCGTTTGTTCAAGGAGCCTTTTGTTGGAAAGTCATCAGATGGTTATTACCAGAGCATTGCTCAATTTGTAGAAAGAAGACTTGGCAAAGAATTTTTAGATTATGCTATTGACCCTTTTGTAAGCGGAGTTTTTGCCGGCGACCCAGCAAAACTTAGTGTTAAATCTGCCTTTCCAAAATTATATAGATTAGAAGAAGTTTACGGCGGTCTTGTAAAAGGATTGATTAAAGGAGCGCGTGAACGAAAAAAGAGTTCTGAAGAATCTAAGCAAAGTGCAAAAATGTTTTCTTTTATGAATGGAATGCAAACATTTCCAAAAGCAATTGCAAATAAACTTGATGGCAGAATTATTTTGAATTCTGTTGTCAAAAAAGTAGAAAAGCAGAATGATAAGTGGGTTGTACTTTTTGAAAATAATGGTTCACTCAAAAAAATTGAATGCAATAAAATTATTTCAACAGTTCCATCGTTTGTTGCTTCAGAAATATTTGGAAACTTAGATGCCGAATTGACTATTCATCTGAATTCTGTTTATTATCCTCCGGTAATAGTTTTATATCTGGCATTCAACAAAAAGGATATTGGAACTCCACTTGATGGCTTTGGCTTCTTAATTCCATCACTAGAAAGGAAAAATTTTCTTGGAGCGATCTGGAGTTCAACAATTTTCCCAAACCGTTGTAGCGAAGATAAAGCTGGATTTACTTTGTTTATTGGAGGCGCAAGAAATCAGCAAATACTTAAGCAAGACACTAAACAATTAATTGATACTGCTGTTACCGAGTTTAAGGAAATGATGAAAACTAAAGCCGAACCTGTTTACTTAAAAAGTAAAATGTGGAGCAATGCAATACCGCAGTACAATCTTGGATATATTGAACACGAAAATTATTTCGAAAAGTTTGAAAAAAATAATCCCGGTATTTTTCTAAGCGGTAATTACCGTGGAGGAATTTCTGTAGGTGATTGTATTAAAAATTCGGATGTAGTAGCAAGGAAAGTAATGGAAAATTGAAAATTGTGAACTTGTCTGTCAAACCCGCCAAAGCTCGAAAAAAATTGCGGGTAGTAATATGGTGGACACGTTCTCAATTTTAATTATCAGATACCTCTGAAAAATTATTACAGAGTCATGGTGATCATTCGGCAAGCTCATGACAGGGTTTGTCGAACCATGACGAAATTCTCTAAAAAGCCAGACTTCCTGCCTCCCGTCTCGCCTTCGGCTCATCAGGCGGGCGACAAGCTCAGTCAGTCTGACACACAGCGTATTCAACTTAATTTTTCAGAGGTCTCCATCAATTATTAATTACGAGGTAAATATGGCAGTATATCCAGAAAAAAGATTGAGAAGATTAAGATATAATTCAACAGTTCGCGATATGATTCGAGAAACTGTATTGACGAAGCATGATTTTATATATCCACTCTTTGTTGTGCCTGGCAATGGAATTAAGAAGGAAGTAAAATCAATGCCTGGTGTTTTTCAAATGTCTATTGATGTTCTTGTTCAAGAATGCAAAGAAGTAGAATTACTTGGCATTCCCGCGGTAATTCTTTTTGGAATACCTGAACACAAAGATGAAATTGGATCTGGAGCTTACGACACAAACGGAATTATCCAACAAGCTGTTCGGTCAATCAAAAAAGAGAGTAAGAAACTTGTTGTGATAACAGATGTCTGTCTTTGCGAATACACTTCGCACGGACACTGCGGAGTTTTAGATGGCGAAAGAATTTTGAATGATGAAACAGTTGAGCTTTTGGTTAAAGAAGCTGTTTCTCACGCTGAAGCTGGGGCAGATATAATCGCTCCGTCTGATATGATGGATGGAAGAATTGCCGCAATTAGAAAAGCACTGGATGAAAAGGGATTTTTTGAAATTCCAATTATGAGTTATGCAGTAAAATATGCTTCCGGTTATTACGGACCTTTTAGAGATGCAGCAGAATCAACTCCAGCTTTTGGAGATAGAAGATCACATCAGATGGATATTGCAAATACAAACGAAGCGATGCGCGAAGCTGAAAGCGATATTGAAGAAGGCGCAGATATTATAATGGTAAAACCGGCTGGAGCTTATCTCGATATTATTTGGCGTGTAAAAGAAAAATTACAAATGCCAACGGCGGCTTACCAAGTAAGCGGAGAGTATGCTATGATTAAAGCTGCCGGGAAAAACAATTGGATTGATGAACAACGCGTTATGATTGAATCGTTAATGGCAATTAAACGTGCCGGCGCAGATATGATTTTAACTTACTTTGCAAAAGATGCAGCCAAATACTTGGATTCAACTAAATAAAAATTCTGAGGAAATAATGAATACACACAAAAGCGAAAAACTTTTTGAAGAAGCTAAAAAATTTATTCCAGGCGGAGTGAATTCTCCTGTGAGAGCTTTTAAATCTGTAGGCGGAACACCACGTTTTATTGCGAGAGGGAATGGTTCAAAAATTTATGATGTTGATGGAAATGAATATATTGATTACATAGGAAGCTGGGGACCACATTTATTTGGTCATAATCCAGGATTCATAACATCGGCATTGCTGAAAGCATTTGAAAACGGAACCAGCTTTGGCGCTCCAACTGAAATTGAAGTAGAAATGGCAAAACTCATTTCGGAATTAGTTCCATCTGTTGAAATGGTAAGAATGGTAAACAGCGGAACTGAAGCTACGATGAGCGCAATTCGTGCAGCGCGTGGTTTTACTGAGAAAGAAAAAATTATCAAATTCGAAGGCTGTTATCATGGGCATGGAGATTTCTTTTTAATTAAAGCTGGTTCCGGCGCATTAACTTTTGGTGTCCCTACAAGTCCTGGAGTTACAAAGAAAAACGCAGCAGATACATTAGTTGCTGATTTCAACGATATCAATTCTGTAAAGAAAATAATCGAAGAAAACAAAGGCGAAATAGCTGCAATAATTATCGAAGCAATTGCTGGGAATATGGGTACGGTTAGCGCAAGTGATTCCTTTATAAAACAACTGCGTATTCTCTGTGATGAAGAAAAAATTGTTTTGATATTTGATGAAGTGATGACTGGTTTTAGAGTTGCAAAAGGAGGTGCGCAAGAAGTATTAGGAGTAACTCCAGATATTTCAACATTTGGAAAAATAATTGGCGGCGGTTTGCCCGTTGGAGCTTATGGCGGAAAGAAAGAAATTATGCAGATTGTTTCACCAAGCGGACCTGTTTATCAAGCAGGAACCTTAAGCGGAAATCCGCTTGCTATGAATGCAGGATTTGCAGCTTTGAGTTACATTAAAAATAATCCTGAGATTTATCTAGAGCTTGAAGAAAAATCTTCTTATCTAGAAAATGGAATGAGAGAGGCAATGAAATATGCTGGAAAGAATTTTTGGATTAATCGAGCCGGCTCGATGATGACTTTGTTCTTTACTAGTGAAGAAGTTAATAGTTACGAAGCAGCGGTTAAATCAGATACATCATTATATGGAAAGTTTTTTCATGAAATGTTAAACAGAGGAGTTTATTTACCTCCAGCACAATATGAAGCTTTCTTTGTTTCAACTGCACACACAAAAGAAGATTTAGATAAAACGATCAACGCTGCAAAGGAATCGTTTTTAGAATTATAAGGTTAAAAGTGATAACCAGAGACCTCTGAAAAATTAAGTTGCAATACGCTGTGTGTCAGACCTGCTTGCAGCAGGCAAGCTGAGCTTGTCGCCCGCCTGATGAGCCGACGGCGAGACGGGAGGCAGGAAGTCGGGCTTTTTAGAGGATTTCGTCATGGTTCGACAGGCTCACCATGACTCTGTAATAATTTTTCAGATGTCTCAACCAATTTATTTGGTTATCACTTTTGCAATTGCTCCGCCATCACCAACTACAAAACAAGTTCCATCTTTTCTAGAAATACCAATCGAGTTATAACTTTTCGTGTTTATTGGATTCCAAGTTTTTCCATCATCAAGAGAATAATCGCTGCCGGATGTTCCTACAGTTAAAAAATATTTGTGAATTGGATTCCATGCTACAGAAGAACGAAATCCTTGTGGGTTGCTTTCTGAAATTGATTGCCACGATAATCCGCCGTCATCAGTAATAGCACAGTTGCCATTTTTATTCTTATCATTCTTATAATCTCCGCCAACAGCAACACCGTAAAGATCGTCTTTAAAACTAATTGAGAAAACGCCAGATGAAGCATTTCCGCTTTTGATCGGAGCGTCTTCAGTGCGCCAGTTTTGTCCGGCATCTTGCGAAAAATAAATTTTTGCTTTTTCACTGCCGCCGGAACCAAACCAAACTAAATCTTTTCCTTCAACGAAAATAGATGTTCCGCTTGCAGCAAATCCGCCTTCATTCTTTTGAACTTGAGGAATATTTATTTGAGGAATCTCTTTCCAACTTTCTCCGCCATCCTTTGTAGAGACTATAAAAAATCTTCCGTCAATCGGGTCGCTGAATGCTATACCATTTTTAGAATCCCAGAATGCTAATCCATTAAAGAAAATTTTTGGATTACGGTTCATATATTTTCTTTTCCAAGATTTTCCGCCGTCAGTTGTTTTGAAAAAAAACGCCGGCGTATCAATACACATTATTATAGCACTATATTTATCAAATGCTTCGATGTCTCTAAAGTCTAATGTTTCGTACCCTTTTACTTTACTGCTTTGCCATGTTTTACCACCATCTGTAGTGCGCAATATTGTCCCTTTATCTCCGCTTACCCAGGCAATTAAAGAATCTACAACAGAAATACCGCGTAGAGATGAATTAGTAAAAGGTTTTTGCATTTCGAAAGTGAATTGCAGAGTACTAATTTTTTCTACTACAACATTGTCCTTCTCTATTTCAAGTTCTGGTTTCTCAATTACTTTTTTTGATGAGCATGAGTAAATCAATACTGCGGCTAAGATAACAAGTGTATACTTCTTCATATATTCTCCAAAACAAACTTTCTTTTATTGTAAATAACGGGGCGAATTTTACAAATAATTACACTTATTATGAAGTTCATATTATCTCGAAGCTGAAATAAAAGGTACATAGTTTCAACTAATTATTATTTGAGGGCGCCTCTAAAAACATCAATTTCCTTTGCGGTCTTTCCTTTTTCTTTGCCCCGCTTTGCGGGATGAAATATTTTAAAACAAAAGTTTTTAGAGTTGCCCTTGAGAAATCAAAAAATTGTTACAGTGTAATTGTAAGATTTCAACAAACTCATTGCTTAAGCAGTAAGTGGTTTCGCCCGAAAACCAAGTTGTGCTTTATATTTCAAATCACTACTAACCGACTAAAAAATAGAACCTGCATGCGGCTGACAGGCGCAGATTCTTTATGATCGCTTATGATTTCTTATGATCTTAAAAAATCACCACGAGTGCTCGTGGTCATAACAGTTCAACTATCTATGATTTTTCGCTTTAATATTTATTTTTCTAAATGTCAAGAAAATAAAATTTAGACAATCGCTCCTTTAAAAAATATTATTTAACAGTTTAACATAAAATTAATTTCGATATGATAATTCAATTATTAGTTTTGCTGTTGAAAACCTACCTCTCCTGAACAAAATGAAAGGGCAAAAAAATAAAAAATAATTAGGGCACAATATGAAAAAGCTAATACCTTTTTTATTCGTCATTTCTTTTTTCTTACAAGAAGTTAGTTGGGGGCAGATATTTTCACAAGATTTCAATTCAAGCACAAATTTAAGTGATTATTACAATGCAACTAATCCTAATCCGGGTCAGTGGAATTCAATTAGTACATCTGGTGTTGGAACAACAATTAGCGTCGCTACAAATAATCTAAGTTTTGCAAGAACTGGAAATGCTGGTTCATTTTCAAGAACAACAGATTTTTCTCCTACACCAACGGGCTTGATTTATAAATTTGATATTTCTGTTAATGGTAACACAGCCGCCCAAACTACTGCAGCTGTTTTACAAGTTGGAAGTGACTTTGGAACAACAAATTCTGCAGAAACGATAGCGAAAACATATGCTCGTATTGCAATAAATTTTTCAGCTACAAGTGGGACATTTCAAATAAGAGATATTACAAATGGAGCAAATAGTTCTGATTTTACTGGCACGATTTCAGTCACTTGGGGATTAAATAATACAGGGACAACTCAAACGTACACTGCTCCAGATGGCTCAACTGAAACTCTAGCTAATGGTAAAGCTGATTTATGGGCAGGTACAACTAAAATATTTGATGACGTTGCTGTACAAAACACAACCCTAACAATGACAGATTTAAAATTTGCTTTTACAGCGGGCACGGGTACAATAACATTTGACAATTTTGTTATTTATGGAGCAAGTGATAACCTTTCCCTTCCTGTCGAGCTTACATCTTTCACTGCTTTGCTTGCTGACAATAATGTACAGTTAAATTGGGAAACGGCAACTGAGGTGAACAACTACGGTTTTAATGTAGAACGTGGCTCGACTTCGCTCGGCATGACATGGGCGAAGATTGGATTTGTGAATGGACATGGAAATAGTAACAGTCCAAAGAGATATACATTTATAGATAATGCAGCGCCGGCTGGTAATGTAAAGTACAGACTAAAGCAAATTGATTTTGACGGCAAGTATGAATACAGTGATGTTGTAGAAGTGAAAGTGGAAACTCCAACTAAGTTAGTGTTATATCAAAACTCACCTAATCCGTTTAATCCGGAGACGACAATTCAATACACTATTCCGTCAAACCTGTCTGCCGACAAGGCAGGCGTGAAAGGTGAAACTGTAAACGTAATATTAAAAGTTTATGATCTCCTCGGAAGGGAAGTAGCAACATTAGTTGATGAATATAAAGAGCCAGGCAGCTATAAAATTGTTTTTAATCCAGCATCAAGTATCAAGAATCCCGCATCTGGAATTTATTTCTACAGATTGCAAGCGGGAAATTATTCTGAAGTGAAAAAAATGGTTTTAAATAAATAAGGGCATATGCAGTATTAGTAAGTAATGTAGAGGCTCGCCTAGCTAAGCAGTCTAAAAAATGCGGGACAAGCAAAGCGTCTCTACAAAAATGGTTTGTAAAGACGCACTGAGAGTGTCTCAAAATCAACTAATAACAGAGACGCGTTCGACGCTTCTCTACATTAAAGAATTTTCTACTTGAAAAAAGTTAATCCTGTTTAATATTTTCTTAAGAAGGCGCTATGAAGAAGATACTATTAATTCTCTTATTGTTATTTAGTTCGCTCATTTATTCTCAGACTGTGATATTTACAGAATCTATGGGTACTGTAAGTGCAACTACAACTATCGTTGCGCATGAAACAGCAAATGGTTTTGATAATGATTCGTTTACAATGTCCAACGGCGGAGCTACAAATCCGGCAGACATTAGAGTTACAAACGCTTCAACAGGCTATACAGGTGCAAGCGGTACTGGTAATGTTTGGTTTACAAGTACAGCGGGTCAGTATGGTTTTTCTATTGAAGGAATAGACGCTTCAGGCTATTCAAATCTAACGATTCAGTTTGGATACAGAAAAGAAAGTTCATCTTCCCTTCCAACTTTTACTTTGGATTATTGGAATGGAACCATCTGGGTAAATGTTCCATTTACTTTCAGCCAAGCCGCAAATGTTGCGGTTGGTTGGTACTTAAGTCCTCAGATAAATTTACCCGAAGGCGCTCAAATAAATAATCTTAAGCTGAGGTGGTTAAAGACTGGCAGTATAGCATTGAGAATGGATGATGTAAAACTGACAGGCTCACCTATAGTTTCACCGCCATCGTCTCCGATTGCAACAAGCGGATCTAACATTCTTCAAACAAGTTTTACTGCAAATTGGAATTCGGTTAGCAGTGCAACAACTTACTTGCTAGATGTTTCTACAGCGAATGATTTTTCTTCCTTTGTAACCGGTTATAATGCTAAAGATGTTGGCAATCTTACCAGTTCAAATGTTACGGGCTTAACAGCAAACACACAATATTTCTATCGTGTGCGTGCAGGCAACGCAAGCGGGACAAGCGGTAACTCTAATACAATTACAGTTGGCACTTTACCAATTTCGTCAATTGTACCAACAGCAACAGGAGCTACAAATAACGCTCAAACCAGCTTTACTGCCAACTGGAATGCAGTAACTGGCGCTTCAAAATATTTTTTAGATGTTTCTACACAGAATGATTTTGCAACTTTTGTTTCAGGTTATGAAAGTGTTGATGTTGGTAATGTTACATCTGTTAGCGTTACAGGTCTATCTGCAAATACAGTCTATCATTACAGAGTAAGAGCAAGCAACGCAAGCGGATTAAGTGTAAACTCCAATGTAATTAGTGTAACTACATTGCCAAATACGCCTGCAGCGCCAACTGCAATTGCGGCAACTTCAATTACAACAGCCGGATTTACAGTTAATTGGAATTCCAGCGCGGGTGCAACAAAATATTTTTTAGATCTTTCCACTCAAAACGATTTTGCTTCATTTGTTACAAATTATGAAAACAAAGATGTAGCCAATGTTACTTCTTTTGTGGTTTCATCTTTAGCTGCAAACACACAATATTATTACAGAGTACGTGCATATAATTCGGGCGGAACGAGTGTAAGCTCTAATGTTATTAATGTAACAACAAGCACATATGCAACGCAAACGCTTGCTGCGGGCGATATTGCAATTATTGGAATTCACACGGATGACCCAGATCAGTTTTCTTTTGTTCCTTTTGTTGATTTACAAGCCGGAACAGTAATTAGATTTACTGACAGTGGCGTTAAAGCTGATGGAACTTTTAGAGGAAGCGAAGGTGCGGTTAAATACACAACTCCAGCAGGCGGAGTTACAGCAGGAGCAATTATTACTTTTACTTCACCGGCAAGCGGAAATTTTACAAGTGATAATGATGCAACTGTTGGAACAAGCGGCGTTGCTTTATCTGCTTCAGGCGATCAAGTTACTGCATTTCAAGGCAGTTCTACTATTCCTACTTTTATTTATTCTGTAACAACTCACCGCAATATCTTTAATGCAGATGCAAGCAATTCCAACGAAACTGCTTTACCAACAGGTTTAACTAATGGAACAACTGCTGTTGCTGTAGGCGCTGCTTCTGCCGATAATGATAATGCTGTTTATAATATGTCTGTTACAAGCGGAACAAGAAATGAACTGTTAGCCGCAATTGGTAGTAGTGCAAATTGGACGGTAAGCAATACAACTCTTACTATGCCAACGGGTACATTTACAATAGGTGGCGGAAGTGTTACAATTCCTAATTCACCAATTGCACAGAACGCAACTAATATTACCGCAAGCGGATTTACAGCCAATTGGAGTTCTTCATCGGGCGCAACAAAATATTTTCTTGATGTCGCATCAGATAACAGCTTTAACAACAAACTTGTGAACTATGATAACAAAGATGTTGGCAATTCAATCACCTCTGCTGTTATAGGCTTAAACCATAGCACAAATTATTATTATAGAGTACGCGCTAACAATTCCGCTGGCACAAGCAGCAGCTCAAACATTATAAGTGCTGCAACTTCATCTAATCAAACATTAGTACAGTTTTCTACTGCTTCCGGCTCGGTAAATGAAATTGCGGGTACTTTTAATTTAGTTTTTACAATTACAAATCCGGATCCAACAAATGCAACTTCATTTCAAGTTGCATTAACAGGCGGAACAGGCTCTGCAAGTGATATAAATAACTACACAACACAAAGTGTAACATTTCCAGCAGGTTCTTCATCAAACAGGACAATTATTTTAACTGTTACAAACGATGCAGTTGCTGAAGGAAATGAAACAGTAATTTTTACAATTCAAAATGTAAGCGGCGGAAATAATGCTGCAGCCGGAGTTCAATCTGTATTTAGTTTAACAATTAGCGATCCGGTTACAGGATATTATACAAACGTAAATACAACTTTAACTGGCTCTGCATTTAAGACCGAACTGCATAACTTAATAAAAGGGCACACTGCTTTTCCTTATACAAGTTCTGCAACTGATGTCTGGGATATATTGAGTCACGCATATCAAGATCCGGCAAAATCAAACAATGTTCTATTGATTTACACCGGAATATCTCAAGAAAAGACTTATAATGCTTCAATAGACATATATAGAAACGATCCAAATGCTTGGAACAGAGAGCATGTTTGGGCGCAGTCTCGCGGTGGTTTTGATGTTGATAACAATGCTCACAATCCGGGAGTTGCTTCCGATGCTCATAATTTAGCTCCGGAAGATGCTTCTGTAAATAGCGATAGAGGAAACAAAGATTTTGATATTGGAGGAAATGCTCATACAGAAGCAATTGGTTGTTTTATGGATGCTGATTCTTTTGAACCAAGAGATGCTGTAAAAGGAGATGTAGCGAGAATGTTGTTCTATATGGATGTTAGATACGAAGGTACAAATGGTGAAGTTCAGCTTGAACTTCAAGATGGAGTTAATACACCTGTTGGAACAATTGGTAAATTATCTACTTTGTTATTGTGGCATCAACAAGATCCGCCGGATTCCATTGAAATAAAAAGAAACGATGTCATCTTCGCATATCAAGGAAACAAAAATCCGTTTATAGATAACCCAGACTGGGTATCAAAAATTTATGGTGTTAATGCAGCTCCAACAATTTCAAATATCTCCCGGCCTATTCAAGTTCCTGCAGAAAATCAAAACTTAACTGTTAATGCAAATATTATTGATGACGGCGGTGTTGCTTCTGCACAAGTAATTTATACAATTAATAATGGCGCGGAACAAACTGTAAATATGAACTTAACTTCTGGTACATCTTATAGCGGAGTTATTCATGAAAGCGCTTACGTTGATGGAAGTTTAATAACGTATAAGATTAAGGCAGTTGATAATCAAGCTAATGAGCGGATTAGTGAAAGCTACAGATTATTTACCGGAACAACATCAATTGCTGCACTGCATAAAACAGATGCTAATGGGGAGCTTGTATATAATGGGGTTTATGCAAGAGTGAGCGGTACAGCCACTGTTCCAAACGGATTGTTTTCCTCTTCACATCTCGAAGTAAATTTGCAAGATGCCACGGGCGGAATAGTTATTTACAAAGTAACTGCGGCAGCAACTTCTTTTGTTGTTGGTAGAAAATATACTGTTGTAGGCTCTTTAACTCAATATAATGGATTAGCAGAATTAATCCCGGATAATGCCTCAACAGATATAATTGATGGCGGCGCTGGCTCTGTGGTTCAGCCAACTGTAAGAACGTTTGCGCAGCTAATGGCAAATCCAGAATCATACGAAGGTATGTTGATTAAAGTTCCAAATGTGAATAAAACTTCGGGTACTTGGGCAAACGGCCAGAATCTAACTGTAAATGATGGCACTTCATCTGCTGTTACAATACGCATTAGCAGCGGAACAAACTTAGCTGCCAATCTGGAACCAGCTTGGCCAAAAGATGTAGTTGGTGTGTTTTCACAATTTGATAGTTCATCGCCTTTTACAGATGGTTATCAACTAAAACCAAGAGCATTTACCGATATACAAAATATAATTCCGCCCGTTACTGCAACAAAATATATTGTTACTTCAAGTAATTATAATCCCGCGGTAGGAACTAATGTTACAATAACTGCGCAATTGGCGGATGATTCCAACAATGCAGTTGCAACAGCAGGCAAAGTAGTAAATTGGAGTTCAACAGGCGGAGGAAGTTTTAGCTCTGCAACTTCAACTACAGATGTTAATGGAATAGCATCTGTTAATTTTACATCAAGCACAACATCAGAAGCTGTTTATATTATTACAGCAAGTGATAACAGCGCTCCAACTACACTTACCGGTTCTACTAGCGCAATAACTACGCAAAGCGGAGCAGCAGTTAAATACATTGTTACAGCAAATGATTACAATCCAGAAGTTAATTCTACAATGTACTTAAGCGCTCAATTAGTTGATGCATTTAGCAATATGGTTAAAACTGCCGGTAAAACAGTTAATTGGTCAAGTACAAACGGTGGTGCTTTTCAACAGCAATCTGTTTTAACAAATTCTTTAGGAAGAGCCGAAGTTCTTTTTACTGTTTCTAAGCAAGCGGGCACGGTTCATTTAATTAGTGTAACTGATAATGAATCTTTAACTGGAGTAAGTGCCGCAATTAATACCAAAACTGGAAGTGCTGCATCTTACAAACTCACTGCATCAAATTATCAGCCCGCCGCTGGCAGTATAATTTTTGTTACTGCTCAATTGGTTGACGCATTTGAGAACACGGTTGCTCTCTCTGGAAAATCAGTTACTTGGAAAGTTAACAATGAAGCAGTGTTTGCTTCTCAAGCAAGCACACTTGATTCTGATGGTAAAACATCCGTTCAATTAACAGTAAATAAAAAAGCAGGGGTAGAGCACATTGTAGAAGCAGTGGATAATTCAGCTTCTCCGCTTAAAGGCAAGACCGATGTAATTAAAACTATTCCTGGTGTAGAAGCAAAATACTTAGTTGCAGTAAATAATTCTAAACCGCTTTGTGGAACTACTGTTACAATAACAGCGCAGTTAGTTGATACAAACGATAATCTTGTTCAAAAAGCAGGAAGAGTTATTACTTGGTCCAGTTCTAATGGCGGAACTTTTAGCGACCAAACCAGCACAACTGATAATTCTGGTAAAGTTTCTGTTGAGTTCACTGTTTCGGTAGTTTCTTCAACAAGCCATAAAGTTACTGCAACAGATGGCAGCTTAGTAACTGGAGTATCGGTTGAGTTTGTTACAAGAGCAATTGATATTCCAAAACTTTCTTCTCCTGCAAATAAAGCTGTTCATATTCCTCAAACGCAAAATTTAAGCTGGCAGGGTTCGGCAAATGCAGATAGTTATGAGTTGATTCTTTCATCAGACATGAGTTTTGTTAATAATGTTTTTAGTTTTCAAAACTTAACTTCCACAAACAAAGAAGTTGCTAATCTTGTAAAAGCCAAAACTTATTATTGGAAAGTGAAAGCTAAAAAGGGAATTGCGTTTAGTGATTATTCTGAAGTATGGTCGTTTACAACTGTGCCAAACATTCCTGCAAAACCAGTATTAAGTTCTCCTTTAACAAATTCTAAGAATGTAAGAGTAAATACTTTACTATCTTGGCTAAACATTGAAGGAGCAGAAAACTATAACTTGCAGTTTGCTGAAGATGTTTCATTTACTAAAATGGTTATCAACAAAACCGGAATTACAGATGTTACTTATTCAGTGCAAGGGTTAAAAAACTCTCAGGATTATTTCTGGAGAGTGAAAGCAATAAATATAAGCGGCGAGAGTGACTACACCGAAGTATGGAACTTCACAACGATTGACACAATTTTAGCGCCGACCGGGTTAACTGCTGTTGCCGATACTACATTTACAATTAATCTTGAATGGAAAGATAACTCCAATAATGAAACTGGTTTTGTATTAGAAAGGCTTGATGAAGGCAATTTATTTTACTATCAGTTTGATCGGGTTGGCGCAAATACAACTTCTTACACAAACAAATATTTGGAGCAGGGAAAATCATACACTTACAGAATAAAAGCTGTAAGTGATTTTACATGTTCTCCATTTTCTAATTTGCTAACTGTTGCAGTACCAAGAGCTTCGATTAAAGCGCCAAGTAATTTGAATACGACTGTAACAAACAAAGGGCATGTAATTTTAACTTGGAATTACAGCTCTTCTAATGATGTTGGTTTTATTATTTATAGAGCCGAAGAAGCAAATAATGTTTTTGGCAAGGTTACTTTTGCATCTGTAAATGCTGGCTTTGTTCCGATTGATACAGTTCTAACTAATACAACTAAGTATTTGGATAACGCAACAATCATTGGTAAAACATACAAATACCAAGTAGTAACATTAACAAAGCAAGGTGTTTCTGTTCCAACTACTGCTCCTGCGCCAATTAAGCCGCTTGTTTCTCCAACTAACTTAATTGCTTCGCTTGATGGGACTAATGCAAATCTTTCATGGATTGATAATTCTGGCGATGAAGCCGGTTTTATAGTTCTTAAAGCTTATAAACCGAAAATGCAGTTTAAAGCAATAGATACAACTCTTGCTAATACAAATTCATATTCAGATAAGAATGTTTTTGATGGAAGAAGATTTCATTATAAAGTTTATGCCTACAACAAATCGTATGGAGTTTCAGGCGAAACGAATACCGATTCTGTCTATACTGCAATGAAAACTCCAACTAATTTAAAAGCTGTTCAGTTAATTAACCAGAACAAGATTAATCTTAGTTGGGTTGATAATTCTGTAAGCGAAACAGGCTACATTATTGAAAGAAAAGAAAGCGGGCAATCAAACTTTAATGAAATTGCAACTGTTATTACAAACATTGTTTCATACACAGATGTAACAATTGCTAATAAGAAAAATTATCATTACAGAATTAAAGGTTATAACGAAGATGGCCATTCTGCTTACTCTCCCGAAAGTTCGATTCTTGTTGGCGTGGAAAATGAAATTGAAAAACCAGCAGTCTTTGCGTTAGAACAAAACTACCCAAATCCATTTAATCCAAGCACAACAATAGCTTACTCTCTGCCTGAAAGGGTATTTGTAAAGATTAGAGTCTTTGACCTGTTAGGCAAGGAAGTAGAAGTACTTATAAACCAAGAACAAGATAGCGGAAATTACAAGCTATTGTTCAATGCTGCTTCGCTTAGTAGTGGAACTTATTTCTATGTACTTGATGCTGGAAATAACCGCCAAGTTAAGAAGTTGATAATTGTAAAATAGGTTCAAAGGACAAGCAAATAAAGCCCTGGTTCGTTAATCCGTTAGCTGACAGATGTACCTGGGCTTTTTAATTTTAAATTTAGTTGCAACGCTGTGTGTAAGTGTAAGAATGCCAACTAACGAAATTATAAATTCTCAATTAGTACCTCCACCAGAATAATCCACTAATTTATTTTTTTGTAAATCAAATCATGATTCACTGCTTTTGAAGTAGCCTGCACATACGCTTTAAGCTTGCGTTCCATTTCTTTACTCTCATTTTTATTTCTTAAGTAAGAATTGTATTTAGAATCTGTGGATTTATAACTTTTATAAAACTCCTTTCGTTTTTCAAAGTCATCTAAATAAACACTCTTATCATCGAAGTAAAGAAAGTTTGGATAGAAAGTCATTGCTCCAAACCCACTAAGTTTTTCATCCAACAAAGAACGTCCCATCGAAGAATGAACTGTTGGAATGTGAAGTAAATCTAAAATTGTAGGCAAAATATCTACATGAGTTCCAATCTTTGTTTCCTTTTTACTAACAGACTTTGCAGGATCAAAAATTAGCAGTGGAATATGGAATGATGAAAAAATATCGTTCCTTGCTGTGTAGAAAGTATGATCGCCTGTAATTACAAAAACAGTATTGTTATACCAGTGTTGTTTTTCTGCAAACTCAAAAAATTTTTGAATCGAAAAATCTGAATATCGCATAGCAGCTTGGAAAGCAGTTTCTTGCTTGTATTCAGCAAACAATTGTTTTCTATTCTCAGGTATTTTAAATGGATCGTGTGGGGAAAGAGAAAAAATTACACTGCAAAATGGTTCTTTGAATTGATTTATTTTATTACCTGCATCAAGAAAAAACGGCTCATCAAAAATTCCCCAAGCGCCGTCGTAAAGCGAATCTGCATAATTTGTAAATTCAGATTTACTGTAATAGTTTAAGAATCCGGCGCTCGGAACAAAAGCGTCAAATCCCATAGAACCGCTCGCAGCGCCGTGATGAAATGATGTTGTATAGCCATGCTCCAAAAGTATTGAGCCCAATCCGCGAATTTTATTTATTTCAACTCGCGAACCAATAATTGAACTTGGAAATACAGCCGGAAGTGAAGCTAAAATAGATGGAACTGCTTCTATAGAGCGCTGCCCGTTAGCAAGAAAATTAGTATAGAGAATTCCTTTCTTTGCTATGCTGTCGAAAAAAGGCGTGCTGCTTTCCAATCCCGAAATTGAACCGATATACTCAGCGCTCCAACTTTCCATAATAAAAACAACAATGTTCTTTCTTTCCATTGGTTGATTTGGCTTTTTGATTCTGAGAAATGGATATTCCTTGTTCAGCATTTCTTCATCATCAGACTTAATTAATTTTGAAACTATAGATGAAGATTCATCATTAGTGTAGAAATTGTAATCTGGGAAAGTATATTGGAAGTAGCATCGTATAACTGTGTAAGTGCTGTTAAGAGCCAGATAACCAAGCGGTTTGCTATCCGAAAAAAATGCGTTTGTTTGTCTTATAGGTTTTAGCTGCAAGCCGCCGCGTATGCCTGTTACAGCAAGCAACATAATAAGCACTAAACTTACTGATGCTCTCCAATAAGAAAACTGTGTAAATATTTTTTTCTCGACAAGCTTGCATACTTTAAGCGCAATCCAAACGAACAGAGAAGCAAAAAGGAAAAACGCTAAGATAAGCTGCGCATAGTTTTTGAAAAGTCCGGGGAACATCCTAATTAAGTCTAATGTTTCAGTGAATGGTTCGAATAACAAACGTCTTTGAATTGTTGGATAGTAAGCATAATCTGCAATATTCAGACCGATGCCTAAAAGATTTAGAAAACAAAAAAACACGAAAAAGAAATGACTGTTCAGCCTAACTTTGTTTAACCTAATTGGCATGTTGTACAAAATTAGTACCGGTAAATTAATCATCATCAGCGCAGCAATATCAAACCGAATGCCGGAAACGAAAGCATACAGAATTTGGTGAGCAGGCACATCTTGATAAAAATCAGAGTTGTATAAGAAAAATCCAGCACGTAAAGCAGTGTAAACTGCAAGCATAAACATAAAGAGCCAGAAACTTACTTTGAAATTTTTCTGGGGAATACTTCTAAAGAAGTTTAACAGTTGTTTAATTTTATCCACAATAAACTTTGTAATGTTCCTTCAAAATTACAAAGAATCGCCTTACTGTGTAAATCGCTGCGGACAAGAAAATTTTACTTCTTAAAACAGATTATAGCGTGAAGCGACTTAGTAAAAACAGAAACGGATTTTACTTTTTACATCTTGAATCTGAAAAAGAGAAGTTGCATCTTATTATTATTCAAAAGGAGGATTTATGAAAAAAAATGTTGGCGGTATAGATAGAATAATGCGCTTAGCAGCAGGCTTGGCAATTATAATACTTGGTATAGTTTTTCAAAGCTGGTGGGGATTAATAGGCATCGTTCCAATTTTTACAGCTGCAATTAATTGGTGCCCGCTTTATATGCCGTTCGGTTTATCTACGTGTAAAACTAACAAACGCAAAAAGTAATTTTTATGGGGAGCTTACCCGCTCTCCACTTTATTAAGGGCACTTCTAAAAACTACTATTTTCTTGGCGCTCTTTGCGTTTTCTTTGCGTGCTTTGCGTGAAATTTTTTAATCCAACAGGTTTTAGAGGTGCCATTAATAAAATAATGCTACACTTTGGTCTTTCCATTCAACTTTTTATATTGCAGTAAAAATAAATGAAAAGTGTAAGTGGCAAAGAAAAATTTCTCTTTGATTAGTGATTACGACCAAGTTGCGGGGATTAATATCTCAATCCGGCACTTTCTTGAAGACGAAAATGTTGAACAGCATATTTGCAATGGTGTAGAAATATGTCTCACTGAAGCATTGAATAATGTTATTAAACACAGTTACAAAGGGGAACAAAGTTGTAAAATAGATGTAAACGTAGCTGTTGATTCGAAGCTTATGGAAATTCAAATTGTTGATGAAGGGGAAAGCAGAAAAAATTTAGAAATAAAAGAGCTTGATTTTGATCCTAACGATATTGATTCTTTACCAGAAAGTGGAATGGGGCTTTATATTATTAAACAGTTAATGGATGAATTAGATTATTACAAACTCAATGGTAAAAACTGCTTCGTACTTCGCAAATATCTTTTATAATCTTTTCTTTTGTAAATCACAGTCAAATCTGATAATGCTTTTTTTCATTTTGATTGTATCCGCTCCACATATACTTGCACAAGATTCTACAAGCAGCCAAGTCTTTAGAAATGATTTGCCGCGCCGCCAGCATATAATTAAAGCAAAGTATCCGTCATATTCTTTAATAGCCGGTTACGTACTTGCTACCGATGCTAACAAAGGCGATCCTTTTGCACAGCACGAATTAGGAATAAGATATTTAATGGGAAGCGGCTTTCCAAAAGACACCGTAAAAGCTATTTACTGGATAAGAAAAGCGGTTGATCAAAACTTGCCAGCAGCACGTTTTAATTATGGAATACTTCTTTACAATGGAATTGGCGTTCCATGGAATCCGTTTGAGGCTTATCAAAACTTTAATGCTGCAAGCGATGCCGCTTTACCGGAATCGCAGTTTGCTTTGGGATTATTGTACACAGACAATTTAGCAGTTAACAGAGATTTTGGCAAAGCTTACAAACTTTTCAAGATTTCTGCCGATGGTAAATATCCTCCTGCAATTGAAGCGATTACGCAAATGCTGAAATCTGGGTTTATTCCTCCAAACGATTCTACTTTTATTCCAGCTGCTAATAGAAAAGATGAAGCCGCACAGGTGCTAAATCCTAATTGGGAACTTGATTACTTTGATTTTGAAAACGAAGTAAAGGATACAAGTACAGCTTTTATTAAAAAATTACTGAGTAGTAAGAAAGTAGAACTTAAAAAACACCTTGGACTGGAAAAATTCGATTCTACAAAAGTTGATACAACTTCATTAGGTCTTCTGGAATTTGCTGCCAACAATGGAAGCCCGGAAGCTTTGTTTCTTTTAGCAAAAAAATACGAAAAGGGAATTAATGTTAAAAAAGATATTGCTAAAGCTGCATCGTATTATTTGCAGGCAAACCGTTTAGGTTCTTATAAAGCAGGTGAAACTTTATATTTGCTTGTTCAGGATTATAAATTTATCGAATCTTTAAAAACCAAAGTAAATCTTGGCGATGCAGAGGCAATGTATTCTTGGGCTGCAATTACCGCGCTTGGCTACAGCAGCCAAATTGCTAACCAGCAGGCTTTAGATCTTCTCAAGAAAGCTGTAGAAAAAAAACATATACCATCTATGATAGAACTTGGTCTTCTTTATATGAATGGAACTTTGGTCGAAAAGAATAAAGAAAAAGCTTTTTCGTATCTGCAAATGGCAAATTCTTTTGGAAGTACCGAGGCGGAAATACGCATTGCATTTGCAAATATTATGGACAAAGGCAAAGAAGCCGACTTATCCAAAGAAATAACTACATTGCAAAAGCTGAGCGGCGAAGGCTCTGTATTTTCACAAACAGTACTTGCATATTGTTACGAAAAAGGAATTGGCTTAAAGGAAGATAAAGCTGTGGCAGTAAAACTTTATAGAGGCGCTTCACAAAGAGGTAATCAATCTGCGCTTAATTCATTAAAACGTATGTATGATGAACTTAGACCAGATGATGAAACATTCAAAATTTTTGAGACTAATTAGTGAGCCTTTAGTACAATAAACGTTATGTCATCGTTTTGAAGCGCGGTTCCGCGGAAAGATGTAATCGCTCTAAGCAGAGCATTCTTAATATCTTCGGCGCTTTTATCAGAATTGTTTGCAATTATTCTCTTCACATTTTCTTCTCCAAATTGATCTTTTATTAAATTCATAGCTTCAGTAACGCCATCGGAGCAGAGAAAAACAATATCATTTTTCTCCGGCTTTATTTCTGCTGTCTCTATGGTTTTCTCAAAAATACCTCTATCGTTAAGACCAATTCCTAAACCCGCAGTGTTTAGAATCTCGAATTCTTTTTTATCAGCCTTTAACCAAATTGCTGGCAAATGTCCGGCTCTTACAATTTTGATGCTTCCATCTTTTTCAATTGATGCAAGAGACATAGTTAGAAAGAACTCTTTTCTCAAGTTTTTTGAAAAATATTTTTTTAGGTCAATAATGATTTCCTTTACTTCAAGAACATTATTAAGAAGCTGATGCAAAATTGATTGAACACGAACCATGTATAAAGCTGCCGCCATTCCTTTTCCAGAAATATCTCCAACAGTAATGTAAAACTTTTCATTTTGTTCTATCACATCAAAATAATCTCCGCCTACTTCTCGTGCAGGCTCGTAATAGGTGGCTATATCATAATTAAAAACAGTAGTTCCATGTTTTGGAATTAAATCACTTTGTATTTTTCTCGCAACGTCTAATTCACCTTTAGCAGAAAGCTTATCTGCAAGTTCGAAAGCAAGTAGAAGGTTAACTATTACAAAAGCCAAAAGCAGATAGACATAAGAAGGAGATGAATATCCAACAGCAAAAAAAAGCAAAGAGGCTATGTAAAATATTCTTCTTCCTGGAGTTAGTTTTAAGACAAAAGCATTAAAAAGTGAGCGGATAAAAATAAGAGAGCGTATAAACTTGTTTTTATGCTGATCCGGTTTGGGGATATCATTAGCAAAGAATTCGTAAACCTCGCCAGCTTCTTTCTTAATTAATCTTTCGATCTCCTGGTAGCTCATCCCGCTTGTGTATAGCTCGTAAATTCTTTTGATAGGATTTTCGTTTTGAATTGCCATATAATTTCATTTATCGCTTTAGACGGATAAGTTTTTAGTTTGTTTTCTATCTGTGTAGTAAAATATTATTTTCAAACTAAATAATTCAGCCAAACATTTGTAATAAAAAGTATCACTACTAACCGACTAAAAAACAGAACACTGACAAGACTGATTATTATGATTTGATTATCAGAGAAAATCACCCCGCTGCCGCAGGCAGGTTACATTTTTTTAGATTTGATTAAGCCACTTCATCTAACTGTTAAAACGAATAAACGATAGTAATAACAAGCGATTTATGAGCCTACTCTAAAAAGCCTCAAATTGAGTTTTTGCACTTTGAATTTGAGTAGTAATCAAAGCATTTTTTCATCCGAAATACCTTTTTATAGTAGGCTCATTTATTGTTTTTGAAAAAAATTAGTCGGTTAGTAGTGAATTTTTATAAGTGTCATTATATAGAATAGTGTGAAGTTTTTAGTTTATGAGATTTAAGCAAAATGCCTCGTAAGAATTCTAATTGTTCTGCTTTAATGTTTTGATAATCATATCATCGTTTCCTATTTTTGAACGCAAATAAATTCAAGGATAAACAGTCTTAGATGTCAAACTATAAATCTCTTATCTGGAAATCCCTGCTCTTCGTAGTTATGTCTTTTGTAGTTATTGCCGGAATAACTTTCCCAATTGTACCTCAGCCAACAGTATGGTATGAGTTTCCCGTTATTCGCGGGCTTGAAGAAAAAGCTAAAATTATTTTCTTTCACGTACCTACTGCATGGCTTTCTGTTTTAGCATTTTTAATGGCTATGCTTTACGGAATCCGCTACTTAAGAAATAAAAATATTGATGATGACTTAAAATCTGCCGCTGCATTGCAGCTTGGAATGATGTTCACGATATTAGCTACAGTTACCGGCTCAATTTGGGCTAAATTTACTTGGGGCGCTTTTTGGCATTGGGATCCGCGCGAGACCAGTATTTTCATATTGCTTTTAATTTACGGCTCACTACTCGCATTGCGCTCTGCAGTTGAAAATGAAGATAAACGCGCACGCCTCTCAGCAGTCTATTCTATAATTGCATTTTTAACCGTACCGTTCTTTATTTTCATAATGCCAAGAATTATGGTTGGTTTGCATCCCGGCTCTATGGAGTTTGACCCAGTAACCGGTAAAATTGTGCAAGGTACAAGTCCGGTAATAGATTTTAAAATGAACGTAAATATGAGAATGGTATTTTTTACTTCACTCTTTGCATTTACAATACTTTATTTCTGGATGTATAAACTTCGTTACAAAACATTAATAATTAAAGACAAACTCTCTAAAAAATAAAAGAGGTTAATTTGGAAGGTGGATTCTTCGGTTTTCTCGAAAAAAATTCTATTTATATAGTAATGTTTATTGTGCTTGTTGTTTGGCTTGGTATATTCTTATTTATGCAAAACACAGACAAGCGGCTTAAAGAAATTGAAAAAGAACTGGGTGAAAATAAACCCGCAAGAAAGGAGAATTAGATGAAAAACAAATATATGTTCGGCGGCGCTATCATTGTTGTGTTTCTTGGCGTGATGGGCTACTTATTTACTCAAACTAATATCCAATACGAAAACGATTTTCAGCGTGTTGTTACATCAGGGCAAACTGTAAAAGCAACCGGCGTTTGGGTTAAAGAAAAAAGTATTCAAGTAGATAATGCGGCAAATATAGTATCGTTTTATATTAAGGATGCTACCGGTGTAGAAATGCGTGTAATGTACAAAGGCAGCATTCCTAATAACTTTGAATCCAGCACAAGTGTAGTTGTAACTGGAAAATTCCAAAATGGTGTTTTTACGGCAAGCGATATTCTTACAAAATGTCCTTCTAAATACGAAGAAACATACGATAAGCAAGCTAATGCATAATTAGCAGATAGGAGATAAGAGATATAATGGTTGGCAATATATTTTTAACTATAGCACTTCTAACAGGAGTGTTTTCCGTAATAATGTATTATTTAACTTACAAAGGATATAAAAATACATTATCATTAGCTCGGATTAGCTATCACGCCACAGCCATAATGATATTGGCTGCATCGGCGCTTTTACTATATGCAATTCTTACTCATCAGTATCAGTATAAGTATGTTTACAATTACAGTGGCAGCGGAATGTCTACCGGTTTGCTAATGGCAACTTTTTGGGCTGGACAGGAAGGAAGTTTTATGCTATGGATTTTCCTTACTTCTGTTGTTGGATTAATTTTACTTGAATATACTTCTAAACGGGGCGATCTGGAACAACGCGTTATGATGATTTTTACTCTTGCGCTTTCTTTCTTGCTTTTAATGGTAAGCCCGCTCCTTAAATCACCATTCAACTTTATTTGGATGCAGCAAGACTACCTTGACTTAAAAAATATCAATCAAGCATATTTAAACATTCCTGCGCTGCAAAGTTTTTTCTTTACTGATCAAGAAACAAATAAGAGTTTTGTTCAGGTAGGAAAAGAACTTTATGCAGTACTAATGGCAAACAACATATCTGTAAATGATTTTATTGTGGATGGAAAAGGATTAAACCCACTTTTAGAAAATTTCTGGATGCAGATTCATCCGCCAATTCTCTTCGTTGGTTTTGCTATGTCATTAGTGCCTTTCTCTTTTGCGATTGCAGCATTAATTAAAAATGAATACCGCGACTGGGTAAAGCAATCATTACCTTGGCTGTTAGTTTCTATGTGTGTTCTTGGGCTTGGCATTATGATTGGTGGTTATTGGGCTTACAGTATTTTAGGCTGGGGCGGTTATTGGGGATGGGACCCGGTTGAAAATTCTTCTTTTATTCCATGGCTTATTGGCGTAGCCGGAATTCACACAATGCTTGTGCAGAAGAAAACACAAGAAAAAGGGGGCGGCAGCAGATTTGTAAAAACAAATTTGATACTCAGTATAATGACATTTATTCTTGTTGTTTATTCAACTTTTTTAACAAGAAGCGGAATATTGGGAGATGCTTCTGTTCACTCTTTTGTAGATCCTGGAATGGCTGTGTATTTATTCCTTGTAATCTTTTTAGTTACCTTTTTATTAATTGGTGTTGGAGGAATAATTTACAGATGGAAATATTTAACAGAGAATTTTTCATTTGAAGAAAATGTACTATCAAGAGAATTGGCTCTATTTACAGGCGCCGTTGCACTGATAGCATCTGCAATTATTATTCTTGCAGGTACATCTGCGCCAATCTTTGGTACTAGCGTTGAAATTAAATTTTACGACGAAATGAATCTTCCTATTGCTGTTATAATTGGAATTGTAAATGGATTAAGCTTATTACTAAAGTGGAAAACTAACGATGGAAGTTCTTTGTGGAAGCAAGCCAGATTTCCTTTAATTTCTGCTCTTGTTTTAACTGCTTTAATGGTTATAATTGGCGGATTGAATGAAATTATGCTGATTATCTTAGCTCTTTCTTCTTCTTTTTCACTTTTTGTTAATGGAGAAATTGCCTGGAAAATCATTAAAGGAAAGAAAATTTACCTTGGCGCTTACGTAGCTCACACAGGAATTGCGTTATTTCTTGTTGGTGTTGTTGCAACTGCAGGGCATACTCAAAAGCAAAAGGCTGATCTTGTGAAGGGTGAGAAGGCTGACGTACTTGGTTACAACTTAACTTTTCTTGGTTACGAACCGTTTGATAATGACACAAAATATAAATTCAACGTAAAAATTGAAAAAGGCGGCTCTGAGAGTGTTATTGCTCCGATTATGTTTGTTTCTGATTTTAATAACAGCTTAACCCGCGAGCCTGATATATTAGCTGGCTTTACAAAAGACTATTACATTGAACCGCTTAGTTACGAAGATGGCAGCCACAGCCATCAAGATGGAACTAGTGTTCTTTTAAAGAAAGGCGAAGCTCATAATTATAATGGCATAGAAATTTTCTTTAATCAATTCAGCCTTCCAAAAGATATGAGTGCTATGACAGGCGGCGGTACTTTTAAAATTGGAATATCATTAACCGCTAAAAAAGATGGTAAAGAATTTTCTTTAGAACCGTATATGGAAAATGCCGGACAAGGCCCTGTTTATCATGCTGATGAAGAATCAAAATTGAATCTGAAAGCTGCAATTAAAAATATGAATGCCTCTCAAGGCGAAGTTGAACTGATATTTTCTCAGTTAAATGCAGAGATGCAATCCACAGCAGCAGCTCCAAAAGAAATGCTCAGCATCGAAGCAAGTATTAAGCCTTTTATTAGTTTAATTTGGATTGGTGTAGCTGTTTTGTGTACCGGTTTTCTAATTGCTGCTACAAGAAGAACTAAAGAGTCAGTTGTATAATCATATCACTTTTATCTTCAAAACCCCTCAACATTGAGGGGTTTTTTATTTTTAGACTACCATCAAATTTTAAGTCAATGACCTATTTTGAGATTTATTTCCAAAAAGTGCAATAATTGCATCTTTTCCTATGTTAGGACAAAAACAAAACCAGCAGTTAATATCCATTTATTATAAAACAGCTAATTCTCAGCAAAAGCGCAATAATTGCTACGAGTAATGAATAGTTTAAAATGAATCATTTTTACTATGCATATCGAAATGAAACACTTTTGTAAATGTTTATATTGAAAAAAATATGAAAATGGCTTAAAAATGGGGTTTTGGATGGCACCTCGATTGTAAAGTACTTCTCAAATAATTAATTAGGGAGAAGTAACGTGAAAGAAACAACAACAGCAATTACAAGAATGCTAATAGCAATCTTACTGTTGGCATCATTTTCATTTTCCGCATTTGCTCAAAAAGTTACAGGCGAGAAAAAAGTTACGGATTATACTAGTATAGCAAAAGTAAACTCTCACACAGATGGTGTTAACGTTACTTATACTAATCCGTACACAAACGCTACACAATCAACCTTTGCAGGCGCTTTTGATGGAACTTTGAATTCTACATCGAAGAAGTTCTATTGCATAGATTTAAAAAATAATTTAGCCACCAATGAAGATTATTGGGATGAGGGAATAACTCCTTCTAAAGTAACTTATGTTTTGAATAATTATTATCCATACAAAACCGGTTATGCCGGAGCTATGACAGAAATGAAGAAAGAAGCATCTGCAGTTCAGCTTGCAATTTGGCATTTTATGGATAATTTAAATGCAAATACAGTTACCGATGCAGCAATTAAGACACGAGCTTTGGCTATTATTGCCGATGCCAATACAAATCATGCTAATGTAACTCCAATTCAAACACTTGTTATTTTACCTGCTTCTATGCAATACATTCAAGGCACTAACGCTGTGTTTAATGTTTTGGCTTTGGACTTAAGTGGAAACCCTATTGCAGGAAAAACAATTAATATCTCAACTACTGGTGGTACATTAAGCGCTACAAGTGGAGTAACAGATGCTAATGGTAAAGTTGGACCAATTACTTTAACCTATTCGGGTACAGGCGCAGTTACTGTTTCTGCTAAGGCAACCATAGAAATTCCGCAAGGCACTATTTATGTTCATAAAACAAATTCTTCTGGCAAGCAAAAGTTAGTTTTAGCAACTCCTGTTACAGATCTAAAGAAGGTTGATGCAAAATTCAGTTGGTTTGCACCAGCAGGATGCGATTTATCAAGATATATGACTTTTACACAGGGCGGGTGGGGAAGTCCATCAAACAGCCAGCCTGGTTCTATAAGAGATGCTAACTTTGCGGCAGTTTATCCAAACGGATTAACAATTGGTGGGAACTATACAATTAAGCTAACATCAGCTACGGCAGTAAAAAATTATTTGCCAGATGGCGGAACTGCCTCGGCTCTAACACAAAATTATATCAATCCTACTGCTCAAATAAATGTTTTGGCAGGTCAAATTACTGCATTGAAACTAAATGTTGATTACTCGGCTGCGGGTTATTTAGGCGCTGCTTCAGTTAGCCTTGGTTCTCTAAATATTACTTCTGGTCCATTTACTGGAATGACTGTTAATCAATTTTTAGCTATTGCCAATAGTGCTTTAGGAGGTGCTTCAACTACTTATTCTTTAAGCGCAATAAACGATGCGGCAACTGCAATTAACGAGAACTTTAATGATGGCGCTAATAAAGAATTCTTGGGCTGCGACGCTCCAAAAGCTTCAATAGGTGATAGAGTATGGATAGACACAAATAAGAATGGAATTCAAGATAACGGTGAAGTTGGTTTAGCTAACGTAACAGTAAAATTATATACATGCGCAAATGTTGAAGTTGCTACAACTACAACAAACGCAAGCGGTATTTATTCTTTCACAAACCTAACACCTGGCGATTACTATTTAGTATTTACAACGCCATCTGGATATACAGTTACAACAAAAGATGCTGGTTCTAACGATGCATTAGACTCCGACGTTGATGCAGCAACCGGAAAAACAATTTGTACAACATTATCTCCCGGCGAAAACGATTTAACTTGGGATGCAGGCTTCTATACAGAATGTAAAAACAAGATTGGCGATTTTGTATGGCACGATAAAAATCTTAACGGCATCCAAGATTCTGGTGAACCTGGTATTTCTGGCGTTAAAATTGAATTATTAAGCGGCTCTACAGTTGTTGCTAGTTCAACAACAAACGCAAGCGGAGCTTATTCATTTTCTAATCTAGCTAACGGTACATACGGAGTTAGAGTAGCAGCTTCAAATTATAACAGCGGCGGCGCTTTGCTTAGCACAACACAAACTAAGTGGTACGCAACAAAGAAAAACCAAGGTACAAACGATGAAAAGGACAACGATGCTAATAAGAATGAAATAGTTACTGTTACAGTAAACTGCGGTGATGACTTAACAGTTGATTTCGGTTTCTATAAAACTTGTGTAAGTGTTTCCAAAACTGCCAACAAACAAACAGCGGCGGTTGGCGATATTATTACTTACACAATTACAGTTGAAAACTGCGGCGATGTAAAATTAGCCGGCGGAGTTGATTTAGTTGATGCGATGTTAGGAATTAACATGAATTTCTCTCTCGAAGCAGGAGCTTCAAAAGTTGTAACTGGAACATACACCGTTAAATCTTCTGACTGTGGTAACCTTGTTAATACCGTTTCGGCAACTGGTCACCCAGTAAATCACAATGAAACAGTTAAAGATAGTGCTTCATTCACAGTATTAGTTGACTGCGATAAAAAAGCTGACCTTAAGATTGAAAAGACTTCAAACGTTACAAACGCAAACTGCGGAGATAATGTAACTTATACAATTAAAGTTACTAATCTCGGTCCGGATGCAGCTTCTAACGTAGTTGTAAACGATGCACTTCCTGCAAGCCTGTTGTATCAATCAGCATCTGTTACACAAGGTTCATTTAACAGCACAAGTGGTTTGTGGAATGTTGGCACATTAGCAAATGGCGCTAATGCAACATTAACATTAAATGTTAAGATTGACTGCAGTACAGCAAACTCTACTCCATTCGATCTTGGCGCAGCAAAAACTTTCAACTTGTTTATTTTAGAAGATTTAAATCAGCCATCATCTGATACTGAAGGAAAAGTTGCAGTTGGACGTAATGCTACACTAGCGAATTACAGTGTTGGTGATAGATTACCATCAAACAGCGGTGATGTACTAATAGTTGGAAATCATTTACAATATACTAGCGGACAGGTTTTTCACGGAAATGTAGTATATGGCAACACAACAAACTTACCGCTAAACTCGGTATCAATTTCTGGTGGAACATTACGTAAAGACAATCCAATAGATTTTGCAGCAGCTAAAACATATTTGCAAGGCTTATCAACATCCTTAGGCAGTTATACAGTTAATGGCTCAACTACATTCCAATGGGGCACATTAACTCTAACCGGAAACGATCCATACTTGAACGTGTTCCATGTAAATGAAAGCGATTTAAGTTCTGCTAACAGTGTAATAATCAACGCTCCAAATGGTTCCGTAGTATTGGTTAATATCAATGGTACAACAGTTTCTTGGATGGGCGGTTTGGTTGTAAACGGTACAGCAATTACAAATGTATTATATAATTTCTATCAAGCTCAAAATTTGAATATCTCAGGCATAGATGTACGCGGCTCAATTTTAGCTCCTTATGCTGCTTTGAATTATCCAGCCGGTGTTATACACGGGCAAGTTATTGTTAAATCTATGATCGGCAGCGGTCAATTCAACCTTGCATTATTTGGCGGAAACATTCCGGTTGATAAGAAGATTACAAACGTTGCAATAGCATCTTCTACTACAACCGACCCACAACTTGGTAACAATACCGCAAGCGCAACTGTTAATATTGGAAGCACAAACGGAAGCGGAACTGGTCCAGGAACAGGAACAGGTTCTGGTACTGGAACAGGCACTGGCTCTAACGGAGGCGGGTCTTGGTCTGCTGTATGCTCGTTTGCACAAGGACAAATTATTTACACTCTCTTATATGATGGTGGAAGTATCTACGCCGGTACAATGGGCGGTATGATCTACAAAACTACAAACGGTGGACAGAACTGGACATTGATCAACAGCGGAATGGGTGTAGGGTTCATCTGGGCTTTCACAAATAATAACGGAACAATCTTCGCTGCAACAGAAAACGGTGTTTACAAATACACAGGCACTGCTTGGGTTCTTACATCTCTTAGCGGTAAAGATGTTCATACATTAGCTGCTTATAACGGAACATTGTATGCAGGTACTTGGGGCTTCGGTATCTTCAAATCAACTGATAACGGAACAACTTGGTCTGCAATTAATACAGGTTTAGAACAGTTCTTAACTGTACAGGCAATTACAGTACATAACGGAACAATCTTTGCAGGTACTATTGGCGGCGGTATGTTCAAATCTACAGACGGCGCTACTTGGTCTAAAACCATTTGCGGTTATCAAGCAATTTGGGCGCTTGGTTCTAACGGAAGCGCTATCTTTGCCGGAACTTACGGCGATGGCATCTACAAATCAGTTGATGGCGGTTTAAGCTTTACTAAATTATCATCTCTGCCTGTAGCTTTCATTTACTCTATCGTTACGGATGCAAGTGGTAAAGTTTACGCAAGCTCATTAACAAACGGTGTTTTTGTATCGGCAGATAACGGCGCAACCTGGTCTGCACTTGGTATGAGCGGTTACGGAGTTAGCGCACTTATGGTTAACCCTAAGACAAGTGATGTTTATGCCGGAACAAAAGAAGGCGTTATTTATAAAATTAGCGGTGAAAAGAACACTACATCTGTTGAAGGTTCTGGAGAAATGCCGACAGAATTTAAGTTAGCTCAAAACTATCCGAACCCATTCAACCCAACTACTACAATTGAGTTTGCAGTTACTAAAGCCGGAAACTACGCACTAAAAGTATATGATGTACTCGGTCAAGAAATTGCTTCTCTAATAGATCAAAACTTGAACGCCGGAACACATAAAGTAAACTTTGATGCAAGCAAACTTTCTAGCGGTATGTATATCTACAGATTAACTGGCAGCAATGTAAACTTAACTAAGAAGATGTTGCTCACTAAATAGGCTCAAGCGAAAAGGTTCAAGCTGCAAGCGTAAAGAAGCCCCGCCACAAGCGGGGTTTTCTTTTTTAAACCGACTGGATACTGGTGTAATAACTCGTTAAAAATGTCAGTAATAAATTTGTAAATCCATTAACTAAAGTTTTGTTTTAGGGTAACTTAAGGAGAGACCCGATAATTTGGGATAAACTCCGCCCGCCCTAACTGCCGACAAGGCATGCTGGAGTTGCCCTAAAACTGCGGCAAAATAATTCCGCGGTTTATCCTAATTTAATTTTTGATTCTGACCTCTCCACGGGCAACCCATTTGGAAAGGATGAATTTTATAGCAATTTAATAACTCTTATTACTTGAGTAAACATTTGCGAATAGTATAGTTGTTTGCAAAGTTTACATACCAGCACTCATGAAAAAAATAATTTTCCATTTTTTCATTCTTAACATTTTTCAATTCTATTCCTTATTTTGAATTACAATTTCATGGGATTTCACTTCCTTACGTTTAATATAAGAGCGAAGACTTTTATGCACCAATTTTCTTTGGGAGAAATGAAAACAGTTCTATATACACAAGTTTTCCAAAATCTACTAACCCCACATTAATCTAAAAGGTGGAATTAATATACTATGATAGCAAAAGAGTGTTTTACAAAGGTATGATTAGCGAAGTCTTCGTTTTACCAGAATCATACTACTATTGGCAAATGATTCAAAGAAATTTCTAATAATGAATGAGTCGAATCTAACCCGCCTGCCTCTTTAGACCAAACATGGCGGGCAGGAAAGGTCTTTTTGACAATTTCTGGTTACAATTTAAAGTCGAAAACAACATTTTTAAATAATGATCATGGCTTTTTAGAGTAGGCTCATATATGTTGAATCAGTATCATACAGTTAAAAAGTAATTTAACTATTAAGACGGGCTAAATTATTTCGGGAGATATTTTATGAACCGATCAATTTTTCTTAAAAAAATTATTGCCAGTTCTATTTCTCTATTCATTCCAGTTAAATCGAAGCCAGTTGCTAAAACAAAAAGATATTTTCTTGCCAAATTTTATGTTGCTGGTTTTGTCTATTACGATGGCGAAACAGTTCTGAATAACTTAAAAGTCGGTGAGGAACTAAAAATAATTCAAGAACCAACAAATCCTTACGACCGGCGCGCCCTGGAAATTTACACTGCTAATAATATTAAAATTGGTTATGTGCCTCGTGAAGAAAATCCAATACCCTCCCGTTTAGCTCGACAAAATATTAATATTATTGGGACAGTAGATAAAATTAATATGGAGGCAGATTTATGGAGAGCTTTAAGAATTAATTTGTTTGCGGAGGTATAGTGTCAAAAGAGAAGCCGATAAAGTACCTGGGAATATACTCTCTCATAGGCGCACTTATTGTCGGGTTGTTGAAAGATAGGGTATCAAGCGAATCTTGGCAGTTTGTGCTTACTTGGATATTGTTGATACTTGCTGTTATTGCCGCAAACAGATTTTCAAAATATTTGCTCTCTGAAAGAAAAACAACAAACAAAGAATAATCACTTTGCATAGCTTTGTGGTAGATTATCCCAATTAAGAAAGAATTTGAGAATTGATTATAAATAATATTAATCCTGAACATAGCCCGGATTAGGTGCGGGATGCACGGGATTACTTGCCTCGTTTAGCAGTCCAAGAGGGATAGAAAATCTTAATGAAAAACATGCTATTATGAATAGCTATGCAATAAGTCATTTTATCAAAATAAAAATAAAATGTTATGATTAAATCAATTGAAGAAATCAAAAACAATTACCATCTTTTCATTGATAAAACAAATAAAGATTCCGTTGTGCTAATAGATGCCTCTAAACTTGGCACAACTATTAAAGTAGATAAAAACCAAAAAACTGTTCTAAGCGCGGAAGAAGAAAAAAAATAATAACCGCGTTTAACAATAAACAAGCTGTTGATGATTTCTCAGTTGTCGTTTCTTATGATGACATAAAAGCAAAAAACTATTCCTTAAGCGCCGGGCAGTATTTTGATGTTAAAATTGATTACGTGGATATTACTAAAGAAGAGTTTGATGAGAAGATGAAGCAATTCAAAATAAATCTTATGAGTCTTAATAGTGAGGCGACAAAATTTAATGATGAGATATTAAAGCAAATGGATTTATTACTTTATGAATAAAGAATTGTTAAATAGTCGTGTTGAATTTTTATATGGCTTCGGTGTAAGAGTAGATAATGAAGAAAGTGGCAACTATCCGGTTTTTGGTTCTAATGGAATAATAGGTTTTATAAATAATTTTAAAGTGAAAGGACCCGGTGTAATAGTAGGCAGAAAAGGAAGTGTTGGTAAAGTAACTTTTTCTAAGGAAAACTTTACTCCTTCTGATACTGCTTATTACTTGTCAATAAAAAACCCCGAAACAGATGACTTATTGTTCTGGTATTATTATTTAAAAATGCTAGGATTGGAAAAATTAAATACGCATAGTTCTGTTCCCGGTTTAAGTCGTGAACTTGCTTATCTAATTAATATTAATGTTCCGGATTTAATATCTCAACAAAAAATCGCCGGAGTTCTTTCCGCTTTAGATTCTAAAATAGAACTTAACAACCGCATAAACGCGGAGCTTGAGGCGATGGCAAAAACCATTTACGATTATTGGTTCGTCCAGTTCGATTTCCCACATCCTTTTACAAAAGTTATAACCAATAAAAACGGCCGTCGGACTGAGCTTGTCGAAGTCAAACCCTACAAATCCTCCGGCGGAAAAATGGTTTACAACCCACAGCTCAAAAGAGAAATACCGGCTGGGTGGGAGGTGGGAAAGATTAATGATTTTTGCAAAACTGCATCTGGTGGAACGCCACTATCCACCCAAAAAGAATATTATGATAATGGAGATATTCCTTGGATAAATAGCGGTGAACTGAATAATCCATATATAATTAATACAAGTAATTTTATCACAAAAGAAGGGCTTGCAAACTCAAGTGCAAAATTATTTTCTCCGAATACAATTCTAATTGCGTTATATGGTGCTACTGCTGGTAAAGTTAGTTTGTTACATATAGAAGCTTGCACAAATCAAGCAGTTTGTGCAGTAATTCCAAATTCAACTTTGGCAGTTTACTACCTTAAATTTTCATTGGAGAAAATCTATAATTATTTAATAAATCTTAGTTCTGGATCTGCCAGAGACAATTTATCACAAGACATGATTAATGAACTCACTTTTCTTATTCCTACTGATAAACTATTGTCAAAATTTAATGAAATTGTTAAACCTTGTGTGGCTTCTTTAATTCATAATCTAAAACAGAATGAACAACTCACCCAACTCCGCGATTGGCTATTGCCAATGCTAATGAACGGGCAGGTAAAAGTGAAATAAATTCTTAGCACCCCCGTAAGCAAACGGCGGGCAAGTTCGCGACTTAGCGAGAAAATGGTTTCACGCAGAGACGCCAAGCCGCAAAGAGAAATGAAAATGGAACAAAACAAAATAATTGTATTCGAAAGCAAAAGAATAAGGTGCGTTTGGCATAACGATGAATGGTATTTCTCCGTAATTGATTTCAGCGGCGCTTTAACAGATACTATTATTCCGGCGCAAACAGGCGTAAACTTAAACTACCACTCAAGGAAGAAGGTAGTAAATTGCATCTGAAACATGGGACAGCGTTTCGGATAATTAGTAATAAATCTTAAACTCGCGAGGTATTATGAAAAGATTATTCATTTTGATTTTTCTCTTTTTTGTTTCTGTTTCATATTCTCAGTTTATTAAGGGTTATGGATTAAAAATCGGCGCTACAAATTCACATCAAAGTTGGGGCTATACCGCAATTAGTCCCGTTAGAGGGTTTGATCCAGATAACAAAATTGGTTTTAACATAGGATTGTTTGCAGAGCATTTTAATTATTCTAATTTTCAATTAATTACAGAATTAAATTATGTTCAAAAAGGCATTCAAAAAGAAATTGCACGAACAGAAAGCGAGTCTCCTGAAATACTTGGGAAAGTGCTTTGGAAATTAATGATTGACTATGTTAATATTTCCATTCTCGCAAAGCCTAAATTTGCACTTGAAAAGGTTACTCCATATTTATTATTTGGTCCCCGCATTGACTTTGAGATTGCTAAGTCTCTCGCTTTTGATGAAGCAAGAGGATATGATAATTTCAAAAAAAGCAGAACAGGGGTAAAAATGGGGCTTGGCTCTGAAATAAACTTATTCAATATGAGGTTTTTAACTGAGTTAGTTTATGATTTAGATCTTTTGGAATTATATGAAAACGAAAATGTAAAAGTAACATCTTATTCATTTGATTTTAGAATTGGAGTTTACCTTTAAGAGAAAGATTTACATGCTGCTTATCTTTTGGAAAAGCGAAGTACGTTGGAAGTGAAAGCAAGAAATAAAAAACAACTTAAAACAAAATTGGGAAAAATATGGCATTAACACTGAAAGAAGTTATCGCTCAGTTGAAATCTCTTGGTAACGAAAAAGTTTTTGCTCACAATAAAAAATTTGGTGCCGGAGATAATCAATTTGGCGTTAAGCTTGGCGATATACGAAAGGTAGCAGCAAAAATTAAGAACGATGACAAATTAGCTTTTGCTCTCTGGGAAACAGGAAATATTGATGCACAGCTTTTAGCTATACTTGTTATTAACCCAAACAATCTCTCTAACGATAAGTTAGATAAAATGGTTCGCTCAGCCAATTTTTCTCATGTTGCAGATTGGCTGAATTCCTACATAGTTAGAAATCATCCGGATAAGGAAACGCTTCGCCAATTATGGATGAAGGATAAAGACCCTTGGGCAGCACGCGCGGGATGGAGTTTAACATCGGAGCGGATTAGCAAGAGTTCCGAAGGACTAGATCTGCCTGCTTTGCTGGATCGAATAGAATCCGGAATGGGAAAAGCCGAAGCGCCTGAACAATGGACAATGAATTTCTGTTTAGCGGGAATTGGAATTCACTTCCCTAATCTTCGCAAGCGCGCAGTAGCTATCGGAGAAAAATTAGGAGTCTTCCGCGACTATCCGGTTTCTAAAGGCTGCACATCTCCATTTGCACCAATTTGGATAAATGAAATGGTTCGGCGTAATAACACCAAGTAGTGAATTAAAACGAACATGGTTACTTATTCTCTAAAAATTCTTTTTTTTATGTGAGCCGAATCTAACCCGCCCGCCGTTTTATGGAGGGTTTGGCGGGTAAGCCGAAAACAACTTTTTTAATAATGATCATGGCTTTTTAGCGTAGGCTCAATGTATTTTTTGAACCGTTTTAATAGTTGAAAAACTATTGTAAATTTGCTCAATTAATTACGATGAGGCTTCAAATGAAAAAATATTTTCACTTAATTCTTTTTGTAATTGCTTTGATGAGTACCGACTATTTTGCTCAACAAATGCCTTTGGTTTATGATGTTGAAAACACAGGTTCTGATTGTCCAAAACCATATTTGCCAACAATTAGCGAGCTTCCAACTATTTTGTCTTTACCCGATCCGTTTATGTGGTCTGATGGAAGGGGAAGAATTACAAATTTCTCAGATTGGCGCTACCGCCGCGCTGAAATTGCCGCAGAAATTGAAAACTATGAAATTGGCGAAAAACCGCCGCGTCCTGCCGATATAAAAGCAACTTACGCCAATGGAGTTTTAACAGTTATCGTAACCGTAAATGGAATATCGCTAACACTAAACTCGCAGATAATATTGCCAAGCGGTAATGGTCCTTTTGCAGCCATAATTGGAATGAACAGTTCAAACGGAAGCATTCCTTCTAATATTTTTACAAGCCGGAAAATTGCACAGATAACTTTTAGCCATAATCAAGTTACAACGTATGGAAACCCTAGAAATACAGACCCATACTACAAACTTTATCCTCATCTTAACATAGATAATACTGGACAGTACAGCGCATGGGCTTGGGGAGTTAGCAGAATAATAGATGGACTTGAATTAGTTAAAGATGTTCTACCAATAGATACAAAGCGTCTTGCAGTATCAGGTTGCTCTTACGCCGGAAAGTTAGCATTGTTTGCAGGAGCCTTTGATGAAAGAATAGCATTAACATTTGCGATAGAATCGGGCGGCGGAGGTTATACAACGTGGCGTTATTCAGAAGAGATCAATAAAACTGTTAGCGTAGAAACACTTGGCAAAACCGATTACAACTGGTTCAGAGAATCAATGAAACAGTTTTCTAATGCAGTTAATAAACTGCCGTTTGATCATCATGAATTGATGGCAATGGTAGCGCCGCGTGCTTTATTTGTTACCGGAAATCCAGATTTTGTTTGGCTCGCCGATGAATCCGGTCACGTTGGCAGTAACGCAGCTAAAGAAGTTTGGAAATCTTTAGGAGTGCCCGATAGATTTGGTTACAGCATTGTTGGAGGTCATGGGCATTGTTCAGTTCCTAACAGTCAAATTCCAGAAATAGAAGCATTCGTTGAAAAATTTCTCCTATCGAATGCTGCATCCAATACAAACGTTGCAACTACACCATACAAAACAAATCTCAATTCTTGGATAACTTGGACAACTCCGGTGCTAAAAAATGGAACTTCATTTTTTGGTAAATCGAGTTTGGTTTATCCGGCTAATCTTCAGAAGGGCTTAGATAAATCAATTACCTTTAAGTGGAAACAAGTCAAGGATGCTCAGAAGTACGGTATCCAACTTTCGTTAGATGCTGCATTTACTCAAATTGTAAAAACCGATTCAACAGAAACCGATACAACAAAAACAATTTCCGGTTTGATTGATGGAAAGCAATATTTTTGGCGTGTGCAAGTAAAGAGTGCAAACGGAATTGGTCCGTGGACTGACACTTGGAGCTTTACAACATACATTGCTTTGCCTGCCGCTCCTCAGTTAGTTTCGGCAGTTCCTTATCCCGGCAGACAAGGCTGGGTTACATTTAAGTGGAGAAAAGTTAAAGAAGCAGAGCAGTACTTCTTACAAATATCTTTCTTTCAAAATTTGTCGATGATATCTCAATCAACTACAACATCGGATACATCTGCAACTCTTCTAAGTTTAGATGAAGGACAGAAATATTTTTGGCGCGTACAATCTAAGAATGCAGCCGGTTACGGTCCTTGGAGCGAGCTGTCTTCAATTATTGTTGATGTTAAAGTTGAGAACGTCCCCACCGAATACTCTTTGGGGCAGAACTATCCAAACCCATTTAATCCAACAACATCTATCAGTTTTCAGATTGCAGCTTTCAGCCATGTTAGTTTAAAAGTTTACGATGTTCTTGGAAGAGAAATAGCAACACTTGTGGATGAATTCAAGCAAGCGGGAACATATAGTTCTTCGTTCTACACTCTACGTTCTTCGTTCGCTTCCGGAGTTTACTTTTACCGTTTAACAACACCAAAGAAAATAATTACAAAGAAGATGGTAATAACAAAATAGGGACTGATACAGTACGGCTTGTAAGTTGTGTTTGTTAAAGCGCCTTTATATTTAGCAGGCGTCTTTCATATTTTTACAAAATTTCTGAGTTCTTCTAACAGCTTCAAATTCTCTTATCATTATTTTTATCAATTACTAATAATGGGTGATATGAGTGTTTGGAAAATCGCATTTCAAATTTGCTGGCAAGCCAAAGAAGTCTGCTGTATAACTTAATACAGTTTTCGTTAAGTAAGCGGTAAGTTTTTACTTCGCCAAATTTTTCTAGCCATTTGTAGCTATGAGCATAAAAGTAAATTTTTCTTTTACTGTTGGGGTTTATTCTTTTTTCCGACCAGTTCCACAATTGCAAAGGCAGAGACAAAATATTTACTAACCTTGCATGTTTGCCTGCATTATAAACTATATAGCATTTATTCTTAGTAACTCTTGTAATTTCTTTTATTGCTTCTTCTTGTTTATCCTTATGTACATGATAAATAGTATGCATAGAAACAGTATCTGTAACACTATTATCTTTTAATGGCAGAGCAGTAATATCGCCAAGTACAAAAAATCCATCTGGCTTGTTTTTCTTTGCTTCGGTTACAGCAGTAATACTAAAATCAATGCATAACTGTTTTTTTGCTTTAGAATTTAAAGGAGAGGCGCCGCAGGCAACATCTAACAAAAGTTCTGGTTCTCCTATTAGCTTTCGCAGTCTTTCGTTACAGTTATTTTTGTAATCATTTCCTTTGGTAGTAGTAAATGATAGCGCATCAACATAGCCGCCTTTCTGCTTTGTCCAGCCAGTTTTATCGTAATATTCTTTAACACTTTTCATTTTTGTTAACACTTAATTTTAGAACGGTGAAAATATATTATTTGATAGCGGAAAGAGCTAATAAACTGCTTACATCCACTCATACTCAAAAGGCTTTTTGTTTTGATAAGAACAATTCTGGATAATTAAGTTGATACCTAGTGATGAAAATAAAAAACGTTAATTCCAAACCACACATACATTTATCACTCCGTTTCATTCACTGCTTGTTAAGATAATTTTTTAACTTCTTAACAAAATCTTGAGATGTTTTGAGCATATCATCAGCTTCTATTTCAACAACTGCAAAACCTACGCCATAATCTCCAATCAACCTTTTATCATAAGCATCGCCGAGCGCTTTTCCTAATTCTCTCTCGAAAATTTCACTTTTTACAAAATGTTCTCCGAACAAACTGATTACGCCCTTGTGCGAAGATGCTTTCAAACCTTTGGAAAGCAGCGCCGCTTCAGCCATAAAAAACATCGCATAATAACACCTTGAAACACATGAATCGTAATCTTCGGAATCGAAAACAAGTTTTGCAGTTTTTAAAAATTTTTCCGACTTTTTTGTAAGGTCGTTAATCTCATTCATATCAATATTCCTTCCTCTTTCACATTCAAGATGAATGGAGATTTGTAATCCTTAAAAATGGTTTCTGGAATTGGGATAACTGAAATTAACTCGCCTTTCTCAAGAAGAATATCAAAAAGCAGGTCGCTCAAGTTTTTCCTTACCTCAAATGGATTGAGGGAATCGTCAATTACAACTAAAATATCAATATCAGAATCTATTGTAGCTTCGCCCCTTGCATAAGAACCATAAATAACAATCTGTTTAATTTTTTCCCCATACTCTTTTATCAAGTGTGCGTTTATTTGATTTGCCAGTTGTTTTACTTTATGTTCCATTATTACTCACCTTTTTATCTGGGTTCGGAATTTTGGCAACTATTGGAATAGAGACCTCTGAAAAATTTAGTTGCAATACGCTGTGTGTCAGACTGAGCTTGTCGCCCGCCTGATGAGCAGACGGCGAGGCAGGAAGTCTGGCTTTTTAGAGGATTTCGTCATGGTTCGACAAACCCTGTCATGAGCTTGCCGAATGATCACCATGACTCTGTAAATTACTATTTCTTATCCTAACTATGTTTATAACTAGAATAGAAAAAACTTTATTAGAGCTGAATTCTTTTCTTGAAAAACCAACCAATGTAGCCGGCAAAAACCAAACTTAAAACTGCTTGAAGCCAAATTGGAGATGAAGCTAACTCTCCGCTTAACAATCCTGCTTGCAATAAGCTGAACTTAAGTAAGTAATAATAAACTTTGCTGATAACTATAGAGAATAATGCAGCAACGAAATAATTACTAATTTTTTGGCTTAGTAAATAGAACAAGAAAACATTCAAAGCAAGCTCAGATGAAATTAACGCTGCCTTTACAAAAGAAGGGTGAGATGAAATCAAAAAAGAGAAAAGTGGAAGAGCGATTGTTAGCAAATATGCATTTCTCTTGGATGTATGAACCAAAGCAAGCAGGGCAACAATTCGCATAGGCTCTAAAAAATATACAGGCAATGCGCTAACGTGAGATAGTGCCGGCGTTAATGTAATAAACGCAACTGCAAATAAATCAAACAAAATATCTTTGGTTTTGCTTTTTTCAATTGGAAAAAAGATAGTTTTCATTAGTTCCTCAATTAATTTCTTGAATACAAAATAACAAATTGATATGTTGCCACAAAATTTTGATAATTTTTTGTGGTGATAAATATGAAACGAAGAGACTTCTTAAAATCCGGTTTATTAGCCGGCGCATCGGTTACATTGCCTGGTGTTTATGGTAATATGTTAGCTCAAACAAGTTCAACAACTCCACCAGCATTTGATTTAGTTGCTATTAAAGGAGGCGAACCGGATGTTATGTTTGATGAAGCAATAAAACATCTCGGCGGAATTAAAAAGTTCGTAAAAAAGAATCAAAAAGTTTTAGTAAAACCAAACATTGGCTGGGATGTTGTACCCGAGCGCGGCGCTAACACTCATCCTAAATTAGTTTCACGAGTAGTTAAACATTGCTTCGATGCAGGCGCAAAGGAAGTTTATGTGTTCGATCATACTTGCGATGATTGGAAACGAAGCTACGCTAACAGCGGAATTGAAAAAGCTGTTAAAGACGCAGGCGGAACTATGGTGCCCGGCAACAGCGAAAGTATGTATCAAGAAGTCTCTATTAATTTTGGAAAATCTTTAACAAAAACTAAAGTGCACGAGCTTATTCTTGATTCCGATGTCTTTATAAATATTCCAATTCTTAAGCACCACGCTTCTACTAAACTCACAATTTGCATGAAAAACTTGATGGGAGTTGTTTGGGATAGAGGTTACTGGCACCGTAATAATCTTCATCAGTGTATTGCAGATTATTGTACTTACACCCATAAGCCGCTGCTTAATGTTGTTGACGCATATTACGTGATGAAGCAAAACGGACCGCGCGGCGTTTCTGCCGCTGATATCTCCTTGATGAAATCTCAAATAATTTCTACAGATATGGTCGCTGCAGATGCAGCAGCAGCAAAAACATTCGGATTAGAACCATCGGATGTTAGTTACATTAAAATAGCCGACTCGATGAAGATTGGTAATATGAATTTATCTAAGCTTAATATTAAACGAATTATCCTGTAAGCTGGCATTGATTAATGAATACATCTCTTCTCCGGAAAATTAGAATTGTCGTTTCAATAGTATTTTTTATAGCAGCTACTTTTTTGTTTATAGATATATTCCACTTTGTTACGCCGGAAATATCGAACAAAATAGTTTTTCTTCAATTTGTTCCTTCGCTATTAAAGTTTGCTGCGGTACTTTCATTTACAGCTTTTGGCTTTATTATAATTATAGTGTTAACTATTCTCTTTGGTAGAGTTTACTGTTCAAGTATTTGCCCGCTTGGTACTTTTCAAGATGTTATAAACAATATTGCCGGTAGAATTAGAAAGAAAAAGAAACGCCGCGCAGAATATCTGAAGGAGTATAAAGTTCTTAGATTTTTTCTGCTTGCTTTGCCTCTTGTAGTTTTCATTTTGGGCAGCGCTTTAGCAGTAAGTTTTTTGGACCCTTACAGTATTTATGGCAGATTTGCAGGCAGTTTTTTTAGACCAGTTTTAGCTTTTGTTAATAATATTGCAGCTTCAATTTTAGAATCTGCAAATCTTTATTGGGTGTATCCTTTCGACCTAAAAGCTTTCCACTTAATTCCTTTCGCAATAACATTTGTATTTTCTGCTTTAGTAGTTGTAATGGCGTGGAAAAAGGGAAGACTTTATTGCAACACAATTTGTCCCGTTGGAACTCTGCTTGGTTATTTATCCAAGATCTCTCTTTTTAGAGTAGTTATAAAAGAAGAAGATTGTTTAAGCTGCGGCGCATGCGCTCGAGAGTGCAAATCTAACTGCATAGATAGCAATAACAAAACTATTGATGTTACCAGATGCGTTAATTGTTTCAATTGCTTAACATCATGCCCAACAGAAGGAATTTCATACTCGTTTTCATTTAAGAAAAAGGAAGGGAATGGCGAAGTAACTAACAAATCTAAAAGAGATTTTTTGACAAAGGCTTCTCTCTATTTACTTTCTCTCTCTTCAATTGGAGCGCAGGTAGAAAAGAAAATAAAAGCTAAAAAACCAAGCACCGTTCCGGTTTTTAGAAAAGTTGCACTATCACCGCCCGGCTCAGAAAACATTGCAAGATTTAACGCTAAATGTACAGCCTGCCATTTGTGTGTTAGTGCATGTCCTACTCAAGTTTTGCAGCCATCTTTTTTGGAATATGGATTTACCGGAATGCTTCAGCCACGGTTAGATGCTATTGCAAGCTTCTGCAATTTTGAATGTAAAGTGTGCGGTGATGTTTGCCCTACCGGCGCAATTCTTCCCTTAGAATTAGAAAAGAAAAAGTTAGTTCAGATTGGTAAAGCAATATTTGTAGAAGACAACTGCATTGTTAAAACAGAAAAAACAGATTGCGGAGCCTGCTCGGAACATTGCCCAACTAAAGCAGTTCACATGATTCCTTATGAAGGAAAATTATTTATTCCGGAAGTAAGAGATAAATTTTGCATAGGCTGCGGCGCATGCGAATATGCTTGTCCGGTTGCACCTTACAAATCAATCTATATCGAAGGAAATTCCATACACATTCTTGCCGAAAAAAATACAGAATTTAAAGAACAGCAAAAAGTAGATCTGAAAGAAGAGTTCCCTTTTTAAATCTTAAGGGTGCCTCTAAAAATATCAATTTCCTTTGCCCCGCTTTGCGGGGCTTTTTCTTTGTCCCGTTTGCGGGATTAGAATTTTTGAAATATTAATTTTTAGAAGTGTCCTTAGGAAGTTGATTCCTTTTTTCACTATTTTCTTTGTAATAATAACTGCGCGGTGATATTTAACGGCTTACATAATTATCTGTTAGAACTATTTCGAGTTATTTATGAAATCACTTTTACATTTTAAAATAGGTTACACGTTTAATCTTATTTTAGTGTTACTCACGTTAATTGTCTTTTTTATTGACCTATTAACACCGCTTGGGTATTCAATCTGGCTGATGTATCTGATCATTGTTCTTGTTTCTTTCAAGTCATCTAATAGATGGTTCTTATTCTTTATTGCCTCTTTATCTACTGTTTTTATAATTGCAGGTTATTTTTATTCTCCTCGTGGTATTGAACCGATAGTTGCCATATTTAGCCGCAGCGCGGGAATACTTACTTTATGGATAAGTTTTTACATCTTATTTACCCGCCAATCCGAAATGAAACTGTATAGCAATAGCGAAGAGTACAACCGAATACTTTTTAATCTTTCTCCAGTTGGGCTTGCTCTTTGTAAAATGGATGGCTCTCTTGTAGATGTTAACCCTGCTTACTCAAAAATTATCGGCTATTCTGTTGAAGACATACTGAAACTTACCTATTGGGATGTAACTCCCAGCAAATATGCATTAGACGAAAGAATACAATTAGAAAGTCTTAAGAATACAGGAAGATACGGTCCATTTGAAAAAGAATATATACACAAAAATGGGCATCTAGTGCCGGTACTTCTAAACGGCATAATATATAAAATGAATGGCGAAAATTTCATTTGGTCTAGCGTAGAAGATTTATCAGGAATAAAATCTTCTATGGAAAAAGAAAAGAAATCCGCTTATCAGATAAGCCATATTCTGGAAAACATAAGCGATGCATTTGTATCACTCGATACAAATTGGTGTTACACTTATATGAACAAAAAAGCTGGTGAAATATTTAACCGCAACCCGGCAGAAATGATTGGTAAACATATCTGGACTGAATTTCCGGAAGGGATAGGACAGCCGTTCTATAATAATTATTATAAAGCTGTAAATGAGCAAATATTTATACAAATGGAAGAATATTATCCGCCGTATGATAAATGGTTTCAAAATAGAATATATCCTTCGAGCGATGGGTTATCCATCTTTTTTTATGATATAACAGAAAAAAAACAAAACGAAATTAAGCTTGAACAAAACAGGCTTTTTATTGAGAGCATTTTAAATGCTTCGCCCGACCTCATTTACATATATGATATCGAGGAGGCAAAAAATGTTTATCTGAATAAAGGGATTCAAAACATACTCGGTTACTCTGAAGTAGAAATAATAGAGATGCAGTCGAAATTGATTTCCAACTTAATGCACCCAGATGATTTTGCACTATATCTTAAAAACACAATTCCAAAATATTATGAAGCAGACGATTTGCAAATTATTGAACACAGTTACAGGATGAAAAGAAAAGATGGAGAGTTGCGGCTGCTTCATTCAAAAGAATCAATATTCAAAAGAAAAGCTGATGGTGTTCCTCAACAAGTATTTGGAATTGTGGAAGATATAACCGAGCGGAAAAGAATGGAACTTCTGCTCGAGTCTGAAAAAGAGATCTTAGAAATGATTGCGAAGCGAAAATCTCTGCCCCAAATTTTGGAAGCGATTGTTCTTAGCATAGAAACTCAGTCTCGAGAAATGACAGGCTCCATATTATTACTTGATGAGGATGGAGTTCATGTTCGTTACGGTGCGGCACCAAATTTACATTTTGAGTATAATAATGCAATTGAAGGACAGCCAATTGGTCCAACTGCCGGTTCGTGCGGCACTGCTATGTTTACAAAAAAACAAGTTATTGTGAAAGATATAGAAAATGATCCGCTGTGGAATGATTATAAAAACCTTGCTTTGAAATTTGGTTTACGTGCCTGCTGGTCTAATCCAATTATTGGTAAAAACGAAAGAGTACTTGGCTCTTTTGCGCTGTATTTTAAAAAGCCGGCAGAACCAAGTAAACATGATTTAGAAATGATTGATAGAACTTCTCATCTTGCAGAGATTGCAATTCAGCGCTTGAAGGAAGAAGAAGAAGTACTAAGAGAATTCAATAAAAGAAAATTATTATTAGACAGCGCTCAAGATGGCATCTTTGTTCTCAATCAAAATTTTAGTGTAGTTGAAACCAACCCCAGCTTTGCAAAAATGATTGGCTATACAGTTGAAGAAACATTGCAATCATATCCATGGGATTGGGATGTAATCTATTCCACAAAAGAAAAACTGCTTGAAATATGGCCGGAACTGCCAGCTGATAAACAATACTTCGAGACTCGTATAAAGAATAAAAATGGAGAAATTTTCGATGTGTTTATAAGCGGCAGCCCGACACACAGCGAAGTTAGTAGGGAACGGCTTATGCTTTTTATTTGCACAGATATTACCGAACGTAAAAAAACAGAAAACGAATTAAGTCTTTATCGCGAAAATCTCGAACAGCTTGTGAAACAGAGAACCGCAGAGTTAGAAATTGCAAAAGACAGTGCAGAATCTGCCGACAAGTTGAAATCTGCTTTTCTTGCAACTATGTCTCACGAACTTCGTACTCCTTTAAATTCGATAATTGGATTTTCTGGAATTCTGATGCAAGAACATCCAGGAAAACTAAATCTCGAACAAAAGAAACAACTCGGAATGATTCAAAATAGTTCGCGTCACCTTCTTTCTCTTATCAACGATATTCTGGATCTTTCTAAAATAGAGGCTGGACAATTAAAAGTACATTTAGAGCCAGTAGAACTTCCTAAGATTATTCACAAGGTATTTGATTCTAACAAACAATTTGCGTTAAAGAAAAATTTGCAGCTCGAAGTTTTTATTGAGCCGGCGATTAACAAAATTTTAAGCGATAAATTAAGACTCGAACAAATACTTTTGAACCTTGTGAACAATGCAATTAAATTCACTGAGCAAGGCTTTGTTAAAATTGATGTGTTACAAAAGCATAACTCTATAATTATAAGAATACAAGACTCTGGCATAGGTATTAAGAATGAAGAATTGGATTTGTTGTTTAAACCCTTCAGTCAAGTTGATATTGGCACAACACGCAAGCATGAAGGCACCGGACTTGGTTTATCTATTTGTAAAAAATTAGTAGTACTACTAAAAGGAAACATTACAGTCGAATCAGTATTCGGAACAGGCAGCACATTTATTGTTACATTGCCAATTGAGTAGACTGCCTACTGCCACTGAGTACTGTGCTGCAAATTTATTATCAAAAGGAATTATATTCTATGAAACGAAGAATTTTAATTATAGAAGACAACGAACAGAATATGTATATGCTTACTTACCTGCTTGAGATAAATAACTTTCATGTCATTCAATCATTTAATGGAATTGACGGAACTGCTCTTGCAGAAAAATTTGCACTTGATGCAATTCTATTAGATATTCAACTACCGGAGATGGACGGATACTCTATTGCAAGAGAACTAAGAAAAAATCCAAAGCTAAAGAACACACCGATAATAGCTGTTACATCTTATGCGATGCTTGGCGATAAAGAAAAAGCTCTTGAAGCCGGCGCAACCGGATACATTGAAAAACCAATTGACCCGGATACTTTTATTTCTCAGCTTGAATCTTTTTTGAATTAGTTGTTAAAAGGAGGATACATGCATAAAGTATTAATTGTAGACGACAAGGCAGAAAATATTTATTTGCTTAAAGCGTTGATGGATACAATAAACCTTGAAACAATTGCCGCAGGAAACGGGAAAGAAGCATTAGAACTTGCCAAACAAAGTAAACCGAATATAATTATTTCCGATATTCTAATGCCTGTGATGGATGGTTATTCATTTTGCCGAGAGTGTAAGAAGGATATACTTCTCAAAAATATTCCTTTCATTTTTTATACTGCAACCTACACAGATCCCCAAGACAAAGAATTTGCTCTATCGCTTGGCGCGTCTATGTTTATTCTCAAGCCGCAAGAACCCGATGTTTTTCTTGAAATTGTTCATAATGTTTTAAACCAGGTAAAAAATTGCACCTTCGTTGTAAATCCGCCACAAGAGCTGCCAGAATCGGTGATTCTAAAGCAATATAACGCAGCACTTATCAGAAAACTTGAAGACAAATTACTTGAAACCGAACGCGCTGAAAAATTACTTAGAAAATCAACGGAAAGGCTCCAAAAAGAGATAAATGAAAGGAGAAAAACTGAAAATTCTCTGCTAGAAAGTGAAAAAAAGTACCGAACTATCTTCGAAAATGTTCAAGATGTTTTTTATCAAGTTAAACTTGATGGAACAATATCTGAACTTAGCCCATCCATTAAATACTATTCGGATTTTTCTAGGGATGAATTACTTGGCAGCCATATTTCTAATTTGTATTACGAACCAGAGGACAGAACTACTTTTTTAAAAAAAATTAAAGAAATTGGCGAGCTAAGAGATTATGAGTTGAGAATAAAATCTAAAACTGGAAAAATGATTTATGCTTCAATAAATGCAAGACTAATATTTGATGCAGATGGAAAGCCAGACCATATAGACGGCGCTATTAGAGATATTACCGCCCGCAAACTTGCCCAAGAAGAATTAATAGCAAGCGAAGATAGAATGAGAATGCTTGTTGAAGGAACACCTCATCTTTTCTTTTACACACAAGATACAAACGCAAATATTACCTATGTTTCTCCAACCGTAGAAGTGATAACAGGTTACACAGTAGAACAATGGCTTGGACAAAAACACTGGTTCGTTAGCAATTCAAAAATTAATGCGCTTGCTACTGAAAAAACTAAACTTCACCTAACTGGGCAAATTACAAGCGAACCAATCTTAGTTGAAATAGTACATTCTAATGGAAGTATTGTTACTCTTGAAGTATATGAAAAGCCGATAATAAAAAATGATCTTGTAATTGGACTTCAAGGTGTAGCTCACGATATAACTGAAAGGAAAAAATCTCAAAGTCAAATTAAACTCTTAAACAGATCGCTTGAACAGAGCCCTGTAAGCGTTTTAATAACCGATCTGTCCGGTAACATTGAGTATGCAAATTCAAAATTCTCGGAAACTACCGGCTTTAGTACAAATGAAACAATTGGCAAAAACCCGCGCATTGTAAAATCGGGTATGCAGTCTCCAGAATTTTATAAAAATCTTTGGGATACTATTTTAGCTGGCAATGATTGGCGTGGCGAATTACACAATAAAAAGAAAAACGGTGAGATGTTCTGGGAGGATGTTTTTATATCTCCAGTTAAAGATGAGCAAGGAATTGTTACTCATTTTGTCGCCATCAAAGAAGATGTTACAGAGAAGAAAAAAATATTAACGGAACTAATTGAAGCCAAACAAAAGGCTGAAGAAATGAGCCGGCTTAAATCTAACTTTATGGCAAATATGAGCCACGAACTTAGAACTCCATTAATTGGCTTGCTTGGTATTTCGGAGTTTATGGTTGAAGAATATGAAGGCGAATGTAAAGCTAACGCAGAAATAATCCATGCCAGCGGAATTCGTTTACTAACTACTATTGCTGAAATACTTGATTTTGCCAAACTGGAATCTAAAAACTTTTCTGTTAGTTTGTCTGTTTTCAATTTAACAAAACTTTTAACCGACGAAATTACATTGTACAAAAAGACTGCGGCTCTAAATGGAATTTCTTTGATTGAAAAGTTTCCTAACGAAGATATAATGATAAACTCGGACGAGCGATTGCTTAGAGAAGTTGTTGATAACCTTATCAACAACGCAATTAAGTTCACTAACCAAGGGAGCGTTACAGTTTCTGTTATAAGAACAGATAATCAAATTGTAATAAAGATTGCAGATACGGGAATTGGAATTCCAAAAGATAAATATGATTATATCTTTGAAGAATTTCGGCAAATTAGCGAAGGAATGGGGCGTGGTTTTGAAGGCACTGGGCTTGGACTTACAATAGTGAAAAAGTTTTTGCATCTGTTAAATGGAAGTATTGAGGTTGAAAGCGAAATTGGCGCTGGTTCAACATTTACAATTCTGCTTCCTGTATCCAACACTCATATTAGTAATAAGGAGAACATTAATACAAAAGAAAATTTAATTACAGCAGTAGACTTATCGAAAAATCGAAAATATAAAATTCTTCTTGTAGAAGATGACCTTATTAATTGCAAGGTAATAGAGACTATGTTAAAGAAGCACTATAACATTTTTTCTGTAAACAATGGCTACAAGGCAATTGAGGAAGCAAAAAATCAAACTTTCGACATTATTTTGATGGACATAAATCTAAAAGAGAAACTTAACGGTTTGCAGGCGGCTCAATTTATTAGGGAAATTAATGGTTACGAAAACAAACCAATTGTAGCTATGACTGCATACGCTTCATCAAAAGATCGGGATGAATTTTTAAGTTCTGGCTGTTCACATTATATCTCAAAACCATTTTCTCAGAAAGATATTTTGAACTTGCTCAATGACATTACAAAAGACTTCCAGAAGTAAAATGAATCATTACATTATAGATGGCAATAATTTGATTGGTAAAGTAAAATCGCTTAGCGCAGCGAACAAAAAAGAGCCTCAATTAAGCCGCGAAGGTTTGGTTAGTTTGCTAAACGGTTTCTTTGCCGGTAAGAAGTGCAATATAACATTGCATTTAGATGGTTATGCAAATAAGCCGTTATTTCTTTCAAAAGGAAAAATTGTCTATTCAGATAAACGCGCTTCCGATTATTTTATCAAGCAAGAAATAGATCAGTCCAAAAACAGAAAGCTGCTCATTCTGGTTTCATCTGACCATAATTTAATTAACTATGCCAAGGTTAACAGCTGCTCTGTTGTAAAAAGTGAGGATTTCTCGAAGCAAATTTTCAGCAGAGAAGAAGTAAACCAAGAAACCAAAGCGTTAAAAGAGCTTGAAAGAAAAAACAGCTTCTTTCTGGAAATATTCGAAAACAAATGAACTGTTGATTTAGACATCATTATCCTTGATTTTAGGGGCTAACCTCGCTATTTTGGCACTATACCAAACAATATAAAATGGAGGCTAAGATGGCTAATGAAGATAATGGAATGGGAAAAGGTTTATTAGTTGGATTTTTAACCGGCGCCGCAGTTGGTTCAATCTACTCAACTAATTAACGAAGGAAAAAAAAAGTCCGAACGTTTAGTTGCTGAGACAAAAGAGAAAGTTGATTCTCTTCTTGACGAAGCAGAAAGAATTTTAGTTGAAGCAAAAGATAAAGCCGGCACAGTAGCAACCGCCGGAAAAGAAAAAATAGAAAAAGAAAGCGAGCGTCTTAAATCTGCTCTTAAAGCAGGTATGGATGCCTACAAAGCTGAAAAGGAAGCATAGTAAATTATGTCGGACTTAGTACAAATTTTACTTGTCTTGTTAATTATTACCGCAACTGCTTTATGTGTTTATTTGATACTCGTTCTTAAAAAACTTGTAGTGCAATTAAACGATCTTCAAAAAGACATAAAGCAGTTAGTTGATTCAACAATCCCCGTTCTAAAAAACCTCAATGAAGTCACACTCAGAGCAAACCGGATAGTTTCTTCGGCAGAAAATTATTGGCAAGGAATAGAAAGATCCATTGAGAATGTGCGAATGAAGTTTTCGAATTTTACATCTGTTGGCAGATTCGATGGAGCGGAATATCCGGCTCGCAATCTTGTTCAAAACATTAAAGCTTTTTACAGAGGCTTTACTACGTTTTGGCAGGAATTAAGAAAGTAATTTTATTATTTAATTAGGAGATAACAACTTGAAAGAGTATCAAGCCGAAGCTATAAGGAATATTGCGCTCATTGGGCACGGCGGAAGTGGAAAAACAACAGTTTCCGAATTATTGCTTTTTACTGCCGGCGAAATTTGCACTTAGAATGGAACAACACAAAAATTAATTTTCTTGATACACCTGGTTTCCCCGATTTTGTTGGACAAGTGATTTCATCGCTTCATGTTGCAGATTTAGGCGTTTCGGTTATTAAGAGTGCTGAAGGTGTAGAAGTAGGCACAGAGTTGACTTGGGAGTTAATTAAGAAAAATAAAAAACCTGCCGCTATCATCATAAACAAAATTGATAACGAGCATTCAAAGTTCTTTGAAACATTTCAGCAGGCTAAAAGCAAATTAAGCCCTGATGCTGTTATTGTTTCTTTTCCTGCAAAAGAAGGAGGCAACTTAACTTCGGTTGTTGACCTTACAAAAATGAAAATGATTACTTACGGCGAAGCCGGCTCGAAAAAAGTTACTGAAGAAGAAATTCCAGCCGACTTGAAAGCCCAAGCAGATAAATTAAGAGAAGAGTTGATTGAAAAAGTAGCAGAGAGTGATGAAGCGTTGATGAATAAGTTTTTTGAAGAAGGAACACTTTCTGATGAGGAACTTCAAAAAGGTTTGAAGGTTTCTGTTTTACAAGCTGGTATTGTTCCAGTTTTTGCTATTTCTGCAAATAAAGCTGTGGGTGTTAATACTTTTCTTGATTTCGCTTCTAAGTTTTTTCCATCTCCTGCAGACTGCGCTGCTGTAGAAGCAAAAATGAAAGGCAACGGAAATTCTGTTCAAATTGCATGCGATGCCAAAGGTGAAGCTGCTTTGTTCATCTTTAAATCTCTTTCTGAAAAGCACGTTGGCGAGCTTTCTATTTTCAAAGTCTATTCTGGTTCACTTTCTGCGGGAATGGATTTAATGAATACAAATAGAGATAAAGTTGAACGGTTAGGACAAATTTTTGTGCTGAATGGAAAGAACAGAAAAGAAACTGCTAAACTTAATGCAGGTGATATTGGAGCTGTGGTTAAACTGAAAGACAGTCATACAGGCGATACACTTTGCTCTAAGAATTTTACGGTAGTTTTACCCGGAATGAAATATCCAGAGCCTGTAATTCGATTTGCAGTTAAACCAAAAGCAAAAGGAGATGAAGATAAAATTTCTGCCGCTCTTCACACTGCTCACGAAGAAGAACCAACTCTTAAATCAAAGTTTGATCCGGAAATTTCTCAATCAATCGTATCGGGACAGGGTGAACTGCAGCTTAATCTTGCTATAAAATTATTGAAAGACAGATACGGTGTAGATGTTGAATTAGTGGAACCAAGAATTCCTTACCGCGAAACCATACGCGGCAGATGTGATGACGCTGAGTTCAAACATAAAAAACAATCGGGTGGACGCGGTCAATACGGGCACGTACACTTGAAGTTAGAACCAACAGTGCGCGGCGCCGGCTACGAGTTTGTTGACGCAATTGTTGGCGGTGTTGTTCCAGGTAGATTTATACCGGCAGTTGAGAAGGGTCTTAAAGAAATAATGGCTAAAGGAATTTTAACAGGAAGCAAAGTAATAGATATTAGAGTTACTTTGTTCGACGGAACTTACCATGATGTAGATTCTGATGAAGTTTCTTTCAAGTTAGCTGCTTCGCAAGCTTTTAAGAAAGGTTTTATGGAAGCAAAGCCTGTAATTCTTGAACCGATTTATGATATAACTGTTAAGATACCTGAAGAGTATATGGGTGATGTTATGGGAGACCTCTCCTCTCATCGTGGAAAAATTCAAGGTATGGATTCTGAAAGCCCGTTTCAAATTATTAAAGCAAAAGCCCCACTTGCCGAGCTGCATAAATATTCAACTCAGCTTCGCAGCTTAACTCAAGGTCGTGGTCAATTTAGCTTGGTATTCTCGCATTACGAAGAAGTACCTAAAGATGTTGAAGCTAAGATTATTGAAGAATATCAAAAATCGAAAGAAGGCGACGAAGCATAAATTTCTTTTGTTCAAGGCGGAAGAATTTCTTCCGCCTTTTTCTTTTTTAAACCAACCGTATTAAATTAGCAGCAACAAACTGTGTCTTGTATGGAAAAACTCTGGTCTCCTTGGCGCTCAAACTATATTGAATCTTTTAAGCACAAAAAAGAAGAAAACAATTGTGTCTTTTGCGATGCTCAAAATGAAAATATTGAAAGTGATGACTGCCTTGTAGTTTACCGTTCAGAAAAATGTTTTGTAACTCTTAATCTTTTTCCATACAACAGCGGGCACGTAATGGTAATTCCAAATAGGCATACTTCGCAGTTTAGTACTATTTCTGCAGACGAGATGAAAGAGATAATGGATGTAGTTCAGCTAACAATGAAAGCGCTTGAAATAGCAATTAAACCGCATGGCTTCAATTTTGGCGCTAATCTTGGCAAAGCTGCCGGCGCAGGAATTGATGAACACATTCATTTTCATGTTGTGCCAAGATGGAATGGCGATACTAACTTTATGCCGGCTTTGGGAGAAGTAAAAATTATTTCGCAAGATTTATTAGCAACAAAGAAAAATTTATTAACCGCTTTTAAGGAAGCAATAAAACAAAGTTGAACTATGGAAAATAAAAAATTTAATATTCTCATCGCTCCTAACAGTTTTAAAGAATGCGCAGATTCTGTTGAAATTTCGGAATACATGAAAACATCGTTGTTTAGGTTGCTTCCGGATGAAATTAGAAATCAAATAAATTTTGATTTGAAACCAATTTCAGATGGCGGCGACGGCTTCCTTCAAGTAGCACAAAGAAATTTTGGTTTGGAATTTCTTCACTTCGACATTTCTTATCCGCACTCCGTTGAAAAGTTTTTTTGTCCTGTTGCTTATTCCGAAGAAACTAAAACTTTATATGTTGAAAGCGCAGAAGTCCTTGGAATCAAACTTGTGCCTACAGAATTCCGCAACCCAATGCAGTTGTCTTCAAAAGGAATGGGTGATTTGCTAATTCACATAAACGATTCTGTTGAAAATAGTGTATTAGCAATCGAAAAAGTTGTTATAGGAATTGGCGGCACAGCAATTAACGATTTGGGTTTAGGAATGCTTCAAACTGTTGGATGGAAATTTTTAGATGATGATGACAATGAAGTTGAGCCAATCCCCGCTAACTTTTCTAGAATAAGCGGATTTGAAGGTGAAAAAATTGAAGTACCTTTCAAAATAGAACTGATAGCTGATGTTGATAATCCTTTGATTGGCGATCAAGGCGCCAGCAAAGTTTTCTCACTTCAAAAAGGAGCTAGTGAAGAAGAGGCAGAGGAAATGGATCAAGGATTTCAAGAAGTTCTTTCTGTGCTTGGCATAAGTGAGAAAAAAATTGATTTACTTAATGGTTCCGGCGGCGGGCTTACTGCTGCTTTCGAACTTTTCTTTGATGTAGATATAAAGTATGCAACAGACTTTATTGTGGATGAATTGAAAATACACGATACAAATAACAACAATTACGATTTGGTAATTACTGGTGAAGGACAGCTTGACTATAAATCATTTATGAACAAAGGCGCAATGCTTATTGTAAATGAATTTGCTCAAAAGGAAATACCAATTTATTTAGTTTGTGGGCAGACAGAAGGCGATTTGCCTGAAGTTGAAATGCTTCGTGTTATTGAAGTTGCCGAATATTTTAATTCTGAGGAAGAATCAATTCAAAAGATTGACAAAGGAATTGATATGGCTTGCAGAAGAATAGGAAAGGACATCATCAAGTTGTACTCGGCTAAGAATTCAGACAAAATAATTTAAGGTACTATGGAAAACGCAGAAAAGTTAGAACAAATAAAAGTTGCAGCATTAGATGAAATTTTAGGCAAAAAATTTCCAGTTTTGGATGATGGCTTCGTCCGCGTTGTAGATTATATGGGAACAGATGAATCTATTGTTCAAGCAGCGCGGGTTTCTTACGGTAAAGGAACAAAGAAAGTTACCGAAGACCGCGGATTGATACGTTATTTATTGAGAAACCGCCACACTACTCCATTTGAAATGTGCGAAATAAAGCTGCATGTCCGCGTTCCAATGGATGCATGGCGGCAGTGGATACGACACAGAACTGCAAATGTTAACGAATACTCAACGCGTTACTCTCTTGCAATAGATTCTTCGCAGCAGACATGTGAAACTCAGTGGAGAATGCAGTCGAAAGATAACAAACAAGGAAGCGAAGGTTTCTTTCCGGTTGAACTTGGTTCTAAGTTAACTGAGCGGGAAACAGAATTTCAAAATTTTGCACGAGAGATTTATCAAGAAAGATTAAATCTTGGCGTAGCTCGCGAGCAGGCACGCAAAGATCTGCCGCTATCTACTTATACAGAAGCGTACTGGAAAATTGATCTGCATAATCTTTTAAATTTTTTAGCGCTAAGAATGGATTCTCATGCGCAGTTTGAAATTCGTTCTTATGCAGAAACTATTGGAAATGAGATTGTATCGCGCTGGTGCCCAGTTGCGTGGGAAGCTTTCAAAGATTATAGAATTAATTCGATGGAATTATCTTCTATGGAAGTTGAAGCGCTCAAAAAATTAGTTGCCGGTAAAACAGAAGACACAATTGCGGCAGCAGAAAAGTTCGGCTGGCTACATATAGTAGAAGGAAAACTTGCCGGCAACCGAGAAAGAATTGAGTTCGAGGACAAATTAGAAAAACTTGGGTTATCCGCTCCTTGGAAAAAACTTTAAAGATCAGTTTAGATTGGAAAAGATAATTATAGCCGCTGTTTCTAAAAATGGTGTAATTGGTAACGAAGGCAAAATTCCGTGGGATTGTAAAGCAGAGTTACAGCATTTCAAAAAAACTACGAGCGGGTTCCCAATAATTATGGGAAGAAAGACATGGGAAGCAATTGCCACACCGCTTAAAAATAGAGTAAACATTATTATCTCAAGAAGTTTGAAATCTTCTAAAAAGAAAAATGATTATTTGATTTTTTCATCATTGAAAAAATCATTAGCATATTGTGAATCAAATAATCATAAAAAATGTTTTATAATTGGCGGCACTCAGATTTATAAAACAGCTTTGCCGTTAGCCGACGTGCTGATTATTTCAGAGATGAAATTTGAAGTTGAGGGCGATGCTAAATTTCCCGAATTCAAAAAAGCAGAATGGAAAATGCTATCATCGGAAGAATTAAGTGAATTCACAATTCATACTTATATTAGAAAAGAAAATTTGCAAGAGTGTTAATTGTCTCAAAAGATTAAAATACTGCCGGAAAATTTAGCCAACAAAATAGCGGCGGGCGAAGTGGTTAACCGTCCCGATTCTGTTGTTAAGGAATTGATCGAAAACTCTATTGATGCTGGAGCGGAACAAGTTGAAGTAGTAGTGAAGAATGCTGGCAAAAACTTGATTCAAGTTATTGATAACGGCGAAGGAATGAATGAAGAAGATGCTCTGCTTTCAATTCAAAGACATGCTACTAGCAAAATATCTTCGATAGCTGACCTTGAAGCAATTCGCACTTTCGGATTCCGCGGCGAAGCTCTAGCTTCAATTGCCGCTGTTTCAATTTTCGAGCTTAGAACCAAACAAAAAGAAAGCGAACTTGGAACTATACTTAAAATTGGAGAAGATTCTTCCATTACTAAAGAGAAAGATTCTCTCCAAAAAGGTACATCAATCTCTATTAAGAATTTATTTTACAATACACCGGCTAGAAGAAATTTCTTGAAGAGCAATCAAACAGAGCTGAAACATATTTTAGAAACATTCAAAAAGATTTCTCTCAGCCATCCCGAAGTTGCTTTTAAGTTTTATAACGATGATGACTTGATATACGATTTTCGTTCTGGGAATTTGAATGACCGAATGAAAGCTGTTTTTGCTGACAATATTTTAGATGCAGTTTTAATTGTTAACGAGCCAACAGACTACATAAGTTTAACGGGGTTTGTAACCAAACCTGCTTATCTTAGAAAAAGCAAAGGTGAGCAGTATTTCTTTTTGAACAACCGTTTTGTGCAAAGCAAGATTATCAGTCACGCAGTTTTTTCTGCTTACGAAAACATGATGGATAAAGGAGATTATCCTTTCTTTGTTTTGTTTTTGCAAATTGATCCAAAACGTGTTGATGTAAATGTTCATCCTTCAAAATTAGAAGTTAAGTTTGATGATGAACGAGAGATTTATTCATTTGTTAATGCTGTGATAAAGAAAACTATTGGCAGTTACGATTTAGTACCGGCTGTATCTTTTCAAAATATGCATGATGAAAGAGAATCTTTGAGGTTTCAGGATACTCAGAGAAGCGGTAAAGAAGATTTTTCGGATCGACCGTTTAAGCGTGAAAGAAGCTCGCAGATTATGGGCGAGGAAGAGATTGATTTACTTTTCGGAAACATTAACAAGGAACTGCGCTCAACATCGCCGATAGAAAGTGTATCTACTCCATTTGAAGAAAAACAAGCAACAGAAGTATACCACTCATCTCCAAGTTCCGATTTGGAAACTCCGTTTATAGTTTTGCTTCATAACAAATATATTCTTTCGCAAATAAAGAGCGGCTTAATGATTATTGACGCACACGTTGCGCATGAAAGAATTCTTTACGAGCAAGCTATTCAGTCTTTTGAAGCGAATATTCCTTTCTCGCAGCATTTACTTTTCCCGCAAAGTGTAAAACTTGATCCGGCTGATTATCAGTTGATGAAAGAACTTGAAGTTTATCTTACTAATCTTGGTTTTGAAATTAAGTTTCAAGCCAAAAGCACAATTCTAATTGTAGGAATTCCATCTGACATTAAGATTGAACACGAAGTAGAAACGCTGCTCGGTATTCTTCAAGAATTTAGAAAGAATGAGCAATTCAAACAATTAGAAGTGCGCGATAACCTGGCAAAATCTTTTTCGTGTAAAGCAGCAATTAAAGCAGGAGACCGGCTCGCCGAAAATGAGATGAGAATTTTGGTTGATAAGTTATTCGCAACTTCGATGCCTTATGTATGCCCGCACGGAAGACCGATAGTCATAAAAATTCCGCTGGAAGAGTTTGACAAAAGATTTGGACGTACCTAATCCATTTCCTAATTTTATCCAGAACAAAACTTATGAAAGTGAGGAACTATGTTCTCTAAAGAATACAAGAGGGCAAAAGAATCTTTTCAAAATAAATTAGATAATGCTTCCGAGAACGGAATGAAGTTTACCACAGTTTCCGGTGAACCTATTAATCCGCTTTACTCACCAGATGATGCCGGGCAAGTTGATTTCTTAAGAGACTTAAACTTTCCCGGCGAATATCCTTTTACTCGCGGCATTCATACAAATGGATACAGAGGTAAAATATGGACGATGCGGCAGTTTGCCGGCTTTGGTTCGCCAGAAGACACTAATCAGCGATTCAAATATTTATTAGAACATGGGCAAACCGGTTTATCTGTTGCGTTCGACCTTCCAACATTAATGGGCTGCGATGCAGATGCAGAAATGAGCCAAGGAGAAGTTGGAATTTGCGGCGTGGCTATTTCATCTCTTCAAGACATGGAAATTTTGTTTAGCGGAATACCTCTAGATAAAGTTTCCACTTCGATGACAATAAACTCTCCGGCAGCAATGATTTTTGCTTTTTACTTAGCTATTGCACAAAAGCAAAGCGTACCATTTGGTAATTTACGCGGAACTTTACAAAACGATATTCTCAAAGAGTACATTGCTCAAAAGGAATATATTTTTCCGCCGCGCCCTTCGATGAGAATTATTACCGATATGATTGAATACTGCGCAACCGAAGTTCCGCAGTGGAATCCGGTTTCTATAAGCGGTTATCACATTCGCGAAGCCGGTTCAACTTCAGTTCAAGAATTAGCTTATACACTTGCAGATGGATTTGCCTACATAGAAGCATGTTTAGAAAGAGGAATGGATATTGATTCTTTTGCGCCACGACTTTCATTCTTCTTCAACTCTCATTTAGATTTTTTTGAAGAGATTGCAAAGTTTAGAGCCGCAAGAAGAATTTACGCTAAACGAATGAAAGAAAAATATGGAGCAAAAAATTCCCGCTCATTGTGGTTACGTTTTCATACACAAACTGCCGGATGCACTTTAACGGCGCAGCAGCCGGAAAACAATATTGTTAGAACTGCATTTCAAGCTATGGCGGCTGTACTTGGCGGAACGCAGTCGCTGCATACAAATTCTATGGACGAAACTCTAGCGCTGCCAAGTGAGAAAGCTGTTAAGATTGCATTACGCACTCAGCAGTTACTCGCTTACGAAACGGGTGTAATTAATACTGTTGATCCGCTTGGAGGAAGTTATTTTGTTGAATCTCTTACTAACAAAATGGAAGAACAAGCAAATAAAATTTTTGATGAAATAGATTCGCTCGGCGGAGTTATAAATGCAATCGAAGCAGGTTATTTTCAAAAGAATATTGCCGATTCAGCCTATCGCTACCAAAAAGAGTTGGAAAGAAAAGAAAAATTTATTGTGGGCATAAATGAGTTTGTTGAAGAGAATGAGAAAATAGATATACCGATTCTTCAAGTCTCTCCCGAAGTAGAAGAAAAACAGAAAAAACGTTTATCACAATTACGCCAAAGCAGGAGTAATTTGGAAGCAGAAAAATCTTTGAAAGAATTAGCTTCTGCTGCCAAAGATGGAAATAACCTAATGCCCGTTCTTGTTAATGCTGCAAGAAACTATGTTACATTAGGAGAAATGGTTGGCGAATTAAAAACACAATTTGGTGTTTACGAGGAAACAGTTGTTTTCTAAACTGATTACATATATTAAACTTCTTCGTATTACAAGCTGGGCAAAAAACTTTTTTGTTTTTGTTCCTTTAATTTTTGCCAAACAATTATTCAATAGAGCAGAATTTTTTGAAGTAGTATTAGGTTTTATTCTTTTTTCTGTCGCTGCAAGCTCAATTTATGTTGTAAACGATATTTCAGATGCAAAGCGGGATGCCATTCATCCGCTTAAGAAAAATAGACCAATCGCCAGCGGTTTATTATCTGTTAAAGAAGCTAAATATGCTGCTGCAATTCTTTTTTTAGCTACAGCTTTAATTTCATTTTCTGTAAATCTCTCTTTTGCTGCTATCGTTTGGGCTTATGTTCTCTTAAACATTCTTTATTCAAATTATCTAAAGCAGATTGTTATAGTTGATATATTTTGCATTGCGCTTGGCTTTATGCTTCGTGTTATTGGCGGCGCAGCAATAATTTCTGTTAACATTTCGAGCTGGTTGATTCTTACTACTTTGTTCTTATCACTTTTTCTTGCTGTTATGAAACGCCGTGTTGAAATTGCCACGAGCGAAAAAGCCGTTGTGCAAAGAAACGTTTTGAAGGATTACAGCTTAAGTTTTATTGATCAAATTTCTTCGATTACCGGCGGCGGCGTAATTATTAGTTATGCTCTTTATACAGTTTCCGAAAGAACTGTTTTAATGTTTGGCTCAGAATATTTTGTCTCAACAACAATTTTTGTCATCTTCGGTATTTTCCGCTATATGTATTTAGTATTTAAAAAAGATAAAGGAGAAAATGTTGTTGATGCTTTATTTACAGATTTACCAATGATTATTAACGCATTTTTCTACATTTGCACAGTCATTATTTTCATTTACAACAGATAACATGCTTAACGAACTACTAATATTGATCTTACTTCTAATTGCAAGCGCGGTTATTTCTGCTTCAGAAATTGCATTCATTGTTTCTAATAAAATCAAAATAGAATTACGCGCCCGCAAAAAATACTTTATGGCTATAAACGCAAAATACTTTGTTGATAACTCCAACATATTTTTTTCTACTATTTTAATTTCACATAACCTTATCAACATTATATTTGCAACTTTAAGCTACTTAATTTTTCTCGAGGTGTTCGCGTTTCATTGGGCTGTAACTTTAATTATTTCTGCTTTGCTTCTGTTGATATTTGGTGAATTGATTCCTAAATATTTAGGTAAAGAATTTGCAGATAGTTTTATACTATTTTCTGCACTTCCGGTAAGAGTTATTGCTTTTTTCTTATATCCTATTGCTAAGCTAACTTCGTCATTTTCATCGGTATTAATAAGAACTAATCTAAAAGAAGAAGAAGAGATTATTCATGTTTCGGATAAGGATGATTTGCAAAACCTGCTGGAAGAAAGCTCCGAAGCTGGCAAGATGGATGAAACTCAATCAGATATCATAAGCAAAGTGATTGATATACGCGAGCAAAGAGTTTATGAAGCTATGACCCCACGTACAGAATTAATTGGTGTAGATTTGACTTCAACCATGCAAGAAGTGCTCGATACTTTTATCCAATCTGGGTATTCTAAAATATTGGTGTACGATGAAAACCTTGATAACATAAACGGCTGGCTTTTTACTAAAGATATTTTTAAACAGCCTGAGGACTGGAAATCAATTATACGCGAAGTTTTGTTTGTACCCGAAACTAAGAAAAGTCTTGAGATGCTAAATGAGTTTTTGAGAAAACAAATTAGTGTTGCTGTTGTTGTTGATGAATTTGGAGGCACTGCCGGACTTATTACCGTAGAAGATTTGATTGAAGAATTGTTTGGTGAAATTCGAGATGAATATGATGACGCAGAAGAAAAAATGATTCGTAAAGTTCAAGCCAATACATTTGTGCTTAGTGGTAAAACCGAAATTGATTTGCTGAACGAAGAATATGAATTAAAAATTCCTGAAGGCGATTATGAGACTATTGCCGGTTTCATTATGTACAAAATAGGCAGGATACCTGTAAAAGGAGAATCATTCAAAATTGATGATTTTACGATTCTAATTTTACGCTCCGATAAAACCAAAATTGATCTTGTAAAACTTACACTGGAACAAGGTAAGCCAGAATAATTTTCGGAAAGGAAGAAAGTGCTGTCTTCATTATTTAATAGAATAAACGTAAGTCATCTTGATGCTGAAACATTTGCTAAACAAGTTAGCATACAGCCAAACGCAGTAATTTTGGATGTGCGGACTGAAGAGGAACATTTCACAACAAGAATTCCCAATTCAATTTTAATAGATATTTATGAGGAAACTTTTCCCGACGAAGTTCTTAAACTTGATAAAAATAAATCCTACTTTGTTTATTGCAGAAGCGGAAGCAGAAGCAACACAGCATGTAAGTTTATGCTGAAAAACGGCTTCACAAATGTTTACAATTTGGAAGATGGAATAATTAGCTGGAAAGGCAAGCTGCAGCAAAGCTAAAAGACGTTAAGCACAAGTATTAAAGAATCTTTTTTTGTTATCTTTCTCCCCGAAAAATTACTAAAAAATATTGTTACCATTTTCTCTTATTCATACAGATAAAAACTCTAAAGCACGTGCAGGTGAGTTCAAAACTGAACATGGCACTGTTCAAACGCCCATTTTTATGCCTGTTGGAACTCAAGGAACAGTAAAAGCAATTACACAGCGCGTAATAGAAAGTGAAGTAAAGGCAGAAATTATTCTTTCCAATACTTATCATTTATACCTTCGCCCAGGAACAGAAATTTTGGAAAAAGCCGGCGGGCTTCACCGCTTTATGAACTGGGACCTTCCAATACTTACAGACAGCGGTGGATTTCAGATTTACAGTTTATCTGAACTGAGAAAGATTAAAAAAGATGGAGTTGAGTTTAAGTCACATCTCGACGGCTCTACTCATTACTTTACACCGCGCAAAGTTATTGAGATACAGAGAAGCATTGGTTCGGATATTTTAATGCCGTTGGACGAATGCACGCCTTATCATTGCGATTTTGAATATGCAAAAAAATCTAAAGAGCTAACTTCGCGCTGGGCAGAATTAAACAAAGAAGCATTTGAGCAGACAAAACCTCTATACGGACACAAGCAGTATCTCTTTGGAATAATTCAAGGAAGTGTTTACAAAGAGCTTCGCGAAGGATCCGCTAAAGATTTAGCTAAGTTAGATTTTGACGGCTACTCAATTGGCGGTTTGGCTGTTGGTGAGCCAACAGAAGAAATGTATGAGATGGTTGATTTTACTACAGATTTTATTCCGCAGAACAAGCCGAGATATTTGATGGGTGTTGGAAGACCGGAAAATATTTTAGAAGCAATTGCACGCGGTGTAGATATGTTCGATTGTGTAATGCCAACAAGAAATGCGCGCAACGCATATTTGTTTACTTCGCATGGCATTGTTTCTATGCGCAATGCGGCTTACAAAGATGATTTTTCTACGCTGGATCCAAATTGCGAATGTTATACTTGCAAGAATTTTACGCGTGCATATTTACGCCATCTTTTTAACGCCAAAGAAATTTTGGCAATGGAATTAGCCACTATACACAACCTAACTTTTTACTTAAATTTGGTGCGTGAAGCGAGAAAAAGAATTTTAGACGGAACTTTTGTAGAATGGAAAAATAATTTTGTGAAAACAATATCAATAAATGTACAATCAAAAAAGGAGCAGTAAATGGATTTCTTGTTAGCAATGGCACCTAGCAGAAGAGACAAAAGGAACATAAAAACATGTTGGATTCCTTGCAGAAGGGAGATAAAGTAGTTATGAGCGGCGGAATGCACGGTACAGTTGCAGGCATTGAGGATAAAACACTTCTAGTTGATGTTGGAAACAACGTAAAGATTAAATTTGAACGCTCGGCTATAGCATCTGTTAACAAATCTAAAGAATGAAGAAATAATTTAGAGCGGCAACTTGCCGCTTTTTTTATAGGTGCTTAATGAAAACAGCAGACAAGAAAAATAATTTCCTTTCGCTCGATAAAAAATATTCTTCGCTAGAAAATTCGAAAGCTGTTGTTATTCCGGTAATTTATTCGGAAAACAGAAAAGCAAAATTATCCGTTCTTAACGCTCCAAAAGAAATAATAAAAGCCTCGGCAAAACTTGAGCATTACGATGAAGAAATGGGATATGAGTTATGTTTCGAAAAAGGCATTTGTACTCTTGAGCCTCTTAATCTGCAGAAACTTACTTACACTAAAGCTTGTGAAAAATTAGAGAAAAAGATTTTTACGCTGTTAGAAAAAAATAAAACAATTGCTATGGTTGGCGCAAGCCACGCTGTAACCTTAGGAGCAGTAAAAGCTTTTTCTGCTAAATACGATTCTCTTTCTTTACTGCACATTGATTCGCGGGCTAACTTGAAACAAGAATGGCAAAGTAAATCTCACCACGATTCTTTGATAGCACGAGCTGCTGGATTAAATATAAATATTATTCAAGTGGGTATCCGCTCGCAGAGCAAAGAAGAAAATGATTTCCGTGTAGAGAAACAGATTTATCAATATCTCGCATGCGAAATTAAACTTGGTATGTACGGTTCTAATTGGCAGGAACTTGTTAATAAAGATTTATCAGATAAAGTTTACATTACAATTGATTTAAGCGGCTTCGATCCAAGCGTAATAAAGGCGGTAGAAAATCCAGAACCGGGCGGTTTGCTATGGGATGAATTGATGTATTTATTTAAAATAATTGGGATGGATAGAACAATTGTTGGATTTGATATTATGAATATAATGCCTAATTCAACAAGTTCTTCATCTAATTATTTAGCTGCAAAACTGATTTACAAAATTCTTAATTTCGCATTGAGTAAAAACTAATCTCTCAAGTGAGGGAGTCATGAAAGTCAAAATAATATTAGCAGTTCTGCTTAGTTTCTTCTTATCATCTCTTATTCCGGCACAAAAAGTTTATATCGCTAACATAGAAGGTGACATTGATCTTGGTTTAGCGCCATACGTTAAACGCGTTGTAAAAGAAGCTGAAAGCAGCTCGGCAAAAGCAATAATTTTTAAGATTAATACTTTTGGCGGAAGAGTTGACGCGGCAACTCAGATAAAGGATGCAATACTTAACAGCAAAGTAAAAACAATTGCCTTTATTGATAAGCGTGCAATATCTGCCGGCGCTTTAATTGCACTCTCGTGCGAAAAAATTGTAATGGTACCAGGCGCTTCGATGGGTGCTGCAACCGTTGTTGACCAAGAAGGCAAAAGACAAGCTGAAAAGTATCAATCGTATATGCGTTCCGAAATGAGAGCCACTGCTGAAAAAACCGGTAGAAGAACAGATATTGCTCAAGCTATGGTTGATGAAACTGTTGTTGTTGCAGATTTGCAAGATGACAGCACAAAACTTGTTACGCTCACAACCGAAGAAGCTGTTAAGTATAAAATGGCTGATACAACATTAACTACAATAGAAGAAGTGAAGAAAGTTTATGGACTGATGAATGAAGAGGATGTTGTCATTCAATCAAACTGGGCAGAAGATATTGTCCGCTTTCTTAACAATCCTATAATTTCCTCTTTATTAATTATGATTGGCATGATTGGCTTGTTTACAGAAATTAAAACACCAGGCTGGGGTTTAGCTGGAACAGCCGGTTTAATTGCTCTGGCTCTATTTTTTGGCACAAGCTACATACTTCAGTTAGCTACTATCTGGGAAATTCTAATTTTTGTAATTGGCGTAATCCTTTTGATAGTTGAAATATTCGTTTTTCCAGGATTTGGTATTGCAGGTTTTGCAGGAGTTGTATTGATGATTTTAGGTTTATTCTTCGGATTAATTTCCGATTTGGATATTGCTTCCTCAAGTTCGATTTCAATTGCCATAGTTCAGATTGCTGGAAGCTTTATTATGACAGGCATATTCTTATACTTCCTTTGGAAATACCTGCCTAAGTCCGTAGTATTTAACAAATTGGTTTTACAAGACAATATTTCTGCAAAATCCGGTTACGCTGCAAATACCCAATTTGAGCAGTTGGTTGGAACGAGTGGCATCACAATGACAGACTTAAGACCTTCAGGCACAGCAATATTAAACGGATTAAGAGTTGATGTAATTTCTGATGGAGATTTTATTCAAAAAGGCTCTAATGTTACTGTTATACGTGTTGAAGGTTCAAAGGTAGTTGTAGAGAAGAAGTAAATGTTTTGTACATTCTTATCCCGCCATGCGGGTAAGAATCTCTAATTTGCTGTCAGTTTAAGCTGTTAGCAAGTAGATGCTGGAATGTTATAAGCTATTTTTCAATTAGCATTTAAGTTAGTGTAAAATACTCCGGTTCGTAAAAACAGTCTGGAGTTCTTTAGTTTTAATCCGCCAGAGGCGGACGAGGGTCAAATTCCCCGCCTCTTGAGGCGAATAAATAAAATTTGTTTTCAGAAACCTCGCTGCCCCGCCTGCCAAAGAGAGAATTAATTCGCTTACAACAAAATACTATTTCACGTTACATTGCGTGTCATTCAGAACGGATTTCGACTTATGAGAGATTGGAAAATTTTAAAAACGAACGTCAACGAAGTTTTCACGTTCTCTGAGGCAAAATTCGCGAAATAAGAAATACAAGTAATTACTCTTTGCATTACAAGACTTACTAAAGGTTATCTCTAAAAGCATCAACATCCTTTGCCCTGCTTTGCGGAGTGTTTTCTTCGTCCCGCCCCGCCTGCCAAAGCAAAGCGGCGGGCAGGCTGCGGTGAAGAGATCCTTTATTTTAGAATGTTTTCGCTTGATTAACGCATCTACTTGATCAAACGTATCAACTTTTTTCCTACATCACTGTTTTCTTGAATACCCCCAAATTGATTTGATGAAGGTCCAAAAGAAAACATACCAACAAAATTTGCTGTGTGATATCTAGTTGCCCAAACTACATCAAGTTCTCCTGTTTCTTTGTCCTGGGATGATATTCCAAGACTTCCAGTATCGTGATCGCCTAAAACGACTACCAAAGTATTTTTATCTTTTTTAGCAAAATTAAGAGCTTCTTCTATCGCCGAGTTAAAATCTCTTTGCTCAGCGAATAAATAATCCTTTTCATTTTTATCGGCTGCCCAATCCATTTGCGAACCCTCAACCATCAAAAAAAATCCTTTTCGGTTTTTGCTAAGAAGTTGAATTGCAGACTTCGTTAAATGCCCAAGAGTGAAGCTTCTTTGATTTCCTTGTGAAAGTGCGCTTCTGCCAAATAGACCGAAAAACTTTTTCTGTGCTATAATTGTAGAGGCTTTGGAAGTATCGCTCAAGTACTCGTAGCCTTTGGCTTTCATAGAATCAACATAGTTTTTACCGTCTTCTCTTTTTCCGCCAAGTTCTTTAGGAAGAAAAAAATCAGTTCCAGCGCCTGCCAGAAAGTCCACTTTACTATTTAATATTTGCGCTGCAATATCAAACTCGCTTTTGCGAGACTCTACTTTTGAAAGGAAAGCCGCCGGAGTTGCGTTTGTTACAGAACTTGTTGCAACAATACCAGTTGATTTTTTATTCTTTATTGCAATTTCAACTATGTTTGTTAATATTTTTCCATCGGGACAAATTCCAATCATACCATTGTTAGTTTTATAACCTGTGGATAAAGCAGTTGCGCCGGCAGCAGAATCGGTAACTAATTTATCTGCTGCTGTTGTGTTGATTAAGCCAACAGTTGGAATTTTTTTGAATTGATCATTACTCATCGAAAGTACCGAAGCTGTAACTAGAGGGATTCCCATTCCATCACCAATGAGTAAAATAATATTTTTTGGTCGTTGCGCAGTTCCACAAAATACAGATGTGCTTAATAATATGAACACTATAAAAGAGAAATATTTTTTTATCATTATTTTTTGTCCAGTTTAGTCAACGTAAGTAAGCCAATTATGCCGGTCTTCAATCTTGCCGTATTGAATTCCAGTAAGTTCGTTATACAGTTTAAGTGATAGTTCGCCGGCTTGGCTTTCGTTGAAGATCATAAGTTTATCATAAAATTTCAACTTGCTTACAGAAGAAATTACGGCGGCTGTTCCGCAGCCAAATACTTCGAGTAGTTCTCCTTTGTCGTAAGCTGTAACCATTTCATCAATTGAGATTTGTCGTTCTGTAACATTATAACCCCAATCTTTTAAGATTTGGATTACAGACATTCTAGTAACTCCAGGCAGGATAGAACCACTCAAGTTAGGAGTAGCTACTTCATCTTTGAAGCGAACGAAGATATTCATTGCGCCAACTTCTTCGATGTATTTATGCTCGATAGCATCTAACCAAAGAACTTGCGAGAAACCTTCTTGCTTTGCTTGGCTTTGTCCAATTAAACTTGCTGCATAATTGCCTGCTGCCTTTGCTTCTCCAGTTCCTCTTTTAACAGCGCGTACATATTGATCTATAACTAGAATAGGAACAGGTTTAAAACCTTCTGGGTAATATGGCCCAACCGGACTAAGAATAATCATCAATTTGTACTGTTCTGCTGGGCGAACTCCGAAGCAAGGCTCTGTAGAAATCATAAATGGACGGATGTAGAGTGAGTGTCCCGAGCGGTCAGGAATCCAATCTTTATCCAGCCGAATTAAATCAATCAACCATTTTAATACTAACTCTGGGTCTGCTTCCGGCATGCAAAGTCTGCTTGCAGATTTGTTGAGCCTCTCAATATTTTTTTCCGGTCTAAATATAGCAACTCGCCCATCAACCAAGTTATAAGCTTTCAATCCTTCGAATAAAGCTTGGCCATAATGAAACACCATTGCGGCGGGATGAATACTTAAATTTTCCAATTTTTTAATAACCGGAGTTTGCCAGCCGCCTTTCGAACCATCGTAATCCATTTCAAAAATGTGATCAGTAAACAGCTTGCCGAACACAAGATTTTCTGGGAGTTTAACTTTGTTTGTTTTTTCAATTACTTCTGTACTCATATTTTTACCTATTGCCAATTTGTTTATGATACATTCCACTTAAAAAAATATATAAAATAAGAGTAATAGCCAACCCTAAAGTTTGTTATCTTGATGTTGAAAATTAAATTAGGCGCACAATGGCGTTCAAGAAAATTGGTTTAGCTATAACTTTTTCGCCAAACTCTCAAGCGTTGCTTTTTGAAGCAAAGCGCTTCAGAGAATTATTCAAAGCGGAATTAGTTTTAATTCATATCGGAGATTATTCCGAAGTTTTAAATGCAGAATTGACAAAGATGATTGATGAAACTGGAATTGCAAATGGAACATATAAATTACTATGGCAGGAAGGAGATGTAGAAGATTCTATTCTAGAATTATGTACTACAGAAAAAATTGATCTTCTGATTGCCGGGGCTTTAATAAAAGAAAACTTCTTAAAATATTATATTGGCTCAGTTGCTAGAACTTTAATGAGAGAAGCACCTTGCTCTGTTTTATTACTAACTCAGCCTTCTGTTGTACGTGCGCCTTTCAAAAAAATTTGTGTCTCTGTGGATTTCTCTTCTCTTAGCGAACCCTCTGCAAGAAAAGCTTACGAAGTTTCTTCTTTATTGAATTGTAAAGAACTCTTTTTTATCCGCGAGTTTCAACTTCCAGCTCTTGCTACAACCGTTTACGATTCTGGTTCTAAGGAAGAAGCACAGCAGATGAGACGTATTTGGCAAGACGAAGAAAAAAATAAGATGGAATTATTTGTTCGTGAATTAAATATAACCGATGCCGATGTAAAAACAGTTTGCCTTTATGGTAAACAAGGATGGGAAGCAAGCAATTGGGTTAGCGAAAACAAAGGCGATCTTTTTGTTATTCCTTCACCAGCTCGTAAACCAAAACTGCTCGATAGAATCTTTCAGCATGACTGGGAGTTTGTTTTTAAACAGCTCCCTTGCTCACTCTTAATTGTTAAGCCGGAAAATGCTGATTAATGAGTCTGAGCGAGCATGACATAGTAATTTTCCTTTCTAGCGTTGCAGTAATGCTCTTTTTCTCTCGTGTTATTGGCGAGTTTCTAAAGAAGTTTAAACAGCCAATTGTTCTTGGAGAAATTCTTGCCGGAATCATTTTAGGTCCAACAATTATTGGCGCTTTGTTTCCAGAAGTAATGCAAGTTTTTTTAACCAATAACAGCGCAGTTAATATTGCTTTTCAAGGTATTACACTTCTTGCAGTTGTTATGCTGCTTCTTGTTTCCGGTTTGGAAGTTGACTTATCGCTTGTTGCCAGACAAGGTAAAGCCGCGTCTCTAATCAGCTTTATGGGATTTGTTTTCCCATTTGGAGTTGGGTTTGGTGCGGCGTGGTTTTTCCCAGATGAGCTTGGCATTTCTGCAAACCAAAATAACTTGATATTTGCTCTATTTGTTGGAACAGCGCTTTCAATTACCGCTCTTCCTGTTGTAGCAAGAACTTTAATGGATTTGAATATATTCAAGACTGAAATCGGTTTTGTAATTATTGCTTCAGCTATGCTAAATGATTTGGTTGGCTGGATTATTTTTTCGCTAATTCTTGCAATGATAAATGGCGGCACAAACGGTTTAGAATTCAGTTCATCAATTTTTATGCTTTCTGCTTTTATAGTTTTTATACTCTTTATAGGGCGAAAAATTTTTAATTACATACTTCCAAAGTTTGAAAGAGTAACTACATATCCCGGCGGAATACTAAATCTAATTTTAGTTCTGGGTTTTGCCGGCGCAGCATTCAGCGAGTGGCTTGGCGTACACGCTATATTCGGCGCTTTCATTGTAGGTATTGCAATCGGCGATTCGGTTCATCTAAAAGAAGAAACCAGAGAAATTATTCAACAGTTTGTTACAAACATTTTTGCGCCTCTTTTCTTTGTATCTATTGGTTTGCGTGTTAACTTTATACAACATTTTGATCTTGGCATAGTACTTCTTTTTTTAATTCTTGCCTTTGTTGGTAAAGTTATAGGCTGCGGTTTAGGCGCTTATTGGGGCGGAATGAGTAAAGAAGATTCCTTAACAGTTGGCTTTGGAATGAACTCACGCGGTGCTATGGAAATTGTTCTTGGCACACTCGCTTTTCAAGCCGGGCTTATTCAAGAAAAAGTTTTTGTTGCTTTGGTAATTATGGCTTTGGTTACTTCGCTTACAAGCGCGCCAGCTATGGCATATTTTCTCAAACGAAGCAAAAAGAAAATGAATTTTAAGGACTTGTTACGAAATGATTTAATTATTTTTTCCGATGCACAAAACAAACAGCAGTTAATTACAGAATTGAGCGGGTTAATTGATGTAAAGCATAAGATTAATAAAGAAAAAATTGAACAAGCTGTTTGGAAACGTGAGCAGCAGCTTTCAACCGGTCTTGCAAATGGTTTGGCAATTCCTCACGCACGGTTAAAAATTCAAGCTCCTTTAGTTGCTGTAGGAATTTGTAAAAATGAGATTGATTTTAACTCGCTCGATGGTTCACCGGCTAAAGTTGTTGTTATGTTACTAACGCCGGAAACCGAACACGAATTGCAATTGAAATTACTGGCTGATATTTCTAAATGTTTTCAAACGAAAAGTTTTTTACAAGAGTTAAGCCTATTAAGTTCGCCCAATGATGTGATTTCTAAAATCAATCTACTTTCTTAGTTTGCATATATAATTTGGAAATATTAATGATTTCTTTTTTTCAAAAAATAGGCGAGAAGACTTTAAACTTTTTTGAAGAGTGCGGACAGGTCTTCTTACTTCTCAAAGAAATATTTTTTCACGCACCAGGTTTAATTAGAAGCAGAAGAAATTTTATATATCAGATGGAACACATTGGTGTTAATTCCATTCCGCTTGTTTTAATTATTGCAAGTTTCACTGGTGCTGTAGCAGCTTGGCAGGCAGCTTACCAATTAAAGGGAATTGCACCGTTATCATTTCTTGGCTCGGCAACTTCAAGAGCAATTATTACAGAGCTTGGCCCAGTGCTAACTGCAATTGTAATTGCGGGCAGAGTAGGTGCTTCGATTGCCGCCGAAATTGGCTCTATGAAAGTAACCGAGCAGATTGATGCTCTGGAAACTATGGGCATTAGTCCCGTTGGCTTTTTAGCTACGCCCCGTTTCTTTGCTGCAATTGTTATGATGCCGATTCTTGTTGTCTTTGCAAATGTAATTGCAATTATTGGCGCTTATTTCATTTCCAATATGTTCTTAGGTGTTTCGTTTAATGTTTTCTTCGAATCGGTGAGAAGGTATTTTCTATTTAGTGATTTTATTTTTGGGTTGATTAAAGGATTGCTTTTTGGCGGAGTAACTTCTCTTCTTGGCTGCCATATCGGCTTTAGAACCGAAGGCGGTGCAGAAGGTGTTGGTTTATCTACAATTCGCTCTTTTGTACTTAGCTCAGCAATGATTTTAATTTTGGATTACATTCTCTGGACATTAATCTTTTAACGCCATTATCATCTACAAAGAACTAAACAAATAGCGGTTTAACACTCAGCATCGTTTGGATGATAACTGATTTACAGCTTCTATTATCAGCAACGATTTTTTTCCCTTTCTTAGATTATCCGGCGTGGATGAATTCCGTTAGATTTCAATGTCTAACTTGGTAATTAGTTTGCAGTATAAATCAAGTAAGTGGAATTATTTTTAAGCAGTATTAACATCCCTCATTTGGTTGATACTTCTGTAAACTAATCTGTATTTTTGTATGAAACAAAAAGGCTCAAATGGCAACATCAACGGTACGTATAGACCTAAATTACTTCAAGAGACAAAAGGAATTCCCGGCGAATCCATGCACGTAATTATTTCCAAAGCGCTGGAAAATTATAGGCAGCTTCAATTCGGGAATGAAGTTAATGAAGCTTATTCGAAGCTGAAAAATGATAAACGCGCTTGGAAAGAGGAGTTGGAAGAAAGAAATTTTTAGGCAAAAACTTTAAGAAATAGTGAATAATTTTATGAAAATTCCAAAGCGCGGAGAGATATGGATGGTAAATTTAAATCCTGCAAAAGAAAGAGAGCAATCCGGATTTAGACCCGCTCTTGTAATTTCGGTTGATGTTTTTAACTCAAGCGCAGCAAATTTAATCATTGTTGTTCCAGTTTAATCAAAAAATAGAAATATCCCTCTTCACGTTGAAGTTCCAAGTGAAAATAGCGGCTTAAAGCTTAAAAGCTATATTAAGACGGAAAATATTCGGTCAATTTCAAAAGAAAGATTGGTTGATCAGATTGGCGAAGTTGACTAAGAAATAATTAATGAAGTTGAAAAAAGATTAAAACTATTATTGAAATTATAGGAAAGAATTTATGCCGAACTTTGTAATAAATCCAGCAATTAGAACCGAGAACATTACATATGCTGTGCGAGATATTGTTGTGCTTGCTAACGAAATTGCCAAGACAGGAAAGGAAATGTTGTACTTGAACATCGGCGATCCAAACCAATTTGATTGGGAACCACCAAAACATTTGATTGATGCGACATATGAAGCAATGAAAAAAAATCTTAACGGCTATTCCCCATCTTCCGGTATTAAGCAAGCCGTTGATGCAATCGGTCTTGAAGCAGAGAAAAAGGGAATTAAGAATGTTCAAGATATTTTTGTTACAACAGGCGCAAGTGAAGCTATTGAAATCTGCTTAACTGCTTTGGTTAACGATGGAGAAAATGTTCTAACTCCAACCCCGGGTTATCCGCTTTATACTGCAATTCAAAGTAAATTGCAGACTATGGAAAACCCTTACTACTTAGATGAAGAAAACGGTTGGCAGCCCGATATTGAAGACATAAAAAGTAAAATCAATTCTAAAACACGTGCAATAATTTTGATCAATCCGAATAATCCAACCGGTTCAAATGCTTCGCCAGAAACTCTAAAGCAAATTGTAGAACTTGCTATCGAGCATAACTTAGTAATTTTTGCTGATGAGATTTACGACAAGCTTTTAATGGATGGAAAAGTTCACACTTCAATATCTGCGCTCAACTCAGAAGTGCCGATGATTACTTTTGGCGGACTTTCTAAAAATTATATGGTACCTGGTTTTAGAATTGGTTGGGGAATTGTAAGCGGCAACAATACTGTGCTAAAAGATTACATAGAAGCAATTAACAAAATTTTACGTGCGCGTTTGTGCGCAAATCATCCGGCTCAATATGGAATTGCGCCTTCACTTCTTGGCGATCAATCTCATCTTAATGAAGCGGTGAAGAAGCTTACCAAACGTCGCGATATGACAGTTGATGCAATGAATTCCATAAATGGAATTTCCTGCATTGTGCCTGAAGGCTCGTTCTATGCTTTCCCAAGATTGCATAATGTTTCCAACGATTTCCACTTTGCAGTAGAACTATTAAAAGAAACCGGCGTTGTTGTTGTTCACGGAAGCGGATTTGGGCAAAAACCTGGCACTCAGCATTTTAGAATTGTATTCCTTCCACCTGAAAACATTTTGGAAAAAGCCTACAAAGCGATTGGCGATTTCTACGGAAAGTATGTAGAAAAGTTTGAGAAATAAATTTTAGTTGTAGTTGAATGAATAAAATAAAGTCTATACCTTTGATATAGACTTTAACGAGGTATGTTTTGGAAACAGCAAAATTATTTAAAAACGGTAAAAGCCAAGCGGTTCGATTACCCAAAGCATTTAGAATAAAGGGGGATGAAGTTTTTGTAACCAAAATTGGTGATGCGGTAGTTCTTTTCCCACATACCAAAAAATGGGATTCACTTCTTAACAGTTTGGATAAGTTTAGCAATGACTTTATCACCGTTCGAAATCAGCCAGAACTTGAAGACAGAGAAGAATTGTTCTTATGAAATATCTTCTCGATACCAACATTTGCATATACATAATCAAAAAAAAGCCGAAAGCAGTTTTAACAAGGTTTGCTAGACTAAAACCGGAATCTGTTGCGATATCCAGTATTACGATTGCTGAATTGTATTATGGAATTTCTAAAAGTTCTAAACCAAATGAGAATACGATTGCGTTAGAACAATTCTTACTGCCTTTAATCCAAATTGAATACTCGAAGAATGATGGCCATTCATACGGCAAGATAAGAGCAGACTTAGAAAAAGAAGGTAAGATGATTGGCGCAATGGATTTGCTAATAGCTTCTCAAGCGGTGAGCCGGAATTTAATTTTGGTAACAAATAACGAAAGAGAATTTAAACGTATAAATGATTTACATATTGAAAACTGGGTAGAATAAATATGAACCCGTCTGAAAAAACAATTAAACTTTATAAAGAGGAATACAACTGCTCGCAAGCAATTCTTGCTGCTTATGCAGAAGAACTTGGTATAGATGAACAAACTGCAATTCGAGTTTCTTCTTCTTTTGGCGGCGGTATTGCAAGAACCGGAAAAACTTGCGGCGCAATTACCGGCGCTTTAATGGTTCTTGGAATGAAAGAATGGAATTCTGAAGTTGAGAAAGAAGAAGCTAAACAACACGTTTATGAACTTTCAAATAAATTAATGGAAGAATTTAGAGATAGAAACAAAACTCTATACTGCGAAGAATTACTTGGCGTTTCAGTAAGTACACTGGAAGGAAGAGCAGTTGTTAAAGCTAATAACTTAACAGTCAAAGTTTGTCATCGTGTAATAAATGATGCGACTGAAATACTAGATAAAATAATACAAAAAGTGTAGAACTAAGAACGAAGAGTGTAGAGTATTAATTTTTAGACACTCATAGTTCTACACTCTAAATTGATAAGTCATTTTAAGCAAGCAATTCTTTATCGTGATCATATTCTTAATTGGATTTAGAACCGCTTGCGAGCAAGATTAATGTTACGATTAAGCAACTGCTTAGCGTAAGTTAATGAATGAGCCCTTCATTCTTCGTTCTTCACTCTTAGTTCTTCCTTCCTTATATTTGCGCCACAGTTTTTCAAAATAAAAAAGAACACTACTTGAAGAATATAAACATCACTCTGCTGCCGGACGGTATAAAAGTAATTTCCGAAAAAATAACACATGTAAAATCTTTCTCTCTTGGATTTTGGTTTAATGTTGGCTCGCGCGATGAAAGCGTAAAGAATTCTGGCATGAGCCATTTTTTAGAACACATGTTCTTTAAGGGAACAAAAAAGCGTTCCGCAAAAAAAATCTCTGAAGAGATTGAATCGCTTGGCGGCTACTTAAACGCTTTTACATCTAAAGAACATACATGTTTTTACGGAAGAGGATTAAACGCTCACATCGAAAAAACCTTCGAAGTTTTAGCCGACATGGTTCAAAACTCGGTTTTTGCGCCTAAGGAAATAGAGAAGGAAAGCAAAGTTGTTATAGATGAGCTTTACGATATTGAGGATTCACCGGATGAATTGATATTTGACAAGTTCGAGAGCAACACATTCGCAGGAAATTCTCTTGGAATGCCGATAATTGGTACTGAAAAGAATCTTCGCTCGTTCAAACAAAAAGATTTGTTGGAGTACATAGAAGAAAATTACACGCTCGATCGTTTTATGATTGTTGCTTCCGGAAATATTGACCACACTGATTTAGTAAAGTTTGCTAAAAAGTATATCACACGTAATTTTAAGTCAAGCAGCCAAAAAACAAGATCGGTTTTATTGCAGCCTTCTAAAGATGTTCATGTAGAAAAAGAAACCCAGCAAGTTCACTACATTCTCGGTAAACCAACTTACGGTTACAAAGATTTGCGCAGAATTTCTGTTGCGGTTTTATCTCATATCTTGGGAGAAGGAAGCAGTTCTAGACTTTTTCAGAAAATTAGAGAAGAAAACGGAATCGCATATCAAATAAACACTTTTCTAAATTCATTTTTTGATATATCCACATTCGGAGTTTATCTTTCGACTAATGAAAAATCGGTTTTCAAGGCTCAAAAACTTATTTTTGAGGAACTTGAAAAGATAAAACATAAAAAGGTTACTGCCTCGGAACTTGATAGAGCCAAAGAATATTTGGTTGGTAATATGCTGATGAGTTTGGAAGGAACTACAAACCGGATGATTAGAATGGCTCATCAAATGATTTATTTTGGTAAGATTATTCCGGTTGAAGAAACTGTAAATAAGATTTACAAAGTAACTAAAGAAGATATACGCGATCTTTCAAACGAACTGTTTGGCAGAAGAAGTCTTACCGATAAATTTGGAGAGTTTGAAGATTGTTCGTTAACAAGAGTAATTTTATTCCCCAAAAATTTACTGCACAAAAAAGCATAGTAAAAGGATTTAGATATGCCGACAATTACAATTGACGGAAAGCTTATAGAGTTTAAACAAGGACAAACAGTTATACAAGTTGCCCGAGAAGCTGGAATCGAAATTCCTCATTTTTGCTATCATCCTAAATTATCTGTAAGTGGAAACTGCCGAGTTTGCCTTGTAGAAATTGAAAAGATGCCTAAGCTTGTAATTTCTTGTGCAACACTTGCCGGCGATGGAATGACCGTTTACACAAATTCTCCAAAGACTTTAGAAGCACGAAATGCAGTGATGGAATTTATTTTAATCAACCATCCGCTCGATTGCCCAATCTGCGATGAAGCCGGCGAATGTAAACTTCAAGAGTATGCTTTTGAACACAGCCGAGGTGAAAGCCGTTTCGAGGAAATCAAAAACAGAAAGGAAAAACGTGTTCAACTTGGACCAAGAATTAAATTTGATGGAGAACGCTGCATTTCATGCTCTCGCTGTATCCGCTTCTCAGATGAAATTGCAAAATCTAATCAGCTTACATTTAGAAACCGCGGAGATAAAGTTACAATTGCAACTTTCCCGGGCGAGTCGTTCGATAATCCTTACACTCTAAATACTGTTGATATTTGTCCGGTTGGCGCACTTACTAACAACGATTTCCGTTTCAAATCGCGCGTTTGGGAAATGTCCTCTACAAATTCTGTATGTGTTGGCTGCGCGCGCGGGTGCAACACAGAAATTTGGGTCCGCAACAACGAAGTGTTGCGTTTAACGCCAAGACATAATGAAGATGTGAACAGTTATTGGATGTGTGATAATGGAAGACTAAATACATTCAAAAATATTAATACCGGTAGAATTGACGGTACCTACGTTCGCAAACAAGGTCAATTGCAAAAAGTGGATTGGGATGAAGCTCTTGAATTTGCTGCAAATAGTTTGAAGGAATTCAAAGGCAGTCAAATTGCATTTGTTGGATCTGCTTATGCAACCGTAGAAGATAATTTTGTTTTGGCAAGGCTTGCTAAACAATTGAATGTAATAAATGTAGATTTTGCTCATCATATTGTTGATGGTGACTTAGATGAAATTTTGATTTGTGAAGATAAAACTCCAAATGCTGCTGGTGCAGAAATTGTGTTTGCCAAATCTAACGGAATAAAGATTGAAGGCATTTACCGATCCATCAAAGAAGGAAAAACCAAAGCCTTATTTGTAATGGAAGATGATCTCGGTTCAATTAATGAAGATTGGGAACAAGCGTTGGGGATGCTGGATTTGCTTATTGTTCTGGCAGCAAACGCCAATAAAACTACAGCACTTTCTGATATTGTTTTTCCATCTGCAACTTACGCTGAGAAACACGGAACATTTGTGAATTTCCAAAATAGAGTTCAAAGAATTTACCCCGCAGTTTCTCTTGATGAAATGGACCGCGCACTTGATGGAATGAACATGAGTCGTTGGGATAAGTTTGGAACAAAGTTCGATCGGTGGAATCAAGGGCATAAACACGATGCAAAACCTAGCTGGAAAATTATTTCATTGATTGCTTCTCATCTAGGCTTCAAAATTAAATATGAAATGGCTGAAGAAGTATTTGAAGAAATTACAAACACTTTAGATGCTTTCAAAGGTTTGGATTACGATGTAATTGGTGAATTAGGCGCTCAACTAAAGATTAAAGAAAAAGTAGAAAAATAGAATCCGCCACCCCGCTGTAACCAATGCTGTCAACTTAAGGTAGGGAAGGAAGATTTGAAAAAGTGATTCAAAATGGAATTTAAAATTCAGCAAAGTTGTTATAAAGAGAAAATTTGAGTT
>WPAE01000232.1 GCA_009773205.1 Ignavibacteria bacterium
ACTTTTCGTAAATTTTCCCGTGCGCTCTTTCGAGGTTTTACGGAACTTAATTGAGAAATTATGACGCGGTTTTGACAAGAAAATTGCGCAACTCACAATATCTTGCCAAATAAAATTTTCTTCGTGGCAAAATATTTTTAAAACAACAATTTATTGCTGAAAAATTGCTACATGTTTTCTTCTGATTTGGCGAAATTTTCTTCTAAGTATCACATGGCCTTAATTATGTTAGTGACACTTCATCTCAATGTATCTCTATCCAATTTATTCGTGGCAAATGTGTTGTTGGGAACTACCAGCTGTGATCCTCGCCCGGCTTTCGTGCCAATCGGTTTTGAAGAAAATTTTTTGGAATGCGAAAATTAAGAACATGAAGAAAATAAAAAAGATATGAGTTTTGTAGAGTTGTCATATTATGCAAATTGTAGCTTGTAACTTACGCCCAACGTTTATAGTCTGTAACCGTCCACAAACCACCTTTGACCGATTGAATGCCTCGTAACTCACGCCCAGCGTCTATAGCCTGTAGCTGTCCACAGACGCACCCAATCGCTCGATTTTTAATTGTGTCAAAACTATATCTTTTCTTTGTCAATGTGTCTTTTTTAAATTGCAAAATTTGTGTCATTTTTCATTTCAAATTTTGTGTTTTGCTGTCAAAGTGTCATTTCAAGTTTTGTGATTTTCATTGAAAGTGTCATTTCAAATTTTGTGATTTTACTGTCAATGTCATTTTTAATTTAAATTTTGTGTTTTGCAAAATGTCAGTTTTGAATTCTCAAATTTTGTGTTTTAATGAAATAGTGTCAGTTTTGAATTTTCAAATTTGTGTGAAAGTGTCATTTTCTATTATGACTTATACCAATTCATATTAAGCAAAAACAATGCAATTTTCTCATTTCAATTTGCAATTGAAATGAGAAAATTGCAAATTCAAATTGTTTAAATTCAAATTCAAACAGTTGTCTCTATTGATACTGACTCACCTTTCAAGTAGAAATAAATGGCGCGTATTTCATTTAACAATTTGTCCATTCTTAATGAAACAAAATGAACTCCAAAGATGAGCGTTATGGACTCTTTGAAGCAGACATGTCCCCGACAATTTACAACTAAAGCATAGCATATGAGTTCTACGAAGTTCCTGACTGCCCTACGGACTTCTTTTTAAAGAAAACCATAATTTCCGGATTTAATCTGCTGACATTCCCAATGGGCCCGAATTTTCATCACATTTCCATAACTATTCCTCTTGGCGTCTTACATTTTCCTCAAAGTTCTCGGGTCGTCCGAGAGGATTAGCTTAAAAGTCCAGGAGTTGCTCCGCAATCGAGTTAGGAGAACGGAGAATCTGTTCGAAAATTGGAATTTCTTTTG
>WPAE01000233.1 GCA_009773205.1 Ignavibacteria bacterium
GAATTCCCACAGTTATCCAAGTAACAGTGTACGATCTAATAAATTGTAGCTGATTTAATGAGCCATTCGCGGTTTCACTTTACCAAAGTGTGTACTTAGGCATGCATGGCTTAATCTTTGAGACAAGCATATGACTACTGGCAGGATCAACCAGGTATAATAAACGTTAATTTCTCGCACCTCCTACCTGAATCCACAGTGTTCAACACCGGATCCAAAGTAAGATCTCAAATTCTAGCTCTACTGTAATATCAATCACAGTTATTACCCAGAAAAAGTTTAACAAATCCGAAGTCGATAGAGGTAACTTAACGGATTCAATTGTCGACACGAAAATTTTGTCGACACGCAATTACATTACTTTATATCAATCATGCATTTTAAATGTAATTGGACAAGCCAAACTTTTCCAAGCAATTTATCGATTTTCACTACAACTATCAAGTTATAGCACTCATCGAGCTGAATTCAAGCAGTACAAGAAATCATCTGAGCTGAATTCATCAACTCAGGTCAACTTTCATTGAATTTTTAAGCTCCAAATTCTTAGTTATCACATTGCTATGATCAGCCAAAAACTGAGTTGTTATATTCAAGAAAGAGGTAAGCTGTAATATCAATCACAGTTTACATTGTTAAATCGCACTTTATGCTCGATTTCACAAGCTAAAGTTTAACAGGCAAAACCTGCACGTGTATATTCGTTCAGCCCAATGTACTGGGCAATTCCTTTGACTTTCGTTCTGTATTAGCAATTTTCAAGGCAACAGCCTTTTACTGACTAGATTTAAGTTATTCAATGGTTTCCTAGCTAAGTTTCAACTTTCGCTAGAACCTTCTAGCCAATGCGCATTTGAGACGTAAACTTCTAGGACTTATCTTATTATGCATTATAACAAGTCTCAGTCCCATATATATAGAACCGAATTACTTTCCCCAGGGAAAGTCTCATAATATTTCAATATTATATACAACTTTTGATGGAGAATTCAATGGGATAATTTATTTACGCCCCGCAAAATACAAATTCGAGAAAAATCGTGATTTTGAGGTAAAAATGGTCAAAAATTGACATTTTCGACTTTTTCATTGGAATTATTAATTTCTCATCGGAAAACGAAATCTGATTGAAAAATTTAAATCAGCATATTAACATCTATGGGAATTTAAAATTTGATAAGAAAATAATTCGTATTCGTTGAGAAATCGATGAAACAATATAATGTAAAAAATCAAAAATGGCCATTTTCGAGATAAATTTATTTATGGTGTTTGCGATAATTTAAATTACATCTGTTAACGCTATAATTTTTGCCTGATTTTTCTGAGTAGGAATATAAAATTTCATAAAGTTTGATTGCGTTTTGGAAAAGTTATGCATATAATCTGTATTTACTAAACGATTCGTCCTTATGAAATATGTATGGATTTAAAATTTCAGGTTGTTTCATTCATTATTCGCTGAGATATGAGCAAATTACTAAATCAAGCCATTTTAAATACATTAAAAATAAGGCCTGGCCCGGTCGGATTAAATAAATAAATTTAACTTTCCCCAGGGAAAGTCTCATAATATTTCAATATTTTATACAACTTTTGATGGAGAATTTTGTGCAATATGAAATAACTCGCCCGCAAAATACAAATTCGAGAAAAATCGTGATTTTGAGGTAAAAATGGTCAAAATTGGTATTTTCGAGATTTTCATTGGAATTTTTAATTTCTCATCGGAAAACGAAATCTGATCAAAAATTTTAAATCAGCATATTAATATCTATGGGAATATAAAATTTGATAAGAAAATAATTCGTATTCGTTGAGAAATCGTTGAAACAATATAAAATCAAAAATCAAAAAAAGGCCATTTTCGAGATAATTTAGTTTATGGTTTTTTCGATAATTTAAATTACATCTGTTAACGCTATAATTTTTGCCTGATTTTTCTGAGTAGGAATATAAAATTTCATAAAGTTTGATTGCGATTTGGAAAAGTTAGAAAAAATATTTTTAAAAATATTTAATTCCATGTCAAACTCGACCTGAAAAAAAATTATATGTGTTAGCGATTAGTTGCATATAATCTGTATTATCTAAACGATTCGTCCTTATGAAATATGTAAGGATTTAAAATTTCAGTCGGTTTCATTCATTATTCGCTGAGATATGAGCAAATTACTAAAATCAAGCCATTTCAATAGTGTCGACACATGAAAAAAAATTTAAAAAAATATAAAGTCAAATAGTGTCGACACAAGAAAATTTATATAAAATAAACAATGTTAAATCGAGTCGACACAAGAAAAAAGATTAAAAACAATGTTAAATAGAGTCGACACAAAATAGTGCCGACTTTCACTTTTTATCTAACAAAGTGTAAGTCGTATCGACATATGGCAATAAATAGAAGAAAAAGTAGCTAACCAACAAAAGGAAAATGACTCGAATGCAGTGAATGCCAAATGGCAAAAACATTCAAGCCAAATCCCAATGATGGAAAAGCTACAAAGTCAAACCGTGTCGACACAAAGACTTGTATAAAAAATCCAAAAGGACTAAAACATAGGCGAGCGACTAAAAAATCAGCTCAAGCCCATGCATAGACAAACCGATAGTCATAGGGCTGTGTCTCAGTAGATCGCAGTAGCGAGACTGCTCTGCTAGGAACAACACCCCGACTAAGAGCTAAGTCGTTTACAAATGGTTTTGCACCATAACCGATTCTGGACATGATATCCAGAAGCTCAACATACACCGATGTCACACATACGGTATATGAGGAGAGCATCTAAGCTGTGGCTTCGCCACCAACCAGGGCCACTCACGACCGAGGCTGCATATTTTCACCTCAGACGGCAAAATGGTACTAGAATTGTTGTTGCAAATCTGGATTGGATTCTGACTTAGAGGCGTTCAGTCATTATCCATCAGACGTAGCTTTGCACCATTGTCCTTTCGGACAAGTGTAAATACCATTGGTCTGAACCTGTTGTTCCTCTCGTACTAAACAGGATTTCCATAGCAACAACCAGACTTGATCAGTAGGGTAAAACTAACCTGTCTCACGACGGTCTAAACCCAGCTCACGTTCCCTATTGATGGGTGAACAATCCAACACTTTGCGAATGCTGCTTCGCAATGATAGGAAGAGCCGACATCGAAGGATCAAAAAGCAACGTCGCTATGAACGCTTGGCTG
>WPAE01000234.1 GCA_009773205.1 Ignavibacteria bacterium
CCCAGAAATATCTTCAAAATTTTCCCAAAAATTTTCTTGAGTTCCATGAAAATTGGGGATAAAACTGGGTTATTCCATTCTTTCAATTAGGCGAAAATGGAGATTTAGATGGCGTTCTATAGAGGCCTCGAGCGCGAATTGGAAACCCCATAGCATCTCATGAAAGCTCTTAAGATGAGAGAGTTATACCGGAAATATCTTCAAAATTTTCCCAAAAAATTTTCTTGAGTTCCATGAAAATTGTGGATCAAACTGGGTTATTCAAATCTTTCAATTAATCGAAAATGGACCGTTAGGGTGGGTCCTATAGAGGCCTCAAGCCCGAATCGGATGCCACATAGCGGTTCATGAAAGCTTTTAAGATGAGAGAGTTATACCGGAAATATCTTCAAAATTTTCCGAAAAATTTTCTTGAGTTCCATGAAAATTGGGAATAAAACTGGGTTATTCCAATCTTTCAATTAGGCGAAAATAGAGCTTTAGAGTGCATTCTATAGAAGCATCTAGCCTGAATCGGATGCGCCTTAGCGCTTCATGAATCCTCTTAAGATGAGAGAGTTAGACCTGAAATATCTTCAAAATTTTCCGAAAAATTTTCTTGAGTTCCATGCAAATTGGGGATAAAACTGGGTTATTGAAATCTTTCAATTAAGCTTTAAAGGGCATTCTATAGAGCAATCGAGCATGAATCGGATGCGCCTTAGCGCTTCATGAAAGCTCTTAAGATGATAGAGTTAGACCGGAAATATCTTCAAAATTTTCCCAAAAATTTTCTTGTGTTCGATGAAAATTGGGGATAAAACTGGGTTATTGAAATCTTTCAATTATTCGAAAATGGAGCTTTAGAGTGCCTTCTATACAGGCTTCGAGCCCGAATCGGAGGCCCCATAGGGCTTCAAGAAAGCTCTTAAGATGAGACAGTTATACCGGAAATATCTTCAAAATTTTCACAAAAAGTTTCTTGAATTCCATGAAAATTGGGGATAAAACTGGGTTATTCAAATCTTTCAATTAGTGGAAAATTGAGATTTAGTGTGCCTTCTCTAGAGATATCGAGCTCGAATCGGATGCCCCATAGCGCTTCATGGAAGCTCTTAAGATGAGAGAGTTATACCGGAAATATCTTCAAAATTTTCCCAAAAATTTTCTTGCGTTCCATGAAATTTGGGGATCAAACTGGGTTATTCAAATCTTTCAATTAATCGAAAATGGACCTTTAGGGTGGCTCCTATAGAGGCCTCAAGCCCGAATCGGATGCCCCATAGCGCTTCATGAAAGGTCTTAAGATAAGAAAGTTTTACTGGAAATATCTTCAAAATTTTCCCAAAAATTTTCTTGAGTTCCATGAAAATTGGGGATAAAACTGGGTTATTGAAATCTTTCAATTATTCGAAAATGGAGCTTTAAAGGGCATTCTAGAGAGGCATCGAGCATGAATCGGATGCGCCTTAGCGCTTCATGAAAGCTCTTAAGATGAGACAGTCATACCGGAAATATCTTCAAAATTTTCACAAAAAGTTTCTTGAATTCCATGAAATTTGGGGATAAAACTGGGTTATTGAAATCTTTCAATTAGTCGAAAATGGAGCTTTAAAGTGCATTCTATAGAGGCATCTAGCCTGCATCGGATGCTCCTTAGCGCTTCATGAATGCTCTTAAGATGAGAGAGTTAGACCGGAAATATCTTCAAAATTTTCCCAAAAATTTTCTTGAGTTCCATGAAAATTGGGGATAAAACTGGGTTATTGAAATCTTTCAATTATTCGAAAATGGAACTTTAGAGTGCATTCTATACAGACTTGGAGCCCTAATCAGACGCCCCATAGGGCTTCATGAAAGCTCTTAAGATGAGACAGTTATACAGGAAATATCTTCAAAATTTTCACAATAAGTTTCTTGAATTCCATGAAAATTGG
>WPAE01000235.1 GCA_009773205.1 Ignavibacteria bacterium
ATTATTTTAGCTAAAAACGTTAAAAATCATGCTTTCTCGAGACCCATCGGGGCGAAGGTCGACATGTCCCCATATGCATGTCCCCCTCGGACCCCTCAAGGGTCATCACTTTATTAGGTCGCGAAACGCTCAAAAACGCTATTTTTGGCGAAGTCATTTTTGAGGCCCGTCCGGACCGGACCCCTAGCCGGCAATCATACGTGGGCACGGGGGGGGAATGGGGGGGGAAATTTCCCCCCCCAGTTCGGAAAAAAAAGGGGCAGGGGGTCCGGGAAAAGGAAGGAGAAAGGGAGAAAAGAAGGAGAAAGGGAGAAAAGGGAAGAAAAAGGAGGGAAAAAGAAAGAAAAAAGGAAGGAAAAAGGAAAGAAAAGGAAGAAGGAAAGAAAAAGAGGAAGGGGGTCAGGTCCAAATCACTTTCATTCTGACAGGGGGTCCGGCTCAACTCACTTTCATTTTGACAGGGGGTCCGGCTCAACTCACTTTCATTTTGACAGGGGGTCCGGCTCAACTCACTTTCATTTNNNNCAACTCACTTTCATTTTGACAGGGGGTCTGGCTCAACTCACTTTCATTTTGACAGGGGGTCCGGCTCAACTCACTTTCATTTTGACAGGGGGTCTGGCTCAACTCACTTTCATTTTGACAGGGGGTCTGGCTCAACTCACTTGACAAAAGTTCAATTTTTCCATTGGAACTCTATTAAAAAATATAAAAATCTTCTCAAAATTTTCTCAAGTTTCTTGATTTTAGCCCAAAGCGCGCAAAATTTGTCGCAGGGTACAATTAATTAAGAGATACAGTGATATAAATTTGCAATTTTCCATTGAAATTTTATTAAAAAACCAAGAAATTTTATCAATAATTTCCAAAATTTATTGATTTTTGCCCAAAGCGCAAAAAATTAGTCGCCGGGTACAATACATTAAGAGATTAAATTGAGATAAATTGCGATTTTTCATTGAAATTTTAATACGAAATTTAAAAATTTCTCAGAAAATTTAAAATGTATTAAATTTTCCTAAAAGATTTCAAATTTTTCATAAATTTAGCTAAAAAATGCAAAAACCTTTCAAAAATATTGAAATTTTTTTGATTTTTGTTTGAAAAAATTGTCATTTTAATAGATATTTAATATAAAATTCAAAAAAATTTCGGCGAAAGGCGGGCTTCGCCCGCCTTGTGAGAACATCTGGCCTTGGTAAAAATGTTCCCCCCCCCGAACCGAAATCCTGCGGGCGCTAATGCAGGATATTTTGAATCAGACGTTTAATATCAGAATTCCACGGCAATGCACCATTAGCCAGCATTTTTCCCCAAAAAATAACCGGATCACCATTTCTATATTCAATAAATTCTGGTGAATTGGTGACTGCGGCAAGTAATATTGGCCAATCACGAAGAATAGATTGTACCGACAATCCAAACATATTAGCCATATTTTGCATTTTACTGAGACCGTAATCTAAAACATTGCCTTCTGTAGGTAAATTTAATGGTGCTAGGACATCATAATTATCTGTTTCAATACAAGGAAAATATGCATCCAATCTCTCGATTAATTGAGTCAGAAAAATAACTCGAAAGTTATCGTCGCGTTTTAATCAAGTTATGTTTAAGTTTTTCCCTTCATGGGCGACCTCGTATGCTCTTCCAAATTCGCCCGAGTTTCGCATTTTTTTTGAACTGATACGGACTCCATCATTGTAAAAACATTGCGCTTGCGTGTAGAAGGATAGTTCTATACGAGTAAAACAGTCTGGTGCAGCCTCGTTTTGCCTATCCAAAAAGGTTGTTCTAGCGGTTTGTATCATTCCTTGAATCACAATTATTCCCAACTACTTTTGTTGCAGGAGAGTTGAGATATGATAGCGTGTTTAATGTGTCGAGCATAAAATTC
>WPAE01000236.1:0-393 GCA_009773205.1 Ignavibacteria bacterium
CGTTAAATGCCTCAATATTCAACCATTAATTGTCCCTCTTGTGAAAAAGCAGTCGATTTCCGAAGATGACAAGAGCCTCATCGATGTATGATTTCCACTTTTCTCGTTTACATAATCATATATGTGCATAGGAGAGGGAGTAGGTGAGTCACTCCCTCAAAGAAAACCATGCTTCCTTGAGAAAAAACTAAAGAGAATCGAATTGAACCAATGTGATCTTGATGATTTTTAACGAGTTTTCCTTAAAAAATGGGTGTCTCGAAAACACGCAACAGCACGCAATAGCACGCAACAGCACGCAATAGCACGCAACAGAGTTTAATTCTTGGTAATTACAAAACAACTAACGATGTTCAGTTTAGGAAAAGTTAAATTAATGCGAAATAAGTAATA
>WPAE01000236.1:399-1768 GCA_009773205.1 Ignavibacteria bacterium
AATAAATAAAAATATCTTAGGATGAAATATGAAGACAAGTGGGTCTGACCTGGGTCTGACTTGGGTCCGCACGCTGATTTATATTGCAAACTTTGCAAATTTTTGAAAGTTGTCTCAAGTTTCCCCCTTTCCGCCATTTCACGATTATCAAAAATATATCCCGGTTAAATGTACGCCACGCTTTTCAAGCCTCGACCTCAGGTACCATCGTAATAGGGTACCTGGGTACATGGTACTAGGGTACGAGGCTTGAAAAGCGTGGAGTACATTTAACTGGGATATATTTTTGATAATCGTGAGATGCCGGAAAGGGGGAAACTTGACAAAAGTTTCAAAATTTTGCAAAGTTTGCAAAATAAATCCGCGTGCGAACTAGTGCGGGCCCAAGTCAGACCCACTTATCTTCATATTTTATCCTAAGATATTTTTATTTATTTCCTTATTTTTCTATTCATTATTAGTTATTTTGCATTAATTTAACTTTTCCTTAACTGAACATCGTTGGTTGTTTTGTAATTACCAAGAATTAAACCCTGTTGCGTGTTTTCGAGACACGCCCAAAAATTTCTTCTTACGAATTAGAACCTGGCGGTCCAGACATCAATCCTTTCCAATACAACTTTTTGAATCCTTGACAAAGCTTCCGCAAATGATTTATTTCGAAAATTGTTTTCCCTGTCTATATCAAGTTTTCTGTATAGCGGTCGATAGTATACCACGTGTTGCGGAATTAGAAAAGGAAAAAGTAAATCGTGGGGGTTAGCGATGGGGAAAATAAATGAAACACGGTGTTCCATAAGTTGGACCCCCACCAAATTCCCATTTTTGGAATTTTCAAATGAAAATTCCCACACATTCTTCTCACATTCCGCTAGATTCCGCACTAATCAGCTCTCCCCAGGTCCCCCAAATGTCCGGGGCCAAACCCAGCCCCAAATATACTTCACATAACATCACCCAGTCAAATGTCAATGTCACAAATTCAAGTTCGCTCCTTTCAGGTCACAGTGGCGTGGCAATACATAGCGGGCATAATATAACATAGATGGGCACGGTAGGACCCCCAGAGGGGGGTCGAGGGGGACGCTGGGGGGTGTCAAAATCGATTTTCGAAAAACCTCGTTTTTGAGCGTTTCGCGGCGAAATTTTTTCCTAAAGTTTCAAGGGGGTTCTCCGATGGTTAAAAGGGAGTGTAAATTTGACTTGTAATGCATTTTTTCATAGAAATTTTTCATCAAGGTACACTATGGTACAGGGGGTCATGAAGGGGTAGGGATGGTGGAATGTGTAAGTTATTTATATAAATTACATAACTTACATTTCTTACATAACTTACGTAACTTACATTTCATACATAACTTACATGGTG
>WPAE01000237.1 GCA_009773205.1 Ignavibacteria bacterium
AATAAGATTTGGAGAAACCTCTTTGCTACGAATGAAAAGACGAGCGGAGGAAATTTGAATGCGGTAATTAACTTGTGGGTGTTGTCCATCAACAGGCGCGGCTGTTTTCAGAAGGAAGGTATGCGTATTGGGAATCAAACGAAGTTTAATATCAATATTAGAAGGGATAAGTTTCTCTTGGTGAAAGAGATCTAAATGAGGGCGGCCAACGAATGTTACTATATGGCTATTTGCGAACCAGGCTGCTCGATCACGCAATCCATGGTTGTGCCCAGCAGGATCGGTAACTGCAATATGGGCAGCTGTATCTTTCACCCATCCTTCAGTAAGTAAACGGGTCGTGGCCACCTGTTTATTGTAGTTGATTAGATTCTCGATTAAAGCCCGATAGGCGTATTTCGTATTGGGATCGGTGACGAGGACGCTAGCCAATTCCATTTCCATTGATTGAAAAAGTGTATTTAGTATATCGTTAACTGGTCCCACTGGAGCATTGTTGGGTAGGTCATTTCCATTTTCCAAAGTGATCTTAACTTTAATTTCAAGTTTGCTGTTATTGAGGTCCAAATAAATTCCATCTGCCCCTCTAACAAAAAATTCAATTGGAGCTCCTTGAACAATTGTTTGTCCCGGACCATAAACTCGATCATATTCCGAATTCACACTGAGTTGCATTACTTGGGGTTGAAAATAATCGAGTTCACTGAGCTGACCTTCCATCCTCAATTAAAAATTGTAGGGTGGAATCGGAACTTGGAATTTTTTAACTTTTGCTTTCTTTTTACCGTTTGCCTTCTTGGCTTTCTTTTTAGCTGGTTCCGAATGGGCTTTATATACTCGCTTTCTTTTCCCTTTCTTTTTGCCTTCACCTATTTGCTCGGGTTCCACAACTGGCGCTGATGGAGCTGGCTCAACCTTTTTGTTTTGGATTGCTTTAATTTGCCGATACATCCCTCGCAAAACCCCTCCAAATCCCTGCCCATACTGCATTAATCTAAGAGCTTGAAGTGAGTTATCCATCGAGTTATACATAATGTTCAAAGAAATTACGCGAATGCACTCTTTATATAGAGGTGTTACCATGGACCACGTTGTCTGCGGAAATGAAGCTGCACAACTACAGTTCCATCTTTGCTAAATGGGAACAGATCGCCATTAGGTGTACAGACTTTAATTTCGATGGTACTGATTGATTTTTGATTGAGGGGGAGGTAATAGGGTGGAGTGCAACTCCAGTAACAGGATTCCATTGGTTTCCCTTGAAGGGGTACAATACCCAACAGGGGGATTTGTGTATCACCACAAATTTGATATTTGATGGCATCACAATAAATATGCATTGACTCAAATTTATCGAGCAGAACTCGACCAGTCACGAAGCGGTACCATAAGAGATTATGTTCAACAAAGTCAACTTTTCCAATATAGGGATCGTAATTACAATCGAGTCTCCAAGATTTCCTTCCCCTCTGAAGGCTCGGAGGGGATTTGTTGAACCATGTTGTAACATATTTGGCAATGGCACCCGGATTTGGATAATAGCCTGTTGGGACCTTGATGAGTTTGTAATCGGTACAATCATCATCGTTGATTTCTTCTAAGTAATCCTCCAGATAATGATAGATTGCAATAGATTTTGATTCATTAAGAAATTTTAGTTTGTGATTTGCGCATGAATTATGAAAGTTTTTCACGAGTCCAGGCTCCAAATCTTTGAGCTTGGCAAAAACAGCAACATAATCTTGTTCATAGTTTGGCCAATTAAAGGGGTAGTGCATATTCATCAAGGCAACTTCCCATTCAGCTTCAAGTTCCAAAGCTGTTGGTAACAAACTTTACAACAGCTGGGACCATTTTCTGGATAGGTCTTCTTGCTGGACTAGCTGGTCAAAGTAAGGATAAACTCATTCGAGTTTATTTCATGAGTTTTATAATTTTTTTATATTGCTTGGCTGGAATCCAGGAATTGAACTTTGAAGGTGACCCTTTCCACTTGACAAAGTATAGAAAATTCCCAGTAGTATCCTTTTTCTTCTTCAAAATCCTTTCAATCAAATAACGATTTTCATCAATTGCT
>WPAE01000238.1 GCA_009773205.1 Ignavibacteria bacterium
AACGTGTATGGGTTGAATATTATGTTTAATACTGGGATCGGCTTAGAACTACTAACAAACTGTTGAAAGGCTCATGTGCTGAAACCTGACAGGTGACTCGTGTTTAACTTCGAGCATAATGAAGTGTCTTGTGCCAATGCATTTCCTTGCAGGAAAGACAGGATATATGGTCTCCTATGCGAGTTACTATTAGAAATGCTGGTAAAATGGTTAAACGTCTCTCGGCCTTAACATGGTCATGCAATCTCCTATGTTTCTTCAAGCCGCACTGCAACATTGGAGAAATTCGAGATTCCTTTCAATCCAACATACAAGAGTTTCAATTGAACCTTGTCCGAATCGCTGCTTACATTGGGAAAAGCCTCTGTAACTTAAAATGGACGAAATGCTGCCCTTTTTCCTTCATTCGATCTGCGACATGTGAAAAGTTTTTGTTTCCATTCGATTGATCATTAAAGACTTCGTCTTGAACCCTAGCAGACTTGATTCTAGAATTGTGAAAAGCCTCTGGCCCTTAATATGTTCAAGCTCTATCCTCTGTTTCTCCAGGCCGAGCTGGTACATTTGATAAATTTTAGATTCGATTCGATCCAACCTACGAGCTTACCCATTGAACCTTATACAAATTGCTTCTTTATCGGCGAAAATCCGCTCAACTTTTTTATGGTGTAAAAAGAGCTGTGTTTCTCCATTCTGATCTGCGCCATTTCAAATGTTTGTTCCATTCGAATGACAATTAAAGATTGCGTATTGAGCCATATCACACTTGCTGTTTCATTCTGAAAAGCCGATGTCATTGAATATGGCCAAACGGGTCAGCTGTCAATTTAAAGCCGAACTGCGGCCTTTGATAATCTTTTTTGATTCCATTTGATAGTGCATTAAAGAGTTCGCATTGGACTCTAATGGCCACGTTCCAGCCCACTAACTAGAACGAATGATCGACCTTTTTCAAAGAACTTATCATGTCCCTTCGTAATAACTTTTCAACCATCGGATGATGCGTATATGTTGTTCTAATCAAGTTAATACAAATATTACCATTGTCTAGAAACAAGCTCAATCTTTTGATCTTCCTCAGATCTAATGAAGTGACTTTGCATAGGGTAGTGATTCCATCATTAGTAGCAAATATGGTTTCCTATTCGAATCTAATTCTGATCTTCTCTGTAAAATGGTTCTTAATTGCGTGAAGCTCCTGTCCTTAAATTTGGGCTAATTCTAACTATCTTGATTCCAACATTGGGACCAGACATTTGAACCGTTTTCTTCTTACAATTCCCTAGAAGAAATGATTGTTTTTCGGTGCTAATGTACATCTATCAGTGAAGGTGGTTATGCACCGGTGAGGATTTCGCATATACATT
>WPAE01000239.1 GCA_009773205.1 Ignavibacteria bacterium
ATACCCCGTCAACAGATCGAAGCTTACCAATACTGGTCAGTGTGCAGTGAAGTTCCGATCACTTCGATGCTTTGAATGTTGTAGGCGTTTCACATTGAGATTTATCGGCTGCATCTGAAAAATCCAGTAAGTCCCGATGGTGCGATGTTGGAAGAGAATCGATGCTCCTCCCGGAGCTATCGAGTGACCATTCTTAATTTGCACGATAGATTTGCTTGAGCTACGATAGATAAGGCACACGAGCAATCGCGATTATTCTTACAGGCAGCATCGATAGGTGAGAAATAAGGGCTTTCGCCTACCTCATCTTTGCGAATGTATAGGCGCTTCAAGAAATCTTTGTGCTATTTCTCAAACACGATCCAAACTGTGTATGAAACTGTTCGCGTCGCTTAAATGCCGCTTAGTACCCGTCTCAGAGAAATATCAGAAATTTCGTCGAAATTTCTGATATTCCGAAATTTTAGGGGAGGGGCAGCCCCACTCCGCGGACGGTAACGAAGTGGAAAATTTTAAAATTAATCAAAGTAATAGAAAATGAATATATTTGTCAAGAAGGCCGACATTTTTCTTTCCCAAAAATCCATTTTTTCTAAGAAAAATTTCGAATATTTGAGCATATTTTACAAAGATTTCTGCATTGTTTAGAAAACATTTTAAAAATTTCAAAATATCAATTGTTTTGGAGTCGCCTACAAAGTCAGGGAAATTTCCGAGGAAGTCTATTATCTACTTGAGAAATTTATCAAAAATCTAAAAAATTAGCTTAGATCCAGGAGGAACTATTGGAAATGCAGTAGCGTCAGGAGGGGGAACACTGGAACTTTCGCCCCACCGACATCGGAAAGACTTCTAGAAAACTGGTGTTATCTTCCAGAGGTGCATGGGCGCCCGCAGGGGGGGAAGCTTCCCCCCCCCCGAAACCGAAAAAATTGTTGTAGAAAAATGGTGTTATTTTCCAGAGCTGTGTAAAATGACAGAGGTCCGGGAAGAATCGATAGAAATTGGATCAAAAGTCAATTTTCCATTGAGATTTTTATATGTAAATTTCAAAATTTTCTCAGCAAATTTCAATTCCTATTGGTTTTTAGCCCAAACTCGCAAAAATTTGCCGCTAGGATTCTTAAATTCTATAAGAATTATTAATGATTTTCATTAAACTATCAGGCTTACCTTATTTTTTAATTAAAATTGGCGTGTTAAATAAAAATTTCACTCAGAATTCATGAAATTTTTCAAAAAAATTCATGGTTTCCCCTGATTTTTCTACTCAGATTTCCATATATTCGCTAGCTTCGGGGGGCTCCGCCCCCCGAACCCCCTACAAATGCATATGACAATATTTTCTTAAATTATTGGCACAAT
>WPAE01000240.1 GCA_009773205.1 Ignavibacteria bacterium
CTCATTTCATCCATATTAAACTTAGCACAGAATTGTATCTTGGCATAGGCACATTGTATTCAAAAACTTTATCTCTTTTATCAATATTGAAGCACTCATTAAACCAAGCCTCTGCTGGTATTTCTTCTTCTGTATTTGGTAAAGTGTTTCCGTTAAAAAAATCGGACGTATAGCTCAGAGTACTAGCTTTCCTTTGTGGTCTAATAAATTGATACTTAAATTCTTTGTTTATTGAACTCCATTTAACCGTTCCATTTGTAGAGAATACGACCGCACATTCTCTGTGTCCGACTTCGCTGTATCGTATAGCAGCTGCTGTTAAAGACACATTAAAATATTTTGCAGTGTCTGATATAAGTCTTCCGTTTAACATCTTACCTCTTACGGCTTTTAACATCCATTCTTCCGGCATTAAAAGTTCTGCAGCAAAATCATTAGCATCTGTTTCAAGGATTTTGTTATTTCCGTAAAAATCTTCAAAACTACATCTATAAAATCCACTCACTTTCACCTTGCATCCGCTCTGAATGACAGTATGTTGAGCTTGCTCTTCATTTTTTTCTTGGGGGGAGTTTATCTTTTCCATTTCACTTTCTAAATTCAAAACCCTATTCCTGTTCAATTTGTAATTTGTAGCTTCTAATTTCTCATTAATATAGTGTCCAAGTTCATGTGCCAAAACAAAATTCTTTTGCGTCTGTTCTTTAATTTTTTTGTTGATAGTAACAATTCCCATATTTGAGTCAAAAATAATCTTTCCCTCGCACCCATCTAGTTCCTCCTCTTTAAGTACCAGGTTTTCTGCGTAAATTAAATTAAGCAGATTAACCTCTTCCGGCTTAGAGAAGCAGTACTTATCAATTAGTTTCCTTGCGTTAGCTTTGCTTAAAATAGACAATGTATCAGTTGTATTGATGATCTAAAATAGAATAATTAGTTCCTGCGCTCTTTATGCCCCTTTTTTATGGCATTTTATACTCTTCTAGTTCTTCTTTTTCCTATTGGGATCTTCACATTCTCGCACCGTCCCACGGAGTTAAATTTTCTTAAAAACCAATTTTTGAAGTGCTCTTTAAAAGTTGCCTGTAAAATCTCATCACTTCCTCCCGTTTCTAATTCAGTTTACTATTCACTCAGCTACTGATGGATGCTTGACACTGGATTCTCGATACTAAATACTCGATACTCGATACTTGATTCTGGATACTTGACACTTGATGCTTGTTCCTTGAACCTTTTATCCTCGCAAAATGCACTTAGGAAGTCAGTTTTGAATTTTGACCCCGCTAAAAGCACGGGGCAGGATTTTGAGTTTGGATTTAGGCACTCAGTTCCTTCTTTCCTTCATTTCTTCTTTCCGTTTTGGAAGACAGTTTTGAATTTTGACCCCGCTAAAAGCACGGAGCAGGATTTTGAGTTTTGATTTAGGAACTCAGTTCCTTCTTTCCTTCATTTCTTCTTTCCGTTTTCCCTCATTCACTCAGCTACTAATTCTGTTTACTCTTTACTATTCACTATTCCCTCAGGCACTCAGGAACTCAGCTACTGATGGATGCTTGATACTGGATTCTGGATACTAAATACTTGATACTGGATACTTGACACTTGTTCCTTGAACCTTTTATCCTCGCAAAAGGCACTCAGGCACTCATTTCATCCATATTAAACTTAGCACAGAATTGTATCTTGGCATAGGCACATTGTATTCAAAAACTTTATCTCTTTTATCAATATTGAAGCACTCAT
>WPAE01000241.1 GCA_009773205.1 Ignavibacteria bacterium
GATCGGAATTAATAAGAATGCGCAGTCGATCCCATTGATAAGTTCTTATTAGACAAAATTATTTGGAAATATTTCTTTGATCTTTCAAAAATATTTAAGTGAATTATAGCAGCTTTTGGGAAATTCTTACGAGTTCTAAGGAGTTTTCAAATAGTTCGCTAAGTTTTCATATGAAGACCAAGGAGATTGGCAAGAATTCCGTGGGATCTCCTTGAAGCTCATATGCAAGGGAGCATTATGCAAAATTATATAATGTGATTTAAAAAATATGCCGAATTAGATATGTAAAAAATGCGACAGCATATATGTGACTATGCTGGCAGCTGTGGCATATTCAAAAAGTCCAAGATGGCAGAGAGCAGGATAAGGGAGCCTGAATCGGGATTCTGAAGAATGCGCAGTCGATTCCATTGATAAGTTCTTATTAGACAAAATTATTTGCAAATATTTCTTTGATCTTTACATAATATTTAAGAGACTTATAGCAGCTTTTGGGAAATTCTTACGAGATCTAAGGAGTTTTCAAATAGTTTGCTAAGTTTTCATATGAAGATCAAGGAGCTTGACAAGAATTCCGTGGGCTCTCCTGGAAGCTCATATGCAAGGGAGCATAATGCAAAATTATATAATGTGATTTACATAAATGCCGAATTAGATATGTAAAAAATGCGACAGCATATATGTGAATATGGTGGCAGCTGAGTCATTTTCAAAAGGTCCAAGACTCGCCCGATGAGGGGAAGCGAGCCAAGATCGGAATTCCTAAGAATACGCAGTCGATCCCATTGAAAAGTTCTTATTAGACAAAATTATTTGGAAATATTTCTTTGATCTTTAAAAAATATTTAATTGAATTATCGAATCTTTTGGGAAATTCTTACGAGTTCTAAGGAGTTTTCAAATAGTTCGCTAGGTTTTCATATGAAGACCAAGGAGATTGGCAAGAATTCCGTGGGATCTCCTGGAAGCTCATATGCAAGGGAGCATTATGCAAAATTATATAATGCGATTTCCAGAATATGCCGAATTAGATATATAACAAAGGCGACAGCATATATGTGAATATGGTGGCAGCTGAGTCATTTTCAAAACGTCCAAGACTCGCCAGATGAGGGGAAGCGAGCCAAGATCGGAATTCCTAAGAATACGCAGTCGATCCCATTGAAAAGTTCTTATTAGACAAAATTATTTGGAAATATTTATTTGATCTTTAAAAAATATTTAACAGAATTATCGCAGCTTTTGCGATATTCTTACGAGATCTAAGTAGTTTTCAAATAGTTAGCTAAGTTTTCATATGAAGACCAAGGAGATTGGCAAGAATTCCGTGAGATCTCCTTGAAGCTCATATGCAATGGAGC
>WPAE01000242.1 GCA_009773205.1 Ignavibacteria bacterium
TTTCTTGGATTTCTGACTCCTCTCCGAAGGTAGATACACCTCTGGAAGATAACATCAGATTTCTACAACAATTTTTCCTATTTCGGTGGGGGGACGTTCAGGCGTCCCCCTCTACGCTAATGGTGATAAAGGATAAAAACCAGCAGAAACCATCCAGTTTTTCATTGAAAAGCATTTGAAATTCATTTTCGCATCTCTGTGTTTTTTGGTCGGCGGGGGGGGGGGGGGGGGGGTCCGCCACGAAAGGAGTCGTGGGGGTCCAGGGGGTCAACCACCTACCCCCCGACATGACAAGCGTCAAATTTTCTGGAGAGTCGGAGGTTATCTGAAAATCTGAAAGGATAAACCAGCTAATAGGAACTATTTCCCTTTTCCGGCAACCAAGCAGAGCACGGACGAGATGATCATAGCAAGGCACCCGAGTGCCACCTTGCGTGCCCATAGCATGGGTTACCGCAATTATCCAAGCAGTAAATCTCAGATTCCGCCCCAGATGGGACGTAGTCATTTTCCTATCTTTTCAGAGTGGAAGGCTGAGTCGGCCTTACAAGGACCCCGGTGGGACCCCGACGAACCAAATTATCCTGACGAGACCGGCCACAGCAGGGGGCAGGGGAAAATACCGCAAACTGCTACTAAATTCCCTTAAAATTCCAGATAATTGTAGAGTGATGATGTCAGTAAACTGCCTAACAATGACGGAAAATTACAAAAAATGCCAAAATGCTCCAGCTATTAGAAAATTCGGCACTTTACTTTTTCCCCCTCGTTGTATAACCTCTTACACCTCATTTATTTGCATGGAAAATCAGTGGTTATAGGTTTTCAGGCATGAAGAATCCAAATCTGATATTATTGCAAGACGAAACTCTACGGGTGAAACCTGATATTAAAACATGCATCCAAAATGGTGAAAAATGAGTGTCAAGGTTAGGTTACAAGGGTTCGAGGCTAGATAAGCGTCGTATACATTTGACCGGGATGTTTTTGTTAATAGTAACAAGGCAGAAATTGGGGAGGCCCTTTCAAGATTATCAAAAATTTATCCCAATCAAATGTGCTCCACGCTTATCAAGCTTGATACGCTAGTACCATAAACTTGACACTCATTCTGACACAGGGTTCATAAAATTTATAGAACAAGTGGTCAAATATAGCTATATTTGTGAAGATATTAATTAAACACAATCGAAAAAGTAACGAATCAAATTATAAAATCAAAATAATATAAATAATTATTTATCGAGGTTTCACATGTAGAGTTACGTCTTGCAATAATATCAGATTTGGATTCTTCATGCCTGAAAACGTATACAAACCTATTTTCCCGGCATATAAATGAGGTTCAATCTGTTTGTCA
>WPAE01000078.1 GCA_009773205.1 Ignavibacteria bacterium
TTTGAAATTCTTAAGAGTGAGAAACTCGTCCTGCTTATTCTTATTTTGTAACTCCATGAAATAATTAGAATTGGAAATGATAAGAAATACTATTTCCATGATTTCATTGTTTATATAGACAAAAAGGTGTTGATCTGGTGACGTGTGCGGAAAATGCAGGTCATGTTACTAAAAATACACCACACGATCTAAAAATATTAACAACGTCATACCTTGGCAACTTCACTTTGGGAATTACCGCATTCACAAAATGTGTCCACGTGTCAAGTGGCATAGATAGAAGTGCAATACCGGAAGATATTATTGCTATCAAGGCATAGATGCATCGCGTAAACATTTTCGGGATGTTTCACTAAGTCCAAGTGATAATTTCCAAATTTGATGCGTTGTTCGATTTTTCGTGCCTTGCTGGGCGTCTTGCTCTGACTTCACTTTGGGCGGGCCATTAATTTTAAACGAGATAATGAAAGTGATGATGGTGATGAAAATAATATTGAATTCCGAGATAAGTGTAGATGGAAATCATTGCTTATATAGGCTAGAGGGATTCCTATCAGTCACTTCGGGTTGATCGCCCATCGGTGGATATGTCATATTCGGTAGGATGTCATTGATCATGCTATGCCAAGAAGCGAGAGGCATGAAGCATCGTGTCCGGGTGTTGGACTTATCCATGCCCTTGATGATGCCGACATAGGGATCCCCTCCGATGGTGATGTAGTTTAGTCGATAACTGGTATCAGCTTAACACGCCCTTGCTGGATGTTCCCCAAAATCAACTGTTTGAATCTCCACAACTTTTTCCCGTTTTGCTTTATTCTTTTGGATTGTGCGTTGCCGCTTATAACATTTCTTGCATGTCTTGGATTTCCTTACTCTCTTCCCAGGACGATCAACCCGACTCCAACTCATTGTAAATTTTCGAAAAAATAATTGGTAAGAAAATTTCTGAATGTGGATTTAGAACGGGATCACTCCTTTATATCCTGAAGAAGATCGGCTCTGGTAAATTGATATTCGAAGCTTAAGTTGGTGAAGAGGTACCTTTCGTCCACGGCGAGTTGACATTCGTATTTCAGCATCGGGGGTTGGTCAACCTGTTTCAACGATGGGAAGGGTTCACTCAGTGGGACATCTAGTTGACGATGGTTGTTGGGACGAAGGCCAGCGTTCGAACGAGGAGGCATCCTGAACCTCGCTTGATACCGAAGGTTCGTTGTCTTGTCCGCATAGCAGGTGCATGGATCAAGGCGCATATCCATTGAGGGATCCACCGAACGAACCCGGGCCTTGAGGATTGCAGCGTAATCTGGATCGAAGAGTAGCTCTGACCACACAGTTGAATCATCTAAGATGTTGCGGATGATATCATTAACCTCCTCCGTCAGGGTTCTGTGAAGAAGTTCGCGTGGATCCTTCTGGCGGAACATCTTACGAACGCAGCCCTCACAGATATTCTCGACGTCGAGGGTTCAGTACCGATCCACTCCCTTCCGCCACTTATGCCCCGATCGCGATACCCATTGCATGTGATAGATCCATCTCGACAGCTGAACATGAAGACATTGAGTCACCATGTGGCGAAGATATTGCCCGGCTGGACCGATGGGGTAGAGGATGCTGGTGAGATCACGAGCCGGATCTTCGTATGGTTGGACGGGTTCCTCGTCAGTATCCCCTGTTTCCGCGTCCGAGAAACCCTCATCAAAATCCTCTTTGCGGGTGATTTGGTGTTTGTAGAACGACTCGAGCTGGGGGACATAGCGCATCGACCACCCTTCATCCCGCCGGATGCGTTGAATCTTCATATTGCTCGTGGTCCAGATGACAAAGTCGCACCATTCACCGCGACCGCCGCCATCGCCCATTGGATTTGATGAGAGTAGTCGTGGGCATTCTTGAGATTGTTTTTGCAGTCGAGATAGTTCAGATAATTGAGCCACTCGGCGGGCCATTCCACCTTCACATCGCGCATCGAATAGGCGCACTTGACTTCGCGGATGCCCACAGCACATGCGCCGTGAGGATCGGTGAAGATCAGTCCATCGGGGGAGGGACCGATGACGTTATTTCGGAACATCCACACCCCGGTTGGCTTCAGGATACTTCCAGTCTTGTTCTGATACGCATCGATCGCCACCGACTCGTGATCCAGCCCCCATCTTATGGCCGGCACATGATGCACATTCTTCAGAACATAGAGCTCGTCGCGGAGACGTTGGAGGTTGGTTTGGTGGGGGTTGCGCATCACAGTTATTGCACGCCCAAACTTCGATGAGGTGAGCTTTCCATATCGATAAGCCTTCCAATCGCTGCTATGCCTCTGACCCGTTGTCGTAAACGCAATATCGCGAATTTCCTCACTCGTTAACTCACACTTATTCATTTCGGAAAATTAATAAGGAAATTTAATCATTATAATCACTTCGTTAGAAGATCGGATTTATATAGCCTTCTCTCCATTAGGGAAAAAGTCAGAGCCAACAAATTTTCACAGCCAATCACCATAGCAACCGCATACGTCATGTTTACGTTGACCTCGGGCACTGACTCGATGTGTCTTGCACTGGTTGCTCGCTCTGGTTGGAGAAACAGTGAAGGATTAGTTGAACGATACAGGAGTCCACAAAGCAGCAAATAAAATCGAATAACAGCTGCGTTAGATAGGACATTTTAAATAAAAAGATAGAGTCCAACAGCTGCGAATCCCAAACAGAAACAACTGAACCAGAGCCAGCTAAGTACAATCCCGTCTTCGAGAGACATTTTTAATTTTTAATGGGTGGAACCGCTATCATTTTTTATTCACTCCTGACTTGATTAATTCCGATAGACTCAAGAAAAATTCGATTACCTTCCAGAGACGATTCATATGCCCTCTTCACGCCACAGAATCCCCCCAGTCAAGATAACGCTTTGCTTTCTGGTTAGTTGGTGCTGCACGAGCTTTTTTAATTAGATCTTAAATCTTTTGAGCCTCCTCATCGTCGAGGAAATATAGGTTTTGAGAACAGAGCCGGTAGGGAAGTTCATATTCAATATCCATTCTTAATCCTTGATAATTAAGAAGAGCTAGGTTTGCAACATTTTATATTGAGGAAGGGAATCTGTTTCTAGTTTTAGAATCCATGTTTCTATTTTTAGCACCTGTTTATGACCCCACATAGATTTTCTCCTGCATAGTCATGAAAAAGCACATACCTGTCGAAAATGGGTGATGAGCAGATTCAGTGTCTCGATAATTAGTCGAGTTGATTCTGCCTTGGATGTTGCTAACAAAATTTTAGTCTGAAGATCGGAAAACTTAATTGCATCCTCAGCGGGGAGGGTGATTGTGCAGATCTCAGAAGAAAGTGGATAGAAAACACAATTCATTCTTGTTTATCAGGGTGTGTTGAGGTGATTGAGATGGTGAGGGATTTTATAGTAGAGATGATGAGTGAAACCCGATTGGAAGTGGGTGATATGGAGGATATGGATGTGGGAATAGAGACATGTGTGCTATGAGATGACGTCCTGCATCGGTGCTGAGTTCAGAGATGTTGAGAAGCTGTCTCGAGACCTCGTATTGATTCGGAGTACTTGAGAATTGTGCGAACATGATATCTAACTTTTTACCGATCTCATGATCAGGAGGTAAAAGACAGAGGGTGCAGAAGCGTGATTTGAGTCGGGGATCCATGAGTGATGTGAATATGATGTGATGAGTGCAGAATGAGGACTCGGCTTTTTATAGGATGACAAGGGATCAATGCTGTGGCCAATCTATTCCAACTCGAAACTTTCATCCAAGCCTTCTTGTTCCGCTCGATTGGTCTCATAGCTGGGACCCGTTGCGCGTCGCTTGTTGCCCGAACCGTCCAGATATTGGTTATGACATTGAAAGCTCTAAAGATGAAATGAGATGTCAAATGTAATGAGAATGAATGACTATGTGAAGGAGATGTGAAATTTTATCATTATTGTCATGATGAAATTTAATTCAAATACCCTGGTGGTGAGTTGTGCGGTGAAGTCTGAGTTGAGAAAAGATTTCACCCTCAATGGAAGAGGTAGATCCTCGATCTTTCTGAATAAGTGCTGGCCTCCCACTGCTTGGCGAATGGAGATCCGTGCAAGGTCGGCGAGTAGAAGTGGCTCCCACGTTGTTTTTCGAAGAGTGTGAGTTCATTGTGGGCTTTCGTTAGGGCCTCGTGACGCCGGGGTGGAATGATGTTTTTCAGACTGCCAATTATCGGGTGAAGAGAGGATTCGGGTATTACTTGCTCCTTTGTCAGGCGAAGAATGGGCTTCTCGTTATCGAACTGCTGGGTCGTCATCTGGAATGATGAACATAATTTGTGGAGAAGTTAGAGGAGGAGCCGGACCTTACCCCATTGACGGGCCGATCGCTTTGCTTTTGTGCAGGCTTCGAAGATGATGATTTTGGCCAGTGACACCGGGGAGGAGGTATTGAAGTTGCTGAGCCCCTTTCGAATGAGCTCGGCAAACACGTTCGGATATGTTGATTTTGTGGATGGGTCCCAGGTATAGATGTCGTTGTTGTGAATATTCACGTCGAGACCCCGATCGATCAAAGGCATCAAGATTCTGTGCCGCAATTCGAGGAGTGTACTCATGTCCCGGTTGTACTCATGCTCCCACTTGTTTTGTAGTAGGAACCCAAACACACTCTTCCCACCAACCTGCCATATACGATCATGGTCGTTCTTAAAATTCCACCATTCTTTTTGGGGTGACCCTCCTGGTAAATCTTCGACACACGACATGATGGGAGTAGGGCATTGACGTTGTTCTCGTTTACCCTCTCCATCGTGTGCTTATGGAAGGTAGAACTGTACATTGAGATGAACATGCTGACTACATTTCTCTTTGTCGCCGAGCAGTACTCCGCTAATCTGTCACAGATCAAGAACCTTATCATGACTTCCTCGTGAAGCTCAAGAGGATCCACCAAGTTTGCGCTGATGATTGACGATAGGATGGTGTGACTGAGCCATTGAAATCCTTGAATGATTGTGTAGAACGGGAAGATGTGATATTCGTATCCATTCATTGTGATTGGATGCTCTGTGACGACCTCCTGAAAGACAAGATGTGGGTGTGATGAATCCGTTAAGAGTTACGCTTTCACCTGAACATAAGCTTTCGGGCGGAGGCATCCCTCGATGACCCAAGTGTGGCGCGCGTCTGATGGGATAACAACGTAGGGATCGAAGGGCTTGGATTTGTCGACTTTGCTGAGGAATTGATTCACACCAGGAGCATCATTCTTCAGAGCCAGCACCGTCATGCATTGTACACAATCGATTCTCTCGCACCGCATTTTCTTGTGAAAATAAGAACTTGTAATGAAAAATAAGAAGTTGAAATAGAAATAGAGATTGGGTAAAAGACACAGGCTTTAATATTTTGAGCATTCATCGGTGCTATTTTTAGAAACAGTGTTGCTATTTTTAGATCTAAATATCCACACATCATTATTACCAGTCTCACTGCGGAGCAACATTATATGAAACTATCCAATCAGCGCATTTCATGTAATGTTAGGTGGCAGGGAAAAAAGTATTGGCCCCCGCGGGAATCGAACCCGCACCTTCTGACGTGGGAATCAGAAATGCTACCGTTACACCAGGGTGCTTGATACTAAACCATATTGACTTGCATGCCTTATATCCCTTACCTATATTATCCCTTACCTATATCCTGGAAAACTGTTTGGCGAATACAGGTAGACCCTCGATAATCGAACAGGGTGAGGGGTAGTCACTATCGAGGTGTGAGTGGTGTTTACAAAAAAAAGTATGTGCCAACCTGAAAAGTACATCGCGCCGCGGGGGGGGGTCCTATACGAATTCTATGGGTGTCCTATACTTTGGCCCAGAACTAGCCCTAATAGTACTACTCTTGTTTTCGAAGGTTTTCCCAGGATTTACAACAAATTTTGTTTGTCGTCCAAACGCGCAATGGTTTGGAAAATTTTTGGAAACTATGCTTAAATAATGGATGCTCGCAAATTTCTTAAGAAATTATTTGAAAATTTCCAACAACTTGTGTTTATCGTCCAGACACACGAAAAATCAACGAGGGTGTTTTTAATTTTTTTGAAAAATCTGCTAAAATATTTATTTTTGCAATTTTCTTAAGAATTTCTGTGAGAATTTTCGATGGCTCTCTCAAGATTTCCCAAGATTTTGCGTTTGTCGTCCAAATGGGCAAAAAGATAAAGCACGGTTTGGTAAACTTTTGTAGAATATGCCAAAATATTCCATTTTTTGTAAATTTTCTTCAGAATTTTTTCAAAAATTTTCGAAGTCTTCCCATCGAAGTAAATCCTGGCTACACCCATCGTTCGTGGTGATTAATCCAGTTATAATGAAAAAATAGCCACTGCTCTTGTACAGATTCGTCACTTCACCCAATGCTGCAGTGAGTGCATCTGCTATGTTATTCATTATTATGGCAGAATAGCCACAGACTCTAGCGAATTTCTTTTTTGCTTTCCTAAATTTTCCTCTTGCCTCTTCCATTTTTCCCAAAATTGGCCGATGGCATGATACCAAAGAATTATTCATTGTTCGAAATAGCTTTGGGTTCGACGGGGAACTCTGAGTGCGCCAGAGAACATTTTATACATTTTACAGAAACATGGGAAATATAGTTGTATGATTTTTATGAGAAGTTAATATCAACAGAACTTTAGCCTCTCTAACAAAACTCTAATTAAACGTGTATAAGAAACAATGGTTTCCATGCGAATCCTTTAAATTGAGATATTTTCCAATCTTTGATGATAAGGCATACAGTATAAAAGACATTTGAGTATAGATCTAATAGAACATTAACCGTAATCAGTGGCGTAGGGAGGGGGACGGGGGGAACCCACCCGAGACCAAAATAAATTGTGGAAGAAAAAGGGCATTATCTTCCTGAGGTAGATACAATGGTGAAGAGCCAGAAAGCAGAGAAATATGTAGTGAAAATTTAAGAAAAACTCATTTTTGGATATAAATATATAAATATATATAAATCTCAAAATTATGTTAAAATCTTTTCAAAACTTTGAACTTATGTGGTCAAAACGAGCAAACCTTTGGCAGGAGCTTTCTTCATTTTCCATAATCGATGGAAATTATGCTTCAAATTCTGAGCTGCTTGAATTTTTCTCCAAATTACAGTCTGTCATTGTCTCCAAAGTTTTTAACAGATTTCATCCCTTTACCAATATTCCTTCTCGATGTAAACCATTTTTGAGTGTTTTGATAGATTTCTTAACTAGATAATAGAACTCATCAGAAATGTCTCTGGATTTATAAAATACTCTACAAATATTAAAATTTTTAAAATAATTTAGAAAATGTTACAAAACTTTGTAAAATATCCTCAATTTTTTGATTTTTTCTTAGAAAAATGGATTGTTGGAGTAAGACAAATGATGAAATGATGAAATCATAAAAAATGGAATCATTTTCTAATACCTGGAATCGTTTTAAAATTTGAAACTTCGAAACCATCGGGACTCCCCATGGACAGCCTGCGGGTTGCGTCATAGCTTTTTCGTGGACAGATGTTCCGACCAGAACCAACATCCTCCTTAATTTGCATGTTAAAAGCTATATTTGTTGAGGAAATAGGGATGGTTTAACAATATTCCTAAAGCGCAGCCACGGGGGTGGCAAGATATTGAACTTCCCCACGAAATGGAAAATAGTATTCTTGAAAAAAGATGCTATTTCCGAAGGCAGTATTTACAACAACAACAGCTCTTCCAAAACTCGTTAAAAATTCAATTTTCTTAATTAATTTCGATCAAAAAATTTCAAAACAATTTGTGTTTCCCAAACACGCGAAAATGTAACGCATGCTTTGTTAAAACCTTTTGAAAGATATGCTAAAATAATGCATTTTTAGCAATTTTCATAAGAAATATTTTGAAAATTTTCGAAAATTCTTCAGCGTCCGGGGGTGGGGCTCCGCCCCAATGTCCCCCTACGAAGTCGACCCCCTGAGGTGTCCCCCCCCAAACCGAAATCCTGGCGGCTGCGCTGTATTCTGTTGTATAATATTCTGTGATGACATAATGGCTGGTTTTGCTAAAAAGGTTGGCTGCTGCTATATTACATGGATCTAGATGAATAATTCGGTTTTAGACGAATAATTTTAATGACCCAATTAGATTAATCCATTCCCCAATTTTACTAATTTTTTTCCGTAATTCTATAAGTACAAGATGAAAATCACTACATAGAATTTACCCTTGCATATTGGATCCAACACTTTGCGACTCTCCGTATATTATAATCACTTAGATTAATAATGAGTACAAATGTGTCTATTTAATTAAATCTTTCACAGGTAAGAAAATACCAATGTCTAACAAATATGAGTTGAAATTATTTTAAAACTATTCACAGGACAGCAAAATCAAAGATCTACCATTGTGGACAAGCAAACTATTAGGGCCTGACATATCCAAGTATATCAAAACAGTGCTGGAGGGGTTATTATTTCTGAACTCCGTTTGTTTCGTCTATATAAATCTTTGCCAAATCTATCCAAAAATTTGGGAATTTTTGGCTAATACATGTTGGAAAATTTTTGCTTCAGAGTCATTCAAGGAAGGAAGCTTTTTATTTTTGAAATGAAAGGAGTAAACGAAATACACTCCTAGTGCAATATGTTGAGTTTGTTTGCATGAAACACAAGTAATTAAAGTAAATTTATCAACGTATTTGCACTTGCATTTTTTGCGCCTTCTTAAATGTAGATCATTTATTAAACTTAGAATTTCCATATTATTCTTAAAGGTTCCATATGTAGTAATATTTTATCAAAGAAATGCAGACATTCTACTCTACATATACTGTATACCGATTGACAAAACCATAAAAGAAGTGAATTCAGGGATTTATACAGCCCCCCAACCCCCCCCCCCAATTTTGGTATGTTGCAGATGTGCATTAAATGACAAAAGTCCAGGAAGATGGGAGAGAAAATGGGTAAAAATAACTTTTCCATTGAGATTTTGGTGTCTAAATTTTAAAATTTTCTCAAAAATTTCAAATCTTAATTGGTTTTTCGCCCAAACGCGCAAATATTTGTCGCTAGGTTTCTTACTTTCTTTTAAAATTACTAAATCTGTTCAAAATTCCATCAAAATTGCCTGAATTTTTATTAAAATTAGCATTTCAAGTCAAAATTCGCTAAATTTTCATGAAAAGTTGCAACATTTTGTCGTTTTCCATTGATTTTTCGACTAGTTTTTTAACATTTTCGCTAGCTTCGGGGGGCTCTGCCCCCCGAACCTCCTACAAATCCATTTCCAAAATTTTCTAAAATTTTCCATAAATTTTCGCGAAAATTTCGATAAAATGTTAAAAATTTTTCAAAAAATCCCAAAATTTACATGTTAATTTTCAAAAAATTGAAAAAATTTTCATTGCTTTTTTAACATTTTTTGAAAATTTTCGAGTTTCAAAAAATGCGAAATTTTTGATTTCTCCAATGAAAAAAGTACCCCCCCCCCATGATCCCGGGACCCCCCCCCAAACGCAAAATCCTGTATGAACTACTGTAATTCCATATAGGTTTCCAGCAATAGTCAATAGGTTAATCAGCAGTTTCAGCTAACTACTCGAGGAAAAGTTTGGTGCTGCGCTTTCGGAGGTCGGAACAAAATTTTATCAGTTGGAAAAGCCCTGAAATTTTCGCTAAATCTTCATTTAACCTATTTAAAATTTGAAAGATTGTTGGAGACTTGTAGAAATAACATTCAGTTTTTCACTGGAAATTGTCATTCTCTTGCGATTTGTGGAAAAACATGAATTTATATACTGAAACCATTGGTCGAATTCAAATTTCAATTTTGACCAATACTCGACAATTTCAAATGACTTATAAGAAACATACGAAAGTGCCCTCGCACATAAGGTCAGTTGGCGTGTTTTTTCAGCAGTATGTCCCATCTCTGGGTTGTAGCGTGCACCTCACAGCCTGAATCAAAGAATTGACTTACTATCTTTTGATAAACTAGGAAAGAGTTTTCAAGATTTATCATATTTCCTAATGACTACAATTTCAAAATTTATCTGTTTGAATGGTTTAACGTTCCTAGTGAAAAGGTGTCAACTACCTATATGCAATAATAAAAAGAGCATGAGTTTTATGGAAAGGCTTTAGCAGATCAGCAGATTTTAATCCGCATATTACAGCGTTTTTATTAGCTATCACAGAAAATCCAACTTCATGATTTCACCTTCATTTCAACTTCAACTTGACTCAATAAAACTGTAATCAATGCATTATGAGTAGAGTGATACGGGATATTCTGGCGCAGTGTAGAAACCACCTCTCTCCGAGATGTATACCGAACTGGTGCGTATTATTGATTCGTTATTCACCGTTGTTTATTCCGAGCGTCAATATTCGATTGAAAGTCTGACTACCAGATTATCGAGAGTCAGGTTCTATTCGCCGCAGAAAAACATTATCGGGGTCTGACTGAACTAAAATTAATTCAAGTTGGGATAGTCCTGCTGGGTCGAACGCGATATCTGGTTGGCATTGATATTGCTCAGCTCATGTCAAATATCGTAAGAGCTTTAGATGCCTTTCCGCTTTCCCAGTAGTTTATCCAGGATGTCGCGGTTGGGGGGGGGGACGTTTTACACTGGAGATATAAAAAATTGATAGTTTCTTCATACTCGAAAGTTGTCACAAATTTTTTAAAAATCATGGAAAAATAATATTTTTGGGAAATTTAAAGGGAAATTTGCGGGTTTCTGAACATCTTTTAAAATTTTCTCGAAAGTTTCGCGAAAACTTATGAGTAGTACTAGTACGACTAGTTCTGAGCCTTCCTATAGGACCCCCCCCGTAAAATTCC
>WPAE01000243.1 GCA_009773205.1 Ignavibacteria bacterium
TGCTGCCCCGTCAGGGGTCGAACCTGAACTCTTCTGATCCAGAGTAATCGGGTTTGTTCGTTTTCAGAATAAAATCAAAGGATTTTTAGAAAGTCCCTACTCACTCCCTACTTGGATATAAGGAGATTTGCCTTATGTTCATTTCAAAATCAAAGAAAACTCCATTCTATCAATTAACCTATGAAGTGAATGGAAAGCGAACAACCATTTCAACAAAAACCTCGAATGAAAAGGAAGCGCAAGAATTTCTAATCAAATTCAAATACTCATTAATAGAGAAACCACAAAAAAGTATTATCCCCGTTATTAATTCAACAACAATTTTTCTTTCAGCTTTCGAAAAAGAATATCTAGAATATTCCTATCCTACTAAATCAAAAAAGTATTGTGATTCAATCTCATTTTCATTTAAGCAACTAATTTCTTTTTGTGGAGATTTAGCTTTTGATAAAATTGATACTCGCATTCTTGACAAGTTTGTTACTTCTGCTTATTCAAGAACTCAAAGAGGCGCTCATCATTATTATAGAACTCTAAAAGCAGCTTTCAATAAAGCTGTCGAATGGAATTACATTGAAACCAATCCATTCACAAAAATTAAATTTCCAAAACTCTCTAAATCATTTCCAACTTTTATTTCAGAAGATGAGCTGCTTATCATCTTAACTAATACGCCATATCAATATCTCAAAGATATTTTCATTGTTGGTTTTTATACCGGTTTACGTCTTGGTGAATTAATAAATATGAAATGGAATTGGATAGATTTTTTTCAAAATCATATTACCGTAAAATGCTCTAATGATTTTATTACAAAAAGCAAAAAGGAAAGAATAGTTCCGATGAGTGAAAAAGTTAAATCAATTCTCATTACTCGTTTTAATCTTGCCGTTCATCAACCTGATGAAATTGTTTTCTTTCGAATCCAAAAAAGAAAACTTCATCAAGAAACGATTAGCAAGCAATTCAAAGAAGCTGTAAGAAAATCCAACCTGAATGAAAATATTCACTTTCATTCTTTACGTCATTCATTCGCATCTTTGCTCGCTCAAAAAGGAGTCTCGCTTTATGTCATCAAAGAATTATTGGGCCATACAGATTTAGCAACAACACAAATTTATAGTCACCTTCAGCAGCAGAATTTAAGGGATGCCATTAATATTTTATGATTCTTTACAATCGATACATTTATTCTCTTCAACAAAGATCCACTTATTGAGAAATAGATAATGCCAAATAACATTATTATCATTAAATTATATTTGGTCAAATATTTGCTTAACTGATTCAACAGTTATCGTGAAAAATAAACAAAATATATCCACTGAAACTCTCTGTAATCTCCCACTATTTTCGG
>WPAE01000244.1 GCA_009773205.1 Ignavibacteria bacterium
ATGGCTGCCGATAGGAGGGTATAAAAGGACCCTTTCGAGAAAATTAATTTCCAAGTCTGAATTAATTTTTCAAGTTTGAATTATCAATTTTATTTTCGGAATTATTTCTAATGGCTTTCGCCAACCACACTTCGCAAATCTTTCATACGGAGGGGACTAAACAATTGCGTATGAAGCTGATCACTCAGGGGACCAAGCCTCTCCTGGGCTTCAGTGCATTCTATGCTCGCAATGGTCAATGGTTCCCGGGGCGCAAGCATTTCTTCATGCCCCTGGAGGCGTGGAAGGAAATGATGCTCCACGTGCCTTCGTTACATGAGAAGGCCATGAAAGGTATTTACTCAAATTATATTTACCATCGCCTTTTAAACATTACAAAATTGAAATAATTGTTTTATCTTTTTTAATTAATATCATCTTATTTTTCTGTAAGGAATTTAAATTATTTATTCATCACTCATTGTTGACATCGAAGAGCTCATCGCACCCGAACCAGCTGATGCCGCACTCTCCGCCGCAGCCGAAGAGGCCGACCACAATGAAGGAAGCAGTGTCGAGCCCGACATCAGCGACGCCGAACTCGCCAGCGCGGTCGACCAGATGCCCGACATCACTGACGCCGAACTCGCAAGCGTGGCCGACCAACTCGAGCTCGCCGCTACTGCCAGCAAGCGAGACGGCAATGCCGGACAAGTTCTGGCAAGCGATGGCGGAGCTGCTCATCCCATCCCAGGAGAGTCAACCGGAACCAGCTTCACCGTTGCCAATGGCGCCATCATCGTCAGCCGTGGCAGCCCAGTCATTGCCGGTCGATGCAGCAGCCCTCCCTGCGACAAGTCCAGCAGTAGCAGCTCCAACGGAGGATGGGGTCCGATCGGGAGCTCCCAGCAGTCCAGCCGAGCGGAAGGGAACGGTATCGAAAAGGCGATACGTCCGACAACCCTTAAGTTGCAGGCGTTCGCCTTCAAGCCCCTCGCAAAAGCTCAGGTGCGCCTCATCAAGTCGCCGAAGCCGACCGTGCCGCGCAAAGTCGGACGCCCTGCTCTCAAGCGGCAGCTTGCCATCGATGAGTCTGCTGGAGTCGGCCAACCCATCGACATCGGTGGAGCCAGCAGCATCAAGCGGGCGAACGCAACCCTCATCTGGCCCGACTGCTGAAGTGCCGATGCAGCTTGCACGTGAAGAGATCGTGCAGACGACGACGACGCCCCTCTGCCTGAATCCGTTGGACTATATAGCTGATACATTTGATCATGTAGTGGCACATTCACTCACCTCTGGGTCCACTCTCACCCAAAACATTCACTCCCATCTATATCGAAAAATTCTTTTGGAGCTGGCTCGTTATGAAATTTCCATTTCACCTCCTAAAACAATCCCTGAAGTTTATCAGTTAGCTACCCGATGCTTCGATGCCCTTGGTTTGAACTAGTTTGGTAACTGCCTATATAAACTATCCTTTCAATGAATTCTCGCATTTCAATTCTCATTACTTAAATCACCATGGCAAATCAAATTGATTCAAACGATTTTGTAATTCAAACCATAGTATCCAATCCAGAATGTCAAACGATAGAAAGCATTAATCTGCCACATCATATAAAAATTTTCAAAAGACTAAAGGAATATGCGCCTATCATTAAAGCTGTACTCATCCTTGTTCTGCTTTGCTTTTTCAGCATTGGCCTGGTTTACAATCTTCTTGTGCCCAAAGAACACGAAATCCCAGATGAAGTAATTGATCGAGTATTTAAACTGCTTCCAATAGCAATTGGCCAAATAATAAAAGAAAATAATTTTGAAATTAATGGCATCCCAAAATCAGCACGAAAAGATTTTCAAAGAGTTGGATAAAATTTATTATGAATCCAGTACCCCCGGATCATATGGTGGTGTACAAAGATTAAAAATTATTTATCAAATCAGGCTAGTTACAGCCTGCATAAACCAGCACGCAAAAACTTTTCACGGAATCCTACAATAGTGGGCGGCATTGATCATCAATGGCAGGCTGATTTGGCAGATATGCAGGCGATTTCCAAAAGCAATGATGGTTTCAAATATATTTTAACAGTTATTGACATTTTCAGCAAATTTGCTTGGGCAATTCCTATTAAAAATAAGGGAACAAAAGAAATGCTGGAAGCTTTTAAAAGACTTTTCATGAAATCATCACCGCGACTCCCACTCAAACTGCAAACTGATGCTGGAACAGAATTTTTAAACAAAGACGTTCAAAACTATCTCAAATCAAAGGGCGTTTCCCATTTTGTTTCAAGTAGTGATAAGAAAGCCGCAGTTGTTGAAAGGTTTAATCGAACTTTAAAAAGCAGGATTTGGAATTATTTTACTGCTCATCAAACAAATAAGTATATTGATAAGCTTGATGATTTTGTAAAAGCATATAATCATTCCTTTCATCGGTCTATCAGAATGAATCCAGCTGATGTAAAAGCTAAGGATGAGGATAAAATTTGGCTCAACCTTTATGGGAAAATTCGAAGAAAATTACCCAAGAAAACTAATATGAACCCAGGATCCAAAGTTCGAATTAGTAAAGTGAAAGGTGTTTTTGAAAAGGGTTATGTTCCAAATTGGAGCGAAGAACATTTTCATATTAAAAAGAAAATTTCAAAAGGGCACCCCGTTTTCAAAATTGCAGACGATCTTGGAGATGATATAAAAGGAGAGTTTTACAACGAAGAGCTTCAACCAATTACAGAAAATCGATATTTGGTTGAAAAGGTTTTACGAAAACGAAACTCTTCAAGCGGCTTAAAGGAATTCTTTATCAAGTGGAAAGGTTGGCCAGCCAAATTTAATTCTTGGATTACAGAAAAGGACTTTGAAGAAATAAGAAAATGAGCACTGAAGAATTTATGCTAACATTGCCAAGTAATGCATCAGCGAAGTATTTTCCTGAAAATACACCAAGTTGTTTTAAAGTTGCTTTACCAAAGGTTTTGGAGCTAGAAGGGGAATGGGAAATCGCAATAGTCAATATTCAGTACCCATACAATTGGCCAAATTATCTTGAAGATTATATAGCAATTGTTGCAAGTGTGAAGGATGATGAGAATGGCAAAAAGCAATTTGCAGATTATTTTGAATATATTAAGGTCTTTCAAACCAATGAGGTGGCTTTTAAACTCATTAAGATTCCGACTGGATTCTATAAGCATCCTGCTCTCGTTTCTCGCTATCTGATGTCTATGTTTAATAAACAAGAACATGGCCTACCAACAAAAATGAAATGGAAAATAGATTCATATTTTGATCCGATTAGAAATCAATTTGATTTTGAAACAACAAACATAAATTTCTTTCAAATTATATCGACAACTCCCCGGGTTCATAGAACACTTGGTTTTCGGCCTCAAAAATGGAACGACAAAATTTTTATTAGTGGAATCCATGATAATACGGAAAAGCCATATATGGAAAATCTGAGTACAATGTATATTTACTGTGATCTCATCAAATATCAAATCGTTGGTGACACGCAAGCTCCATTGCTGGCAGCTCTTGCAGTTCAAGGCGACCACCCGGGTGATCAATGCTTTTGGGGTTTTAACCCACCGTATTACATACCTCTAAACCAAAATTCATTTTCCAGTATTCAAATCAAAATTTGTACCCCTTTTGGCGAACCGTTTCCTTTTGATCCAAGCGGAAGAGTTGTGTTACAAATGCATCTGAGAAGGCACCGTGGGAGATGGTAAAATGCCCTATAAAAGGGCATTCTTTCTTTGCGAACAAAGAATTCTAATAAGCAACTGCAAATAAAATGGATAATTCCAAGGTAGACTTTTATTACAATGCTTACAATCAAAAGGGTGGTGAATTCCCAGTATTCAAAGGCTCACGTTATATGCAATATGGAAGTGGATTT
>WPAE01000245.1 GCA_009773205.1 Ignavibacteria bacterium
TTTCCACCGCGGCCAGCTCTTGGAGTTCCTTCGGCAGTCTCAGTTGAGCTTGAGCCATCCGATCTGGATTGACCAGCTATGCAAAAGAAAATAAAACAACTTATTATTTATTTCATCTAAAATAGCGAATGTAATAAAACAACATCTCGAATATTTCATGTAATTAAAAGAAAATTGGAAGTAAAATAAAAAGTAGCACAACTAAGTTTACCTTTCACGGGAGAAAATTGGGCACGCGTCAAAGGCACAAGACACTGCGGCACACTCACTACTCGATTTGTTTGACCGAATCCTGTTAATATTTGACATTTAGGTTTAGCCAATTTCTCTCATGAATTATGTTTAAAAATAAATTCACTTTGAGGAAATAAATAAATTAATGAGAGAAAGGGTTAAATCAAAATGTCAAATATTAACCTTGCCCGAAGTTTCCTTGCGGTGGCTCAACCAACGGCTCTATTGCTTGTGTAATGCGATCTCCTTGTTCGATTAGTCCCTGCCAAGCCTGTTTCGGAAGAAATATTTGCTTCCTCGATGGGTACCAAGAAGCTTGAGCCTGGTTGAACCACCAATGCGAGATGGAAACGTAAGGATTGATTAAGAAATAAAAAGGTTTTGTTTTCAAATTAAGTTGAATAATTTATCTACATGTAAATTAGTTATTTATATGCGTCAGGGTTGTCTAATCGAGAAAAACCAGGTTAAAAACTAGAAAAAAGACAGGGTATGAACGAGTACAGATTAAGATAATGAGGACATGTACTTGGTGCATGAAATTGAAAATACAAAGTACCTTGTCTGCCAATGGTTTAAAAAGATAATATTAATAATTTCTCACGTTTGCCCCAAAAATATTTATGTTCTTGATAAGATAAAACAGGGATGTAAATTTGTTATTTATATGTGTCGGGGTTATCAAATTGAGAAATACTAGGTAAAAAAAACTAGAACCAAGACATGGTATGAACTAGTACAGATTAAGATAATATTGATAAAATTTGGCATTCGAAAATATAAAGTTACCTTGTTGTCCCATACATATTTATGTTCTGGATAAGATAAAAAAAGGGCTAAAATATGAAAAAGCACATCATACTAGAGTTTGGGTGTCACATGCTTGGGCCTGCTCGTTGTTTAGAAATTTTGAGGTGGAATTGAGGAACTGGGTAAATCAATTTGAACTGGATTTTGAGCACGAGGAGATGGAAGTTTGACTCGCTTATTGTAGAAAAATTCAAACTTGTTGAATCTCTTCGAGCCCACCTCTGGATCTGGTTGGGATTGAAGATGACGCTTGTAGGGAAATGTCTTACTAAATCGCTTGCAATAATTTTCCATCGGCGAGCCTTTGATTGGGTCTGGAGGAGCCCGTAAAACAAACTGCCCAGCCAGTCCAAGTCGTTCCTCTGGAAGGACGGGAAAGTGAAGGAATTCAAGTCGAGTTTGGTAAATTTGAACTTGTGTTTTTAATTTTTCAATGCAGTTATGTGAAGAAAAGTCTTGGATTTGAGTAGGTAAATTACAAGTTGTACAAAATTGCATTTGCTTGGGGCAATGGAGCATGTGCAACTTGACATCTGCTTCGATTGCAATTACGCTGCAATCTGGAAATGGGCAGCGAATTTTTCTTCGTTCACACTGAAACACTTCATGCTTTTCTATCGCCTGTATTGTGCCTGCTTTGCCACAGTCGTACCCACATTTAACCCTTAAACTATTATATGCAATGGAGCGGTTGATTGGTAATCGATTGGAAGTGAAAAAGTTAGGGGTTCTGCAATTTGCGCACATGCTCACAGTGCCGAAAGCAAACCATTTCATAAAGCAATAGCAACAGTACCAGTGACCACAACAAGATGCAACAATTGGATCGCGTGCTGTACCCAGGCAAATGGGGCATATATGAAATGAGCTGTTAAGAGGATTTCTAGAGAATCTAATGGGTGTTGGTATTGAATCTTCGATATCGAAACCAGTAAAGGTACTACCTCCAATTGGTTGAAATGATGCAAAATAAAAAGGATTGATACATGCAGCGCTGAATGCCATTTTCTTTTGCTTGTGTGTGTCTACAAATTAAAGAAAAAGAGAAAAAAAATGTGTAAGAATGAAAGAAGGTGATTATCAATACTAAACGTAAAAAAAAAGAAAAACAAAAACTAATGGCCTATTTTCATTCTGATCATAGCCGACACAAGAGCCACACGCTAACGCAAAATTCAGGCGAGCCACATAG
>WPAE01000246.1 GCA_009773205.1 Ignavibacteria bacterium
GAAAAGGCTTGCAAACGACTGATTGAAAAGCCACACATGCGGGGGTTTAAAATCTTTAAACCACAATTGGCGGCCATTGATTTAAGGAAAACCCAGGCGCGGATCGACAAGCCCTTTTATGTTGGTTTTACTGTCTTGGAATTAAGTAAGCTTCACATGTTCAAATTTCACTATTGCTATATTAAGGCAAAATTTGCCGACCAAGCAAAACTACTCTTCACTGACACAGATTCATTAATGTATTGGATTCGCGGGCGAAATCCCTATGAACAATTTTTGCAAGATCGTGCCGAATATTTCGATTTTGCTTCCTACCCCAAAACCCATCCCTGCTATGACTTACAAAATAACAAAGTTATTGGCAAATTCAAGGATGAGGCAAATGGTGCTCAGATAACCGAGTTCGTTGGTCTTCGACCTAAAATGTATAGCTTTCTAATAAACAAAGAAACGCCCGAGGAGAAACATACAGCAAAGGGCATTCAAATGGCCGTTTCGAAAAAGTTAAAACATGCAGACTTTTTATCCCAACTCAACAATCCACATGAAAATCGAATTATGAATTGGCGTATTGGCTCGAAATTACACGAATTATATACAATACAAACTGAAAAGAGAGGATTATGCTCGTTCGACGATAAAAGAGTATTGATGGAGGATGGAATATCCTCACTTGCCTATGGGCATTATGGGATCACGGAAGAGCATATTGACATTGGTGATCCTAGCAATACGCAACAGTATCAGTCAAATTTAACGCCATCTCAGCGTCCACGAAGTGAGCCTCAGGGTGAGGATGAAGAAGAAGAATTCGAAGTAGAAGCAGATTTGAATGAATAGTCATATAAATTTAGACTTAAAAACTCATTCATAACAGAGTTCAGTAGTAAAACGTAATTATTAATTTTATTTTCTCATTACATTTCCTAATTTAATACTAATTAATGTCTTTACCATTTATGCATCCTTCATCCATTGTAATCAGTGGCCCATCAGGCTCTGGAAAAACTGTCTTTATGAGACGGTTATTGACATGCAAAATGATTCATCCATTTCCAACAAGAATTATGATAGTTTATGGCGAATGGCAAAAAGAATATGAGACTCTTCAAGAACAGTTTGCCAATATTGAATTTATCAAAGGCCCTCTAATGGAGGGCCTGCATGAAAAATTTGATCCGACTGAAAAGAACATTTTAATTTTAGATGACCAGATGGGTGAAATCGAGAATTCTAAAGAACTAGTTAAACTGTTTACCCAAGGCTCCCATCATCGGAATTTGACTGTAGTTCTTCTCCTTCAAAACTTTTTCCAAAAAGGGAAATCCATTCGAACTGCTACGCTG
>WPAE01000247.1 GCA_009773205.1 Ignavibacteria bacterium
ACTTGGAATTATTTGAGGATTTTTCCTTTCGCTTAGTTCTCTTTTTCGGGGCCTTATATACTGTCGTTCGTTTTAAAGAAAGCTTCTTCTTTTTACGTTTTTTGCCCTTTCTTTTTGATATAATTTGTGGTGTTAATGGAGGATCATTTTCAGCTATTTGGGGCACCTCTGATTTTCGGGCTACTGGGACCACATGTCGTGTAGTACTGCGTAATACATCACCAAATCCATTTCCATATTGAATAAAACGAGCACCTTTAAAGATCGGCAAACCACCACCTCGCTGTTGATAAATGTTGAAGTAAAATGCCTCTTGATCTGGATCCATTTGGCTTAATTTGAGAGCTCAATTTGGTATCCGGTTGCTGTTTATATAGGGATTAATTACCATGGTCCCCGCTGCCTTCGGAAATGTAAGCGGACCACAACCCAGCTATTGGGATCAAATGGAAAAGGTTCTGCTTTTTCTGTGCAAATTTTCATTTCAATTGAAGTTATTGATTTCTTATTTACAGGGATGTAATAAGGCGGATTAAATTCCCAAAATGATTGCTGGTTTCGAGAACCTTGAATTGGCATTGTTGCAATCAAAGGGGCTTGACTGTCACCAACAATTTGATACTTGATGACGTCACAGTATATGTACATTGAATTATATTTTTTGATATGCGCCTTCTTGGCTGTGAAGGTACTCGGTTCAGATATGTATAGCTTTTCATGATAGCATTCGGTTATTGTGCCAATGATATCATGAACCCCTTTATTTAGTGTAGCGATACGAAAAATGTTGATATTTTCTTTTTCGAAAAATATGGTTTGTGTGATTCGATCATAAGTGCATCGAAGCTTGAATGGTTGTTTCAATTGTGAACCTGGAATTGGGGTCATTTTATTTATTTCCTTCAACATATATTCTGCAAATTCTTCGGGCGACTCGTAATACCCTTTGGGCATTTTAATCATTTTAAATCCCGTGTATGGAGTTTTCGTTTGGGCCATGTACTCGCGAACAATTGTGGTGAGTGATAAATGTTTAGGATCCTTCATTGAAGAGACTTGTGAAATTCGGCATTGGGTTTTAAAATAATCATCAAATTCTGCTTCCTGAATTTTGAGCAGAATTGCCGCATGTTCTTCGTCCAAGTTGGACCAATTAAAGGGATATTGAATACTTATAATTGCAACTTCCCAAAGGCCCTCCAATTCAATTGCAGTAGGTAATAAAACGCGGAAGTTATTTGGTTTGTTGGTTGGGTAACATTTGAGGCTTGAAGTACTTGGAAGCGTTATAATTAGCTCATCGTTGCTCATTTTGCTATATCGTAAGAGTCCTCCACTTTA
>WPAE01000248.1 GCA_009773205.1 Ignavibacteria bacterium
ACAATTAGATAAAATTTATTATAACCCCGAGAATGTTGGATCGTATGGTGGGGTTGAAAAATTGTTGCGAGCAGCTAAGGAAAGTGGTCTGAGTGTGTCTAGAATTTTAGTAACAAATTATTTGCGAGATCAAGCTAGTTACAGTCTCCACAAACCTGCTCGAAAACACTTTAAGAGAAATGCCACAATTGTCGGTGGCATCGATCAGCAGTGGCAGGCTGACTTGGCTGACATGCAACAACTCTCCAAAGATAATAATGGATTTAGGTATTTGCTAACAGTAATAGATGTATTCAGTAAGTATGCATGGGTTGTTCCAGTTCGAAACAAAGGCGCGGGTGAAATGACAGAAGCGTTTAAGGAATTGTTCAAAATTTCAGCACCTCGAAAGATTTGTAAATACTGAAGTTCAAAAATATCTCAAGGCCAAAAATATCCACCACTTCGTCTCCCACAGTGATAACAAAGCGGCAGTTGTTGAAAGATTTAATCGCACAATTAAGACAAAGATTTGGACATATTTTACTGCACAGCAAACCCACAAATATATCGATAGGCTAGATGACTTTGTAAAATCGTATAATCATTCCGTCCACCGTTCGATTGGTATGAAACCAGCAGATGTTCGCGCCAATGACGAGGATCGCATTTGGTTGCGGCTCTATGGTGTTCGAGGTGGCGATAGAAAATCTCAAATTAAAACTGGAGAGAAGGTTCGAATTAGTAAAGTTAAGGGAATATTCGAAAAGGGTTATTTACCAAACTGGAGCGAGGAACACTTCCATGTGCAAAAAGATCGTAAGCCGAGAAAGCGACGAGTATATAAACTTAAAGACGACCTCGGTGAAGATATAAAGGGAGAATTTTACAAGGAGGAATTGCAACCTATAACTGAAAATCGATATTTGGTTGAGAAGATTTTACAAAAGCGCAAAGGAGTAAACAACAAGGAAGAGTATTTTGTCAAGTGGAAAGGGTGGGCACCCAAGTTTAACAGTTGGATTACAGAAGACGACTTTGAGGAAATACGAAAATGAGCGTTGAAGATTTTATCATAACACTTCCCAGCAACGCCAGTGTATCAAACTACCCTAATAATAAAGCAAACTCTTACACAATTGCACTCCCAAAAACTCTGTCTCTTGATGGTGACTTCGAAGTAGCGGTGGGTGACTTGCAATATCCACACAATTGGAATAATCTTGATGAAGAATACATTGCCTTTGCAAGGACTGATCCGGCGAACATTAACTATCAAGGTGTCATTACCCTACAAGGGGAAAATGAGAAAGGTCTTGAGACATCAAAGAAAGATGCATTAGCACGTAAACTGATAGATAATCTCGATCAAGACGTAAAGATTCGAGAATGTCGAGGATTTCTATATTATGTGATCAGGATCCCCACAGGTTATTATGTGGATGCTGGAGAAATTGCAAAGATCATGGTTACGAAATTTACTGATCTTACCAAAAGTCAGAGTTTGAATTTGGAATATACCTATAATGAAAAATCAAACACACTCAAGTTTACGAGTACAAATCTGACTTGGTTTCGAATCCTTTCACAAAACGAAAACCTGTGTCGTATT
>WPAE01000249.1 GCA_009773205.1 Ignavibacteria bacterium
ACTAAAAAATCATGTAGTAATTATAATTTGTGTTTATAACTGTGAATGTAAATTAAAAAGGCAACCACAGTTATTTTGAATATAAAATCAAGATTTTATTTTCTATCGTAATATGATTTAAATGTTGAGATTATTGTAGATAGATGACAGCTCAATTTTGAGACAATTTTTGCAAAAAGTTTGAGAAAAAAGATAATAAATTGTTAACATTGTTCACATGTTTGTTACCGATGATTATATCGGATCACATTATGTAAAGTGCTAGAAATACCTATGCTAGTAATCGATTTCTAACAATGCTAGAAAAAATATCTAGCAGCTAGATATTTTTTCTAGCACTTGCAACTACTAGCATGGCCCTGTGGTCTCGTGGTTTTGACGAATTAATTATTAGCTGAGGTAATGAGAATTTCAAAAAAAAAACATTAAATTAGTTGAAACAACTGGCATAATAGAGTTTTTATGGGGTAAATTGAAAACAACAGTTAAAACCTTGCAAATCAGTTTAGTGCTCATTTGGACAAAATTGAAAAGAGTATGCTTGAATTTTTCATCAACGCCAGCTAACGTATTTTTCCCGTGTTGGCCTCTACATAGAAATACCCAGCACCGCCAGCTAACGTAAATTAGCATTCTACATGTACAAAATTGTTAAGAAATAATATTCCTGCCTACATATATGTACTCATCGCAAATATGTTAAAGGAGATGAGCCTTGATTTGAAAAAATTCAATTTCATTTCTATGTTTTTCTCGCTTAATTCTTTAATTAAATGAATTTATCTCTATCGATCTCTATCTCTACCGATTCAAATATTTTGAATTATGGATTAATAATTATTAATTATGTAAAACGAATGTGTGAATTTGTAAGTACGGTGAATTTTGAATCTATAAAAATTTTTTCTAGTTGCTTGTATAATTCATGTATTTTTTCTTCCGTCTACATCTGCAATTCTTTATCTGTAACCCGGATTTTTGCAGAGCCACAAATCTACTACCTCATTTTTGATAATTTTCAATATTCATTAGCATGCAAGCTTAACTATATTAGTGTATTTATTATTTTTCCGAGAATTAACTATCAAATAATATATTTAATAACAAAGTAATTATATTGCGCTTTAATTCATTTTAATTATGGTCACTCATAATTTTCTAGACATGTGCTAGATATTGCTAGATATGTTAGAATGCTAGAAAAAAAATTTTCTAGCAAATTTTACATCTCTATTCCAATTGCAGCTGGGTCTTTTGCTCTTGCCACTCCGCCCCGGTCATTTTTTCCCATTTGACAGAGCAATGTTTTTTGGAGCAATTGAAAATTCAAGTGGGTTTTAGTTAATTTCTTTTGTTATTTTGATTAAGCTTCTATGGCCCTATACACCTATTACAATGGGATCGGCTGGCTTCGATTTTCCTCAGAGTTCTAGCTTCAGATTATAATGCCATATATTTTATCGAGTAAGGATCTGTTTAAAATTAAAAATATCTTTTAGATTTTCAAAGAGAGTTTGATTCCGTTAAGAAAATTTTAATCTCCTAATTGAATGTGAGACTAGACTCGACGTTGCGAAAAATGGATCAAGCTGTAGGTCTTTTTAATGTTTTGATTATTTTATACATATGGCAACTAAATTTTGAGCCCATTTTTTGAAGTTTGAGAAATAAGCTAATAAATTGTTTACATGTTTATAAACTGTTAACAATAATTATGATGTGTTAACAAAAATTGTTAACAATTTGACAACCTCTTGAAATGACAAAGGTTGGGTGGGGAAAACCGTGAAAACCAGCTGAAGCGATCTAGTATGTCATTGAAAAGTATTTGATTTTTATGTAAAAATAGTTCAACGATAATATCTGAACATCTATGAAAATCTGGCTCTTGTTCAGTCCCCCCACCCCTACAGCGATCAGTAGAACCTCACTAAGTGACATTAACAAAATTCATTATGCTCAATATTTATCTTATACATTCTTATACAATTGATGTCGAATTGCAAGTTAAAACAAGTTAAAACTCGTAATATTACATCCAGTGGCGTACGCAGAAAAAAATTCCGGGGGGGGGTTCAAGGTAGGGGGTCCGGGAGCCCCCCGGACGCCGGAGAATTTTCGAAAAATTGCAAAAAATTCCTGAAGAAAATGGCAAAAAATGCTGTATTTTCGCCTATTTTGCAAAAAAATTTCAAAACCATGCGTTCAATTTTTGCGCGTTTGGACGAAAAACACAATTGTTTGGGAAATTTTGAGAAATTTTTGAAAATTTTTGATGAAAATTCAATGGAAAAATTGAATTTT
>WPAE01000250.1 GCA_009773205.1 Ignavibacteria bacterium
ATATAAGGATGAGCCTGATCAAGCGTCGTCTGGCAACGGCTTTTTGTAGGAGGGTTGCATCCAAGGCCGAGTAAATAGGAGAGGCGGTTCCGCTTCAGAGCCAGTCAAAATACCATTGACACCTCAACTACAATATTAGTATTTCAAGAGCATCAATTATTTATTTCTTCTTTTTATAAGTTTTAGTAATTCATACTGCTAGCGATATAGATTCTTTGAACTCGTACTATAGCTCTTTTAATTTATATTGCATGATCTCGTATGGAATTCTGAAGCCCCTCGGGCATGGTGTAATGTATCTATATATTATACTATGCCCTCGGGCCGTTAATCTTTAAGCCCCTCTTTTATGCACGCTAGGAGACAAGTTGGCGGTTCTGCTGTGCATGGTCTAGTCCCGATAGTCTAGTTCCTTGGCCACTTTCGGTTGTTGGTATTTCCTGAGGGACCCGCATGGCCTATGCCGCCGGCTTCTTGATTCCTGAGTATGGCTGTTCCCGGGGATTTGCTACCTCTATAAACCGAGGTTGCGTAGAAAGCCTCGTTGAATACCGTGGCATTGATCGATTATGAGCTTATGAAGGGAACATGTCACAAACTTTCACAAAGTGCCGCAAAGTGCTACCAAATTCCCTCAAAATGCTGGCTAATTGTCGAGTGGTGTCAGTAAACAGCCTAGCAATGACTGAAAATTACCAAAAATGTCTAAATGCTCCAACTGCTAGAAAATTGTGAGTAGGGGAAAACCGTGAAAAGAAGAATACTGCCCAGCCAATGCATATTATTGATAAAGATAAAGCCCATAAACTGGAAATATTTTCGAAAAATGATATTTCGGAATGTTCTTAGTTTTAGTATCGACTTTTCCAAAATAGTTTACAATTCGATTTTTCGATTTAATCTTCATCAAAATTTTCTTATACATATTTTCTTTTTTTGTAAATTGCGATGCAATTTTCTGTCTTTCCTCATAACACTCAAAAAATTCTGGAATTTTGCTTATTTTTTGAAAAACTTGCTCAAATTGTAAGGCGAGCCTCAAGTTTATGGTATGAGGCTTGAAAAGCATGGCATAATTGTCCGGGATATATTTTTGATAATCGTGAAAGGGCTTTCCCCTTTCCGCTATTTGTACGCCGCGCTTGTCAAGCTACGTACCCTCGTGTGCTCGTACCCTAAACTTGACGCTCGTATTATAAGAGGCAAATTTATAAGACTGTCGATAAAGATTAAATCGAAAAATAGAATTGTAAACTATTTTGGAAAAGTTGTTACTAAAGATAGAGCATTCTGAAATAATATCATTTTTCTACATTATTTGCAGTTTATGGGCTTT
>WPAE01000251.1 GCA_009773205.1 Ignavibacteria bacterium
CACTACTGTCCCAGTGATATCCCCTGTAATTCAAGCTGTTCCCACGATTGGGTGTTCTCCTCAACATAGCGATCCTCCGCAAACGCCTGTAAAATGGGCATTTTCTCGAAAAGAGCCACGCTCAAAATCTGTAGAATTGTGTAGAGTGACAGCTTTAAATTGAGTTCCTTCCGAATAATAGCGATCAGCACATAAATCGATATCGCGATCCAGATTTGTGTTTTTACTGCGTTCTCGGATATCCCATAAAATGCCTTGATTCGCAAATGCTGCTTTATCCATTTGAAGAAAAGTTCGACTTGCCAACGTGATTTGTAAAGATCGGCAATGGTCTTTGCCGAAAGCTTCATGTTGTTGGTCAGAAATATCAACCGTTTCTTGGTTACCGCATCGAAATAACCAATACGCCGAATTTTTTCCGGGTAATGTTTTTTGGAATAATAATTTGTTAGAATTCCGATCTGGTCGAATTTGATTCCTGCCGCTTTTTTTATCGGTCGCGAATATAATCGCTTGAAATCGAGATTCCTTTTTGCCCTGGTCACAAAAAATGCTGGTGTAGTGTGAATGGCGTAAAACCTGGCGAAATCCAGATAACCTCGATCCATGATATAAATTGCCAGTGGCTCCAAACATAACTCGTCCAGGATGTTTACATCGTGAATATTGCCCTCTGTTATGATAATCGTCGTCGGTATATTGCCCCTCAAATCCAAAAGAGTATGTAGCTTTATCGCTGCCTTGGTCTGGCGAAATTTGGCCCAGGGAAATAAAGAAAGGCATAAATCGATCGTTGTTGCGTCTAACGCATAAGCAACCTGTTTGAGTTCTATGCCGAAGCTTTCTCCCGCGTATAATTTTCTCGCTCTCTGAATTAGTATCTGGGCAAAATCCGCATAGATTCTCCAGTCGCGTTTGCTGTTGGCATTGGCCAGAGTATTTCTTGCCATCCCACCTTGCAATCCGGCATTGTGGAGCTTCGGTTTCATTGTCCGCAAACAAGTTTCGATATCTCGCAAACTTTCCCTGTAAGTTAGTTGAGCAAAAGCCATGCAAAAATATTGATCCCAGCATGAAAAATTCTTTACTTTGTAGTTGCCATGATATCGTTTCACACACTGACGAAAATCGTATCGCGGAATGAAACCCATAATCTGAGCAAACAAAGTCGTTCCAATATTCATGTGTCATTACCTCCGGGTAGTTACTCCGGAAAGTATGACTTCTATTGCCTTTTGATTTCAAAGCCCTACATACCATAATTCCTCTATATTCCTTGATTATCAAGCATTACAGCGTTTTTACCCCTTCAACGTTGGGACAGTAGTG
>WPAE01000252.1 GCA_009773205.1 Ignavibacteria bacterium
TTCATCGGATACTCGGCGACGAGATCCTTGTCTACGTTTAACTCTTAATGCTATTTTATCCTGCAGTGTTCGACCGGATATATTAACAGGAAATGTTGGGTGTGTTTCTGTAGCGCGATCTTAGCTGGAAACGAGTGCAGATTGTGAAGGATTTCTATATTTTGAAAGTTGTTTTTGTTTTAGTCGGCGATCGTTTTCCAAGCTATCGATTTCTCTGGGAGCCATCTGTCTGTGCTTGTCACGATTTTTATAACTAGATAAAATGTTCGAAAAGTAATAGCATGAAAATGGGATAGGTAGAGTAGGATACAAGGTGAAATGAATGAGAACGATCCATTTTATTATAAATGCATACTCTTGACTGACTCCCAGAGCGGAGACGAAACGTTACATCCTGGTCCTCCTCCGAACCAGTTTCTGCAGGACTAGAGGTCGCGGTAGCAAACCCATCAGTGTGCTCAGAAGAGGAATCATGTCTTGTAAGATCCTTATCGGCAGCTTGCGCTAACGGTGGGTAAACATCACGACCAGACACCATTCTAGCAGAGCTACGACTCATTTGGGAAGCAAGATCGCCAGAGCCATGCTCTTGATCCCTATCGAAAATTGTAATGGGAAGCTCATTGTGACCGCGTTAAGTATCTAAAGCGGGTTAAGGAACTTCTTCCCCTCGAAACCGATCTAAATATAAAATGGAAACGTGCATGCTAAATCCCTCTAATATACAGATTTAAAAAGTATGTAAACAGGATTAAAGACAACAAATATTAAATAATACCGAGTTGTGTCAAGAGAACGTTCTCGACTTCGAGCCTGGCTCATTGCCGCTCGAGATTTCCTCGGCATTTGGCTAGTGATTTTTCGATAGAACTTGGATTAATAGAGATAAGGAAGGCAATGTTTTTAAAACAAAAAGATATGAATTTGGGAAATCAAAAAGATGTTAGATATATTCAAGTTGAATATCTGTATATATCTATAAACGAAAAAAGATGTGCTACAAAAGGAACAATAGGAATTATTTGTACCCGGTGAATAACCCAATGACGTTTTCACAAGGCGTATTAGAGCTTGCAGGCAAATTAGTATTGGTTATTTTAAAATGAATAGCTAAAATACAATTGGCCATAATGAAACTCTTTCGAAACCGAACACACATATACAAAGATGGAATAGCTCTGTTTCCACAAACCCATCTAGATACCCACGTATGGTGCACAGCTGGAAAACGAAGGAGACGTCAAATCAAAAAAATAAAAAACGCATAAAAATCCTTTCCAATTAAGGCCATTAGAGCAGACTAAGGCGGAAATTTCTGAGAACTGTGAATGAAACAATCTTTTTGTCGAAATTTTGCAAACAAACTATATATTTGGAGTTCATATGGGGTCCTCATCACAAAAAACACAAAATTAGAAAAAATCTTAACAATCGAAAAAATGACCCCCCAAGGGGGGACCCTTGGACCCCAAAAATGCTAATTTCTCAAGTATTGAGTTTCGAGCCGGGCCACCCATATTTTTGATCTATATTTTAGTAGTGTATAATGAATACATAATAAAATCATCAAAATTTAACATTCGAAAAATTTCGAGGGTAAGGGTCCCCCCTTTGGTTTTTTGGGGTCATTTTTTGCATGTATCAAAAAGTACCCTTAGGATCAACGGCCCGGGCTGATTTTTTTATGGGACCCTCCCATACTCGCTCCTGGCATCCCTGCCAAATATGGGAGCCATAGCTTGTTCCCTAGGGGCTCTAGCCTGGTAACATCAAAATGGGCCAGACAGCAAAA
>WPAE01000253.1 GCA_009773205.1 Ignavibacteria bacterium
AAAGAGCTTTTTGATTTCAGTGGTTATCCAAAAGAGCATTTCTGCTATGATCCTACAAACAACAAGGTAATCGGCAAATTCAAAGATGAAGCGAATGGATTAATAATCATCGAGTTCATCGGCCTGCGTCCTAAGATGTACTCCTACATCGTGCTAAGCGACCACGGTATAGTTGAGAAGCATCGGGCGAAAGGCATCAACTCTGCAGCTTCTCGAAAATTAACGCATGCTGATTACCTTCATCAACTCAATGAGCCAACTGAAAATTATCAGAAAAATCGCCGAATCGGATCAACTCTACACAAACTATATTCGATGGAGTTAGACAAGCGAGGTCTGTGCGCGTTTGATGACAAGAGATTTATTCTTGCCAATGGTATTTAAATATTTATTTTATTATTAATATTAATTTCATTTGTGAATTTAGATATTTTTTTCAGAATGATATTCTTTTTAAAAAATTCATTATAGGAATTGACACTCTCGCTTTCGGCCACTGTGCACTTAAAGCTAAAATCAATGACGTCTCTCCTGATACGTCTACTTCCGATCTCGTCCTTTCAGCTGCTCAAGCCGCTACACAGTTCACACGCGGGAACATGCGAATTAACGATTTTCCTTCAGGCCAGGATCCGCGTGCTGCGCTGGCTACTTCAAGAATCGATCGCGCTGCAATTCAGATTCAGATGCAGACTGAGAATTCGGAACGAATCGATATGCCACTTGCAAAATCAATTGTAGCTGCAGTTGCAGCGCACACATTCCACAATTTCGTGGATCCAGATCTCGGCCCAGATGAGATAGCTGAACTACACAACACTGCGCGCAGCTTTCGTAATTCTGGGATGGAACTCGACGAACTCAAGTCTAATATCGCTACGCTCATCGGCACATTGCGCGATATCGTTCGAGTCGATCGCAACAATCAGAATTTCGACGAAGAGCTTTTCCACCTGATGATGCAGATGAGTGAAGATAATGATTAATTTGACTTGTCTTGTTCGTTCTTCATTTCTAATTTGAACATTTCATTACTTTTGCATCAAACCTCTCATGAATTGTATATAAATATGTGCATCTATATATTTTTATTTATTAAATTTCGGCCACTGTAATATACTCGCTATCATTGTAAATAAATTTAAAAAAAATTGCAAAATGGTCGTTCTTAAGTTACAACATCCATGCACTTGTTTGGTTAGTGGTCCAACGGGATGTGGGAAAACTCAATTTGTTTCAAATTTATTAAAAAATAACATGTTTGAACCAATGCCTGAGAGAATAATTTGGTGTTATGGCGAGGATCAGCCACTTTATCATGAAATG
>WPAE01000079.1 GCA_009773205.1 Ignavibacteria bacterium
TATCCAAGAAAGAAAAAGGGAAACTTAAAATATCCACTTAATAAAAAGAGAGCTTTCTAAATGTACAGAATATGGCCCTTTCTTAAGTTGACAGCATTGATTGGAGGGGACGGAAGGGGTGGGTGAATAAACCGAGTATTGCAACCAAACTATTTATTCTCATCTGTCCATTTCTCAATTGCTTTAACCACGCCGTCAAGATCGTAACGAACAACTTCATCTTCAAACCGAAGAAAGCGCACACCGAGAGATTCTAATTTCTTCTGTCTTTCATGATCATACTTCTCATTACCAACATGACTCTCGCCATCAATCTCAATTGCTAACTGCAAATCTTTGCAGTAGAAATCAACAATGTAATTATCAATCGGGCGCTGGCGGTCAAAATCTAAGCCGCGTAATTGTTTTTTCTTTAGATGATTCCACAAAAAGATTTCCGTCTGCGTGCTGTTATTACGCAGTTTGCGCGCACGTTCTTTTAAGACAGGATTATATGGAATGATTTTACGTTTCATCTATTTGCAACTTACCACCAAACAGAAAGGATGTAAATGGGAAATTATAAATTATAAAATATTATTTCTCTTGATCATAATTTGCCCAAAAATTAGATCAAGATTATGCTCACGAGCCTGCCTCGCCTTGCTGCCAGGCAAGGCGGGCAAGATCAAGATAAAGATCAAGAGTAAATTACATACTCATCATTTTGTGAGGGTCTTTTCCGCCCTGAACTTTTGCATCTTCCATCATAACTTTGTAGCTGTAGCCATAACCAAAATCTTTGTTAAGAACAATCTTTCCTGTAACGGTAACAACATCATCCTTGCCGGCGTTATCTTGTGTAGTAACTGTTAAATCAAAATTGGAACCGCTCTTTGTTCCATCTTGAATATGAAGCCAGTTCTTTCCCATTATTCCCTTGTTAATTTTTACAACTTTGCCTTTAATAGTAACCGTTCTGTTTGAATATGCGGAAGGATTATCGAATAACTGTGCAATTGTAATTCCGCCGGAGGCTTTTTCTACCTGAACACTTTCTTGAGTAATTGTTGGCTTCATCGGCTGGTTCATTGCACCAACGCCAAGTTTTAATTCGAGCTTGTCAACAAAGAAAATTGATTCAAAAGTTTTGTTCAAATCTTTGCTCTCAAAGTTTTTCATTTCCATTGCCTGATTGTAGGTAAGAACTTCACCGACTTTTATTTCTGCTTTAGGACATGCCATCCAATATTCTTTATCATTTTCCATAACTCTTAAGTAGGTGTATTCGGTTACATTAAGAACTTCTTTAACTGTTACTTCGTGTGCAGCTTTTACAGCCGGTTGTTCTTTATTAATTTTCTGATCTGGTTCTTTTGAACATGCAATAAATGCAAACGCAATTGTTGCAATAAATACAATTAATTTAAGTCTCATTTTATTCCTTTGTTATTTATGACAGCCAAAAATAGCAAAAGCATACAAAATGAAAAGCAATTCTAAAAATTTGAAAATCTTTGTTTCATTCTAATAATTTTTTACCGATAATAGTGAAGGAAAAACAAATCAGATTTTTATCGAAATGAACGTAAGAAAAATTAGAGAAATTGCCGATGGTTTATTTGAGCAAGGTAAGTATGAAGATGCTTATGTTGTTTATGATGAAATTTATAATAGAATGTGGAGTGCAATTGGCGTAATTCAAACAGGGCTAACTAATTTCTCTAATGAATATTTAGGAAGCAGTTTCAAATCAAGCTACAATTTACGAACAAACTTTACCGTTCAAATTTCCGATATTGTTTTTAAGAAGTGGTTCAATCTAGATGCAGACCAAACGCTTAACGAATTAACATTTACTACTTACGGGCATCTCCAGTGTATTTCTTATTCGCCTTTTTTGAATAAAACAATTGGCGCAGATGTAGTTTACAGCGAGTTTATGATTTTGCAGACTCTTGTAAACGATTCGGCAAATGATGATTGGGTGAACTCACTATTAAAATTTGTTACGCCATTAATGGAAGATCAAAGAGTTAAGAAAATTCGTTCTAATATTACCGAGACAAATGTTAAGAAGCAGCTAATCGAAAACTCTGCCAAGCTCAAGGCAACAGATTGGAAGGATGTAAATATTTGTCTGTTGGATTATCTGTTTAATATGGGCGATAATTCGTCCGAACTTTATACTTCCATTCATAAAACAGTTGGAACTTATTTTAGACAAAAAACACACCGCAAAAAACAGAGTGAAGCAAAGGGAAAGAAGCAGGAAGGCTTTGGCTATCAAAGCTATGAAAGTTATGAAAAGTATGAACGCTATGAACGATTCGAACGCAATTCTTACACTCATAAGAAAGAAGAATTTGATGCTGCGCGTGCAACAGAATTTGAAAAAGCTAAATACTACGGACAAGTTTTGGGCTTGTCTGGCAAAGTATCAAAAACATATATCCGCAAAAAATATTTGGAAATGATTGCGCAATACCATCCAGATAAAGTTTTTGAACTCGGCGAAGAATTAAAAGTTTTGGCGGAAGTTAAGACGAAACAGATAAATGCTGCTTATGATTGGATGAAAAAGAAGTATAGTATTTAGGCAATAGGCATTATGCCCAAGGCAATAGTTAATAGGCATTAGTTAACAGAGATGCCCTTAGTTAATCACGCTCGCATGAATCGCAGTTGCCGCATGGTTTTTCATCGTGAAAGCCAAAATATTCTGAGATAAAAACTCTACGGCAGGTGATTGATTTGAAATAATTAACTATGGAAAGAAGTTTTTTATTATCGTTCATTAGTTTATCGCTTAAGTGTTTTTCATCATGAAGCTCATTCGGAAGTTCATCAACAATTTGTAAATCTCTTGTTTCGATAGTTCCTTCTGTAACGCCGTATCTATCTAACATAGCAAGAACTGTTTCTACGCGGAAATCGCTTTTATCTTTCCAGCTCATTTGCTCGCGCAGAAAATCTAAACCTTCTGCGTTTACAACTTGTGGTTGATTTTTAAGTAAGTCAAACATACGGCTGTAATAATCGGCATTAGGGTTTGCCCATTTAATAAACTCCATTTGCGTATAAAGGTCTTGCTGATTGTAAAGCAAAAGACACAAAGAATCTTTTCCATCACGCCCGGCTCTCCCAATTTCTTGATAGTAAGATTCAATAGATGAAGGAACTTCGGCATGAATAACGAAACGAATATCCGGTTTGTCAATTCCCATTCCAAAGGCGTTAGTAGCAAGAATTAAATTTTGCTTCCCGCTCAAAAAACCGCGCTGTGTTCTTTTTCGTTCTTGCGGTTCTAACTTTCCATGATAAACTCCGTGAGCGTAACCTTTATCGCGTAGAATTTGAGAGTAGTATTCAAGCTTTTTGATTAGAGCGAAATAAATTATTCCTGAGCCTTTGTAATTGTCTAACACTTTGAAGATTGCTTCGAGTGTTTCTTTTTCATCATAAATATCGGCAGTTTCCAAACGAAGATTAGGGCGCTGTATTCCCTCATGAAATATTTTGATTTCGCTTTTCTGAAGACCTAGTTTGGCAATAATGTCTTTTTGAACTTCCGGTGTAGCTGTTGCCGTTAGAGCAACTGTCAAAGGATTTCCCATCAAGGAACGAAACTCGGCTATGCGCGAGTAATCGGGACGGAAATCGTGTCCCCATTCGCTGATGCAGTGAGCTTCATCTACTGCAAGCAAAGATATTTTAATTTGGGAAATAGCCTCAACAAATTCTTTTTTGCGGAAGCGTTCTGGAGTTACGTAAAGAAGTTTTGCTTTCCCTTCAACAAATTTTTGCAGCCGTTGTTTACGCTGTTCAGGTTTTACAGTTGAGTTAATAAATTCTGCAGGAATGTTTTTCTTTTTGAGCGCATCAACTTGATCTTGCATTAAAGCAATAAGCGGACTTATAACAATAGTTCCACCTTCAAATTGCATTGCAGGCAATTGATAGCAAATTGATTTGCCGCCGCCGGTAGGCATTAAAACTAAACTATGCTTTCTTTCAGTAAAAATGCGGCTTACAATTTGTTCTTGTAGACCGCGGAAAGATTTATGTGCAAAATATTTTTCTAAGGATTCTAAATTGTTCAAGAGTTATCCTAAAATTTACTCTCTAAAGATACCAAATTGATGCTGGATTGATTGCAAAGAGGTTTATCTTTACAAAAACAAATAGAAGAACAATGGCAAAAGTTATTTTACGTAAGAACGAAGAAAGACGAATAAAGCAAGGACATCTTTGGGTGTTTAGTAATGAAGTACAAGCGATTGATAATGGAGAACTTGACCGCCATCAGGTTGGCGGTTTGAGAATTGACCCGCTCCGACTCGTAGGAGACGAGGCGAGGAATGGAGAAGTTGTAGAGGTTTTTGATTCTCGTGGGAATTTTGTTGCCAGCGGATTTTACAATGGAAATTCTTTAATTGCAGTCCGCGTAATTTCTAACGAACAAAATATCAACATTGCCGAATTATTAGAGAGAAGAATTCTCTCCGCTTACAATTACCGCAAAGCTGTTTATCTAAACCGCGAGTCATTTCGCCTTGTTTTTAGCGAGAGCGATTTTCTTCCAGGTTTAATTATAGACAAATACAACCATACTTTTGTACTGCAAGTTTATTCTGCCGGAATAGAAAAGAATATTGAGCATGTAATTAGTACTCTTGAAAATAAGCTGAACGCAAAAAACATTTTTACAAAGCATGATGAATACTTTCGCACGCTAGAAGGTTTACCTGCCGAAGATAAAATTTATTTGGGAGAAGCTGGCGAAGAAATCATTTCGGATGAAACTCTGAAGTACAAAGTGAATTTTGAAAAAGGACAGAAAACCGGATTCTTCTTTGATCAATGTGATAACAGAGAATACTTTGGCAAATTCTGTAAAGACAAAACTGTTTTGGATTGCTTCTGCAACTCCGGCGGATTTGGTTTGCACGCAATTGCAAACGGAGCTTCTAAAGTTACGTTTGTAGATTCTTCCTCGAACGAAATTGAAAATGTTAAATACAACACAGCCTTAAACGGATTTACAACAGATGTAGAATATTATTGCTCGGATGTGTTTGATTATTTAGAAAAATGCATCACAGAAAAGAAAAAGTTTGATGTAGTAAATATTGATCCGCCGGCTTTTACCAAAAACAAAAAGAATTTGCCTAAAGCTGTAAAAGCTTACGAAAAACTAAACCGTCTTGCTTTAGAAATTGTAAACAATGGCGGTTTCGTTTTTTCTTCTTCTTGTTCGCATCATCTAAAGAAAGAAGATTTTATTGAAGCCATACAAACCGGTGCAGTTAAAGCCGCGAAAAGCATTCAGTTGGTTTATACTAACGGGGCTTCTTTAGATCATCCATTGCTTCCGGCAATGAAAGAAACCGAGTATCTGAAGTTTGCAGCAGTTAGAGTAACCGGAAAAGAAATGACCAATTGAAATACAACTAGAAAAATATTTAACCCAAAAAATTCATTAGAAATGTCCCGCTAAATATAAGCG
>WPAE01000254.1 GCA_009773205.1 Ignavibacteria bacterium
TTACTTTTATATGGCGGTGTTGCCTGCTATAGCCAAGTATGTGCTATGCTAATATCTTGAAAATTTAATAATTTATTATTAAACTATTGTGATCGTGAACAGTGGCGTGCGGAGGGGGGGGGGAAGGGGGGAACCTTCCCCCCCTGGGAGGAAAAAATTAATATGGCAAGCTAGTTAAACAAGAGGGAAAAATTAAGCAAGAGGAAAAATTAGGGAAAAAAGGAGAAAAATTACGTTAAAAAGTGCGAGAAAGCAGCCAAAAACTAACAAAAAAGTTAAAAAATTATCAAAAAAGCTTAAAAGGACATAAAATTTTCGCCTCGGCTCGCTTCGCTCGCCTCGGCTTTTTGTTTTTTAGTTAAAAATTAATTACTTCCTTTGAATTTTATTATCAACTTCAGAGAATAAGCCATTTAGAATTTCAATATGTAAAAATTTGATCAAAATTCAGCGAAAAATGCATAATTTTTGGTAAAATTTAGGGCTGGCATCGATTAATCGATGAAAGAAAAAAGTTTCGATTAATCGAAATTTTAACATAAAATTTTAATATTTTTTTGTAAAATTTTTAAAAAATTATTCAAAAAATTCAAGATTTTTGATTAAAATTTCAAAAAATTTCCGCCTCGACTCGCTTCGCTCGTCTCGGCCTTATTTTCCTTACAAAATTCAACTATTTTTTCTTAAAATATCAGCTTTTTATGCAGAATTTTCATTAAAAATTCAAAAATTTTCCGCCTCGACTCGCTTCGCTCGTCTCGGCGTATTATTCCTTAATAAAATTCAATAATTTTTACTTAAAATTCATGCAGAGTTCTATGCAGAATTTTCATTAAAAATTCAAAAAATTTCCGCCTCGACTCGCTTCGCTCGTCTCGGCCTTATGGTACTATGAAATACTAGTAATTTTCTTTATATTCATTGAATTATCAAGCAAAACTATCATAAAATTGTAATATATTTGTAAAATTTCACGCCTGGCAAATTCACATGGAAAAAATTTTTGACCCAAATTTTTTTAACCCCCCCCCAACCCCCCTGTATACGTTCGATTAATCGATTAATCGAAATAAAATTTCATCGATTAATCGATTAATTTTTTTGATTGATTTTGCCAGCCCTACAATTTACTAAATTTTTTGCCAAAATGAATAGCTTTTTGTTGAAAATTTAAAAAAATTTCACCTAGACTCGCTTCGCTCGCCTCGGCCTTATTTAAATAACCAAAAAAGTAGGGCTGGCAAAATCAATCAAAAAATTAATCGATTAATCGATGAAATTTTATTTCGATTAATCGAACGTATAAAGGGGGGTTGAGGGTT
>WPAE01000080.1 GCA_009773205.1 Ignavibacteria bacterium
CAGAGTCGGGATAACAGCCGTTGTTAAATGTTAATCTCTCCATTGAGCAGTTTAACGATCATTTTCCTACTCTTCCATGACTTAATTTTTCTTTCAGCATCATTAAATGATACTACTCATTATAATTTTTAAGTACATCCTTTGCCGTTTGAATCACAATGGACTTTAATTTCTCCGGCTCTAATACAACAACCCCTTCGCCTCGACTTACAATCCAAGCGGCAATTTCATTAAGAGAATTCACTACGGTCTCATATTCAATCGACCCATCCAGGTTCTCAATTACTTTCTGAAATTCCATGTACTGCTTCGGTTTAATTCTATCCGGCCAAGGTGGCAAGAACTTTATTCTTACTGTGAACCTTTCATTTCCGAGCCAGCATTTGAATGAAGTGCCAAATATTTCATCTATCTGTTTCTGTGATATAGGCTTGAACTTCTTATCAAGCTTTTCAATTGACTTAATGTTATTCAGCAAAAACTGTTTAACAACTCCATTGTGATTAGCAAGCAAGCGCCAATGCTTATCGCCTTGAAATATGCAGTACGGCTCCAGTACTCTTTCTTCTATTGCTTTCTCTTCCGGCTTCTGATATTTTATTTTAATTGTGCTGGTCTGATCAATACATATCTGAAGTTCAGTGAGTATCGCAATTGAGTTTTCGCCGAGTTTACTAATAAATAGACTCGTTGCTTGGTCGTATGTACTCTGGTTAACCGCTATTCCAATGTATTGAGGAATGATCGCTTTGAGTAATTCAATCGGAATTTTAGAAGTTATATTAATCCCTTTTTTTCCCTCAGAATGAATATCTATACCTAAGCCTCTCAACTCTTGAAGGTCACGCTTGATTGTTAAGTCATTAACTCCAAACATCTCTTCAAAATCATAGATTTGATACTTACCCGGAGATGAAATTACCAATCCGAGTATTTCTGTTTGGCGCTTAATCTTGAGTTTGAGGTCTTTCAATTATATACCCCACTATAATTAGACAAAGTTATCTATTACTGCTCAAACTTAAATCAAAAAGACTAAATCCGCAATTGCATAAGTATCATTTAATGATACCGATCAACTGTTGCCCGGAAATTATTTTTGAGATGTAAATCAACTATGAATTTAAGATGGAAACCAAGGCAATATCAGTGCAAACACAAAAGTCTTTATCTATTGTGCAGTTCATTTCTTCAAACATCGACACATTTGACTACGTCTCGCTCGGCAGAGCTGCTTCTGAGAAAATGATTGAACTTGTTGAACTCAAAGATGGCGCTTCAGTAAATGACATTTTTGTGATAAATCACTCCGATAAATATATATTTATGATGGATGGGGATATAATCGAGGGGGCTAAACAAAACAGAGTAATAAACACATCAGTACTGCTGGCTCCAAAAGTAAAGACTCAAGTACATGTAAGTTGCGTAGAACAAGGGAGGTGGCACCATGTAAGTGAGTCCTTTACTCCATCAGATTACGTTGCACCGGCAAATATGAGACAAATGAAGAATGAAGATGTTCTTTATTCTATTAAATTGAATAAAAAAGCTTACGCTGACCAAGGTAAAGTATGGAGTAAAGTTGCGGAAAATCATAAAGAGTTTGACATTAAATCACAAACACAAAATCTAAGTGATCTTGCAATTGCTAGGGAAGATGATTTTAAGAAATTCATAGAGAGCTTTAAGTCTGAAGAAGGTGTTAACGGAATTGCACTCTTTAACGGCAATAAGTTTGTAGGACTTGATTTATTCAACTGCGAAGTTGTTTTTCAAGAATACTTTCCGAAAACACTTAAAGGAGCCGCAATGCAGTTCTTGAATATAAAAGCTCCTACAAAGAAGATTGATGAAAGCGAACTCAAATACAAATTGCTTGAAACAATGGACAAGATTGAAGGATTGCAAAAGGCCACATTTAATGGTGTGGGAGTAGGTGCTGAAGACCGCTTTCAAGATGAAAAGCTAAACGGATTTGCTCTGATGTTTGATAAGAAACTTATTCACCTAACAGCAATGCAGAAGAATTAGGAGGCAATTATGAGAGTACTATTTCCAGAAGGCAAAAATGCATGTTTTTCTGGTGCAGTTGAAGCTATTGACTACTTACATTCATTCAATACAAAAACTATACTGATTGAACCGGAGAAGATTTTTGTCAGAAATGAAGACAAGGCACTTTATTTAGTGATTTTTGACGGCTCTACATATGAATATTTAATAAGGCGGTCATTTTTGGAGAAACTGTTTAAATGGTACTCTTTTCCTATTCGTCAGCTTGAGTACTTTGATATAGATACTATAACGGCTATGTGCAATGATTATATAATCAACATCAAAGCTAAATATGTCAACATAAAGATTGAAGACGGAGATGCTCTCACAATCACAAGCGAGAAATTCTCGGATGTAAATGATATTGAACTAATCCAAAATCTTGACACACAAGGAATAGAAAGAATATTTATTGATGATTACACTACATCAATTAGGATTGAAGAGAAGTTTAGAATGAAGCCTTTTCGAGGTGATGAATTTGGGATGGGAATGTTAATTTCTAATTCTGAAACCGGATTTAGCGCTGTCAAGATTAAGGATTATTTGCTGAGGTATGTTTGCTCAAACGGAGCTTACATTCATGAAACAAATAGTACAGCTAAATTCTATCACTATAATTTATTTGTTCAAAGTGTATTTGATAAAGTAAATGCAATGCTAGAAGACATTGAAGTAAGAGGAGGAAAAATAGAAGCGCGAATAAGAAAAATGGAAGAACCAATTTCGTCAGAAAGTATATTACAAATAAACAAAAATATCACGCGAGCTACGGCAATAAAATTGCTGAATGATGTAATTGATACGGATAGAACTCTTAGCCGTTATGAGTTATTTAATCTTATAACAGAGAGAGCTAAAGCATTTGACCAAACAAGAAGAATGATAATAGAAGGTATTGCCGGAAACTTAGTTGAAACAGTTAATTAATATTAATCGGGTACTGAAAAAAATGAATAAAAGCAGTAAATCTTTTTATCATCAATTCAGAGACAGAGGATCTTCCTATAAGGATGCTATTATGGTTCTTTCCATTGATACAGAAGAAGGAATTGGCTTTGAATACGATTGGATAATAAATGTTTGGGGCGAACCAAATGAGAGTTTCAGAATTCTGAATCAAAAAGTAGTTCATAAAGGAGATAATTCTTACGATGTATTTACCATTGAGCTGGCAAATGGACAATCTAAAAAGATAATATTTGATATCTCTAAGTTTTTCGGTAAAAAGAATTTATTCACTCGCAAATAAAGGAATCAAGTAATGATTAAAAATAAACTTAAGTACAAAATGGTCGTTGGAGATTCTGTCGATGGAATAAGTGTTGTTTATTATTTGAGTGATGGTCAACTTGTAAAAGAACTCCTTAGAGATGATGGCATATTTATTGTTTTCTCTCCATACTCTCGCTTTGGTGATTTTTATGATGGATTGGCATGGTTTGAAGATCATAAAAAAGTAGGTTATATAAATAGAGAAGGAAGAATTGTAATAAGTCCAGACTATATTGAATGTGAAGATTTTAGCGAAGGCTATTCATTTGCATATAATATTTTCTCTTCTTTGATAAATATAAAAGGAGAAGAAATTAAAATATTTATGGATGAGAACGTTATAACTACGGAATTTCGTGAAGGACTTTCAAGAGTCGGCATTTATTCAGACGATATGAATTATAGAACAGACGGATTTATAAATTATGATGGTGATTTGGTTATACCATATACTTATCGAAGCGAAATAAGATCTCCTTTTGACTTAATTGATGAGAACGATCATTTCTCCGAAGGACTGGCAAGAGTTATGATAGATAGAAAATATGGTTATATAGATAAGAATGGAGATTTAATAATAGATGCACAATATGATTCAGCTTCAAAGTTCACATATAACCTTGCTGCAGTATCAACAAATGGTAAAGCTGGATTCATCGATGATAATGGCAATGAAGTGGTGGATTTGGTTTACAAGGATGCGGGCTTCTCATTTAATGGTAACCTATTTGTAAGAAATAACATTAATTGGAACATAATCAATTATGAAGGAAAAGTAATTGAGAAGCGTTCTTTCGATGAAGTTAAGTTTATTAATAGTAAGATTTGTGCCGTTAAGAAGAATAAAAAGTGGGGCTTATTGAACAATGATTACGATTTTGTATTTCCGTGCATTGCAGACTTCCCGCCATTTTATCACGAAGGTATATTCCGGTATGTTATTAATGGCAGGATTGCTGTAAGGGACATATTTGATAATGAGCTAGTTAGTGATGAGATATATAGATTTCCTTTAAGCATGATAAATTAAATATATTTATTAAGTAAATATTTCCATCATCAGTCGATAGGGAGGAAAACATGAAAATTCTGTCTTATAATATCAATAATGGATGCAAAGGAAACGAAGATCTTTTATTTGATTTTTTTAACAAAGCTAGTATAGATATCATTGGGTTAAATGAACTTAATGGATGGGATCAAACGAAATTAGAAGAATTTTCAACGAAACATGGCTTTTGCTCATGTTACATAATAAAAAGTCAGAAGTCGGAATACAAGGTTGGTTTAGTTTCTAAGTTTCCTATTGATGGAGTTATTGAATACAACGAAAATTTCCATCATGCGGCCTTACTTGCCATTGTAAAAGATATAAATTTAATTGTAACACATTTAACACCTCATGATTCAGTCAAAAGAGAACTGGAGTGCATAGAGCTTATTAGTATTATGTCCAAGATTAATGGAAAAATCTTACTTATGGGGGATCTGAATACATTATCAAATGAAGACTCATCATATTATGATGATTCATATTTACGCGTGTTTTCAAATAGTAAAAAACTAAAGAGCAAATTCTTGTCAAATAAATTGGAGATTAATTATTCTCCAATGCAAATACTATTAAATTCTGGAATGGAAGATTTAAGCACAAAAGGTGTATTTGATAATACTGTCCCCACCCAAAATTTTGCCGATCCCATGCATGCATTACCAATGAGACTTGATTATATTCTTAGTAAAAACATAACCTCAAATTCAGAAGTTCGTACGATTAAAGATGATGTAACAAATTCATTATCAGACCATTATCCAGTTGCAATTGAAGTATAGTAAATATTTTTCATTAATATTTTTTATTATTTCGTTAAGGATGCATAATGCTGCCTATAGAACAATCAACTATTGTTAAAGTAATTGAAAATTTCGGGAAAGAATATTTCTCAATGAGAGCAAATGAAAAGTCTTTTCAGGCTTGGCTTGCCCATGTATTAATTAAAGAATATGGGGCTAAACGCGTTTTTAGGGAAATACGTTTAACCCAGAATTGTCATTAGAGAAAATCATTTGAAACAACAAATGGCCAACTAAAAAGATTTGTATTGGACCAAAGTCCATCAAACCAACTTCGCCG
>WPAE01000255.1 GCA_009773205.1 Ignavibacteria bacterium
GTCAATTATTTGTAGCAAAGTATTAAGAAAAATATTCTGCTACTGTAGATATTTGACTATAAACCTCCTATGATATTTATTTTAGAAGCCTAACGGCGTTGCAACTAAAGCGCCGCCAAAAACTACAATGACGCTTTTGGCAAATACCTTTTTTGTTTTAAAATCAACTTCGTTTTATAAATCAACCTTTTATAACAAACTTACTCTGGAAAGCTAAACCCAATAATTGCAACTCAGACCGCTTCACAAGAAGCGGTCGCTTTGAGTTGCGTGTTAGGCATTTTAAAGTTGCCTTAAATCTCCTTTCCCAAAATTGTTACAAATGCCTTCTATTACTTTTCGTGCTAATTCCTCATTTGGAAAATCATCATTCACTGTGAGTGTTAGTTTTGCAATCCACCAAGTGCGACGGCTTGTCAGATCATAAAGAACTGCTGTTACACTTAACCTTTTCTTCATCACATTTACTACACCACTACCACCGAGCAAAGCATTCAAAGTGCTTTTTTCTTGAACTGTTCCTCGATCAAATCCATAACTAGTAAATAATAAGGTCTGGAAATTCATTTCTTTTGATAATTGATTAAAAAAAGTTTGAGTCTCAGAAGTAAAATTTGGTGTCATTCCAGCTACTGAAGTAAATGTATTAAGGTCCGCAATATAATTTTGATATCCCCTTCCTAATCCCGCATCATTCAGTTTTCTAAGCACTTCATCAGTAGAATAAATTTTCCAAGCTGTTTGCACTTTGTTTAACTCTGCTGGCAGTCCGTCATTTACTAATCCCGTCATAACAGGTATTTCATTTGAATAACAGTTAACTGGCATTACCGCAGCAGCTTGCACTTTAGTGAAATCGAGGTTTGGCGATCTATAGAGAACCTCAGGTGTAAATATGTTTTCAAGATTTTGAGAAGCACTGCAAGAAAACAAAAGAAGTGCAGAGGAAAATAAAAACAATATCCACAGAGTTGTAACGCTAAATTTTTTCATAACTGACTCCTAACTTTAATTTGGCAACGCTTTTACAAATTAAAGTCAGACACTTAGCTGCATTGCCGTTAAGCCTAAATGCCTAACTATTACTTATGCCGCACAGTTTAGTTAATTAAAGAATACATTACTGCACGGCGCTGCATATATGTATTCCATTTGTTCATAAAATTCTTCAAATTCAATATATTTAAAAATAGGGGCTGCATGATATCATTCCATCTGTTTTTCAGTCTAATTTACTTGACTTTAGTCAAGCGGACTCTTTACTCCAAGCCCTTTATTTAAAACATGAGTATAAATCATCGTCGTTTTTACAGACTGATGT
>WPAE01000256.1 GCA_009773205.1 Ignavibacteria bacterium
GGTCCATTGGAGGGTCCCATATAAAAATGAGCTCAGCGCCATGAAGTTTAGAGTAAATTTTTTGGGGTACCCCCAATGACCCCAATGGTCCGAGAAAAATCGACTTTTGAATTTCGTTGATTTAAATAGTGATTCGTCATAGACTCGGTGAGTACGTCAAGAAAATATATGGTGTTCGGCCTTGAAAATGTAAAACAAAAATTTTAGAAATTTTGAGCGACGATGGGGGTATCGTCCACCCTTCCGGGGGTCATTTTTTAATAGATGAAATTTTTCAATCATATGCATATTTTCGTGATCAGTACCCGATATGGACTCCAAAAATATGATTTGTTTCAAAAATCTACGTAAACCAAATTTCCGAAACGTCCATCAAAAATTCTAAAATTTTTGTTTTACATTTTCAAGGCCGAACCCAATATATTTTCTTGACGTACACCACGAGTGTATGACGAATCACCAATAAAATCACATGATACCCCCATCATGGTTTTTTGGGGTCATTTCTTGTACCCCCAAAAAATTACCTTTAGATTCAAAGCGCTGGGCTCATTTTTATATGGGACCCTCCCAGGGAGCAACCGAGCTTATATGCCAATTTTCAGTGCATAACTCCTTTCCTGAGAAGCTGGAAGGACCTGTGAACTTTTCGGGTCGAAATTCAAGGCCTCACTGTTTTGGCTTGTGTTGTCAATTACCCAGAGCTCTACAGGAAGGGCCTTAGTGGCTGATAATATAGGGTTTTGTAGAGTAGGATGTCTACTGAGAAGTTATATTGAAATGAGTGATTCTAGTCATTCACAATCGGGTACCCCAAACCTACATGTGTTGGGTACCCGCGAGATGTATTGGGTCCCCAATACATGCCAAAAAGTGAATTTTCAACAATTTTTTACTGATGATATTTTTGAGTAGGGTACCTCTCGGGGACAGAGAAAATTCAAGTTCTTTTGAAAATTTCAATCGACAAGTGCTCAAAAATTCAATTTTAATGTTCCGAAAAATTACGCTTTTTAGCGTTTCTGACCATGTTGTCCATGACTCAGAGGACTGACGAGAGGGTACTAGAGGCTGAAAATATATATTCTGCTATATGAGAGGGTCTATTAGGAAATCCTATAAAAAGGAGCCAATGAAATCATTTCCAAGGTCCTGATGTGTAGCCATCTCCAAGGTGATGCTCACAGTGACCGGGTCCCGAGGACCATCAAAGTCATTTTCCAAAAAAATTTTACTGTTGCTACTTTTGTATAGGACAACCCTTGTAGAGAACGAATATCAAATTTGTTTTGAAAATTTCATTCTACAAGAGCCCAAAACGCTTAGATATTCATGTGTCGAATGTTGCTTTTTCCTGTTCTGACCCATGTTGGCAACGATCCAGGGCAACAGAGGAAGTGCTCTACAGGAAGGATAAGAATGTCCGATCTAGTAGAATAGCGGGCCAGTCTATTAATATGAGCCGTTGCATTCATCTCCAAAGCACTCATTTGTAGTGAACTCTAAGGTTACCTTCAAGATGTTAATCATTGGTTAGTGTGTTTCATTTTAGAAATACTTTGACAAGTGATATTTTTATGAATGGATCCAGCATGGACAATCAAATATCCAATTCGTTTTCAAGTTTTTCATATGTAGAGCCTTCTATAATTTCAATATTAAAAGGAGCAAATAAAAATATTTTTTAATAAAAAAA
>WPAE01000257.1 GCA_009773205.1 Ignavibacteria bacterium
GTAGATCACTTGTTCCACATCTTTGCCCTTCATCATCATCACTTCAGAATCCGAGCAGTTTCTCTTCTTCATGAACAAATAAACGAAAAGATTCCTTACGATCGTCCAAGGCAGAGTCGATTGATATTTTGATAATGACTCAAGGCAGTTTCCTTTCCATTGTGAAATTCCTTATCATCCATCTCGAATAAGTAGATGCTTTTTCCTTCACTCGGCAGGATCAAAACAAAGTGGGGTGGATGGGCGAGTGGTATATGAGATGTGCTAAAAATAGAAACACGGATTCTAAAAATAGAAACAAATTTCCTTCCACAATATAAAATGTTGCAAACCTAGCTCTTCCTAATCATTAAGGATTTAGAATGGATATTGAAGACGAACTTCCCGATCGGCTTTGTTCTCAAAACCTTTATTTCCTCGATGATGAGGAGGCTCAAAAGATTTCAGATCTAATTAAAAAAGCTCGTGCAGCAGCAACTAAGCAGAAAGCAAGACGTTATCTTGACTGGGCGGATTCTCTGGCGTGGAGACCGCATATGCACCATCTCGGGAAGGTAGTCGAATTTCTCGAATCTATCGGAATAAAACAAGACAGGCGTGAATATAAAAGGATAGCGGTTCCACCCATCAAAAATAAGAAAATGTCTCTCGAAGACGTGCTTGTACTTAGCTGGCTCGGGTTCAACTGTTTCTGTTTGGGATACGCAGTTGTTCGGCTCTATCTTTTAATTTAAAATGTCTCATCTAACGCAGCTGATATTCGATTTTATTTGCTGCTTTGTTGGCTCCTGTATCGTTCAACTAGTCCTTCACTGTTTCTCCAACCAGGAACGAGCGAAAGACACATCGACTCACTGTCCGAAGTAAGCATGACGTATGCGGTTGCTATTGTGATTGGCTCTGAAAAATTCTTGGCTCTGACTTTTTCCATTAAGGAGAGAAGTCTATATAAATCCGATCTTCTCTCGAAGTGATTATTATTATGAATTAATTTCTGAAATAATTTTCCCAAATGGATAAGGAGTTAACGATCGAGGAAATTCGTGATATTGCGTTTAGGACAACCGGGCAGAGTCACAACAGCGATTGGATGGCACACCGATATGGAAAGCTCACGGCATCGAAGTTTGGCCGAGCGATCAGTGTCATCAAGAATCCCCACTCAACGAACATCCAACGTCTCCGCGATGATATCTATGCCCCAAAGAATCTGGATCATGTGCCGGCCATCAAGTGGGGTATGGATCATGAGTCGGTGGCGATTGACGCGTATCAGAACATGACCAATAATGTGGTGAAACCGACGGGGATCTGG
>WPAE01000258.1:0-1312 GCA_009773205.1 Ignavibacteria bacterium
TAGGGATGGTGGAATGTGTAAGTTATTTATATAAATTACATAACTTACATTTCTTACATAACTTACGTAACTTACATTTCATACATAACTTACATGGTGTAAGAAATTTTTACGAAAGTTTAAAAATATTCATCATATACTAAGGTGGCATTGAAATTCTCAATCAATGATCTCACATACCATGCAGCATTAAGTAAATTATTCCTTAGAGCAGTAACAAATTAGCGCAAGGCACAATTATCATGTTATATTATAGCGCTGATGTTATTCTAGTCTATTTTGCTACTCTAGTCATGTCGAAAAAAGCCAGATTGATATCATTGAGGTAACGGGGGTTTGGCTGTTGCCGATTCTCTTTAAAAGTTAAGTGGATGTGGTGAGGTAAGGGTTTTCTCAAAGACATGAAGGGTTTCCTCTTTTAAATGTCATTTTGAAATATGTATTGCAATTCTCCGATCTAGCCTTTCAGGTTGGTTGCTTCTAGGTGCCAACATTCGCATCGCTTGCGAATCCCTGCTATACCGCGTTGATTTACTAGCCGCACCAACGAAACTATACTGAAAAAGCAATAGTGAGTGTGACCAAACGGCAGCCGCGCCGCAAACACCCGCAACTCGATTTTCCTGGTGGGCACGGTCGGACCCCCAGGGGGGGGTCGAGGTGGGGGGGGGTCAAAATCAATTTTCGAAAAATCTCCTTTTAAGCTTTTCTCGGCGAAATCTTTTTCTAACGTTTCAAGGAGCTTATCCGATGTCAAAAATGATAGTGCAAATTTGACTTTTAATGCATTTTTTCATAGAAACTTTTCTTCTATGTACAATATGGTTCCCGGGGGTCCAAAATTGGTAGTGTAAATTTGTGTTTTGGTCGGCGGGGGGGGTTCTCCGCCAGGTTGGGTTGAGGGGGTCCATATGTCCAGGGGGTTAACCCCACTGTGCCCACCTATGCAATATCAGCCAAGCGCGTCCCTCAGGACGTACCAACAGCCGAAATTAGCCAGAGAATACTAAGTTTCAATTGTTCTTTGGACTATTTTTTTATAAAATCGCGAGCTTCGGACGGGGGGGGGGCTCCGCCCCCGAACCCCATATAAATGCATAATTATAATTTTTCACAAATTTTCGCGAAAAATTCGAACAATCTTTTACAGATTTTTCATTAAAATTATGAAAAATTGGCCTCCAATTGTAATTTTTCATTGATTTTTTAATAAATTTTGTGAAAATTTCTCCGGCGTCCTGGGGGCTCCGCTCAGCCTCCCGGAACCCCCCACGCGGCGACCCCCCCCCCGACAAGCCTTTGGCCTTGTCCA
>WPAE01000258.1:1327-1943 GCA_009773205.1 Ignavibacteria bacterium
CCCCCCGGACCTTGTTAACGTATGGGGTTGACACCCCCCTCGCTGGTCCGAAAATCAGGCAACCCCCCAGCGGGGGGCCGAAAAATTGTAATAGAATAAGACAATCGGCAAAGTTACACTACCCCTTTTGGACCCGACACCTCCTGGCGACCCCGCTCACAACCCCTGGGGGTCCCAGCGTGCCCATGTATGCTAACAGAGACCGCGCGATGTCGGCCGCAGACCGCTGTCAGTTAAAAAGCCATGCAGGGGCCGTAAATGCTTATACATAAATGTCGAATTGAATATTAAAACACGTTAAAACTAATAGTATTACATCATAATGCGTGTGCAGAAACTAGAGGTGGTCAACTGTTATTAACACCTTGTTAATAACAGTTAATAACATGCTTAGTAAAACTTAACAAAATAAATAACATGTTATTAACAGATATAGGAAAAGGGAGTTTAAACTCAAGAGAAACCTCGCTACGTAACAATGTCGTCAAATTATCATAATGAGATAATTGTAAATTCAGTGAGGGCAGGTAGTTTTCAGAAATTTAGCTACTAAACTGAAGAGTACTTGATCGCATCAGTGCTCTATTTTTCAATATATTTATAGTTTATCAATGTA
>WPAE01000259.1 GCA_009773205.1 Ignavibacteria bacterium
CCCTCCATAAAACGGCGGGCGGGTTTGATTCGGCTCATAAATGTTTCATCCCCGCGGGCATAAGTTAAAAAAACTAATTTTTCGAGCTGCCTTTATTCTACATCTCATTAATTATCTTATTAAATGTTTTGCTTGGGCGCATAACTGCATCTGCCACTTCATCATCCGGCTTGTAATATCCACCTACATCTGTTGGTTTGCCCTGAACAGCTAATAACTCGGTTATAATTTGGTTTTCGTTTTCTTCAATTGCTTTAGCAATCTTAGAAAATCTTGATTTCAATTGCGCATCTTTGTTTTGCTCTGCTAATGCTTTAGCCCAATAAAAAGATAAGTAGAATGAGCTTCCGCGGTTGTCTATCTCTCCAACTTTGCGCGATGGATAACGAGAGTTTTCCAAATATTTTCCTATTGCAACATCAAGAGCTTCGGCAAGCATAGCTGCTTTTGCATTTCCGAATTTTTCGGCTATCATTTCTAAAGATGGAACTAACGCATTGTATTCACCTAACGAATCCCAGCGAAGGTGGTTTTCGCTTAACAATTGCTGCACATGTTTTGGCGCAGAACCGCCGGCGCCGGTTTCAAATAATCCGCCGCCATTTAGCAGCGGAACAATTGATAGCATTCGTGCGCTTGTTCCTAATTCCAGAATCGGGAATAAATCTGTTAAATAATCTCGAAGAACATTTCCTGTTACTGAAATTGTATCTAATCCTTTCCTAACTCTTTCTAATGTGTTTTTCATCGCATCAGCCGGTTTTAATATTTTTATTTCAAGTCCGGTTGTCTCAAGCTCTTTCAAATATTCTTTCACTTTTTTGATAAGCTCAATATCGTGCGCTCTGTTTTCGTCTAACCAAAATATTGCCGGAGCGCTGCTTGATCTTGCTCTGTTAACGGCAAGGTTCACCCAATCTTTAATTGCTACATCTTTAGTTTGGCACATTCTAAAAATATCGCCCGTTTCAACTTGTTGTTCGAGAAGAACTTCGTTTTCGGAATTAATTACTCTAATTATTCCATCAGCTATTGCTTCAAAAGTTTTATCGTGAGAGCCATATTCTTCTGCTTTTTGTGCCATCAATCCAACATTTGATACAGCGCCCATTGTTGAAGGATCGAACTGACCTTCTGTTTTAGCGTTTTCCAATATTTCTTGATACATAGTTGCGTAGGAGCGGTCCGGAATCATAGCGATGCAGTCATGCAATTCATCCTTACGGTTCCACATTTTTCCTCCGTCGCGAACAATATTTGGCATTGAGGCATCAATTATAACATCGTTGGGAACGTGCAGATTTGTTTT
>WPAE01000260.1 GCA_009773205.1 Ignavibacteria bacterium
GCAGTGCGGCTTGAAGAAACATAGGAGATTGCATGACCATGTTAAGGCCGAGAGACGTTTAACCATTTTACCAGCATTTCTAAGAGTAACTCGCATAGGAGCCCATATATCCTGTCTTTACTGCAAGGAAATGCATTGGCACAAGACATTTCATTATGCTCGAGGTTAAACACGAGTCACCCGTCAGGTTTCAGCACATGAGCCTATCAACAGTTTGTTAGTAGTTCTAAGCCGATCCCAGTATTAAACATAATATTCAACACATATACATTCAATCCAATGGCAAACAGAAAACAGTTTAGATCGTTTATCTCGTGAGAATAGTAATATTATTGAAATGTTCATTAGAAATATTGGCATTCTGTGGAGCATTTTCACAGAAAGGTTTGAATCAGCAATGAATATGCACTCATAGTCGATCTAGGCAAATTGTAGCAAAAGAAATGCTTCAAAATCCTGGAAGCAATGCAGGAATTAACATAGTTCGGAATTGCCAGAGTTGAAGAACATCAGAGAATCACACCTGTGAAGCATTTCCCGCCAGGATTTGAACAACACCAGAACAAGAAACCATATATGCTATATTCAATGGAATCAAAAACCGTTTCAATGTCTCATGATAAGATCTGAATAACAAATCGAAGGTTTCTCAAGTTTTCTCGACAATCGCAACATTTGTATTTCTCTCCAAGCGAAAGCCATATCTTCTACAGCACACGAAATCAATGACCTTAACAAAGCCACATGATATGCTCTGAATTGCACGTCGGACTCTTGACGAGGTATCTGGAAAGGATCTTGAACATTAGCGTTGAATTCTAATTCTGACATGCTCATTCGAAGGGAATCGTAAATCCTTTCAAATCGCGCAGCTAGGCTTGAAGAAATCTAGAAGACTTTTTAATATATTACAGGGCAGATAATGTACACCATTCCATTAGCAATTCTGTTTTAAGAATGGTAAAGACACGCATACGAAGCATTATATCATCTTCCCTATGGCTGCAAAAACCTAGTCAAAAATCATTTCACTAGGCCCGAATTGAAACAGAAGTCATTAATCAGGTTGATATCCCAGTGGTTTTAAACACTATATACGAAACTGTAAGCAAACCATACCTTTAAACTCAATAATGATACAGTTAATGCTCTCTACAATGGCACAGAAAAATTTGCAAATCTCTGAGATACGCGGGAATCTTATGTATTTCAAATGTTTATTTGCAGTAATGACCTGCTGCCCTGCATTACCAATGAAGGATGTGCATTACCAACGGATATGCACGCTTTCCCTGCTCAATTGAAAC
>WPAE01000261.1 GCA_009773205.1 Ignavibacteria bacterium
TGTGTGGATCATTTTGTGTGGACCAATACCTATACGCAGATGTATGGCCGGGATTTTTCGGGGGGAGGAGGGAGGGGACGCATAGGTGGGCACGGTCGGACCCCTAGGGGGGGTGGTCAAGGTAGGGGGTGGGGGGTCAAAATCGATTTTCGAAAAACCTCATTTTTAAGCGTTTCGCAGCGAAATTTTTAACCATTGATTTTCTATGCAAATAACTGAGGTTTATGCGGTTATACGCGAAGGGGGGTGGAGGTAAATAAGTGTCCAATTTTCTAACATTTGGAGAATTTTGGCATTTTTGGTAATTTTCCGTCATTGTTAGGTAGTTTACTGACAACTCTACACTTATCTGGCATTTTGAACAATTTGGTAGCACTTTGCGGCAGTTTGCAGTATTTTCCCCTGCCCGTTCATAGGTGGGCACGGTCGGACCCCCAGGGGGTGGGGGGGGTGGTTGAGGTAGGGCGCGGGGGTCAAAATCGATTTTCGAAAAACTTCATTTTAAGGGTTTCGCGGCGAAATTTTTTTCTAAAGTTTCAAGGAGGTTCTCCGAGGGTCAAAAATGGAGTGTAAATTTGACTTTTAGTGCATTTTTGCATAGGAAATGTTCATCTCTGTACATTCTGGTTTCCGGGTGGTCCAAAAGTGGTAGTGTAAATTTGTGTTTTGGTCGGTGGGGGGGGGGGGGGGGGGGCTCAGCCGCCAGGGGGGTTGAGGGGGTCCACCCCCCTAAGCCTCCTGTGCCCACCTATGCCGTATAAATCTCTTGTTCGCCCACACCTGGAGTATTGCAGTCCGATCTGGCTACCTTCTGCATTGATCGATTATTTGGTTATGAGGTTACTGCCTGGCAAGCTGCACATGCCGCTTGCCTTGTTTAGGAGTGGGTAGAGGAGTGGATCTCGGACTGACTGAGTTCGGGGGAGCTGGGGGCTCCCTGCCGACCGTCGGACCCCGTATCCTACCTATTTTTCGCCACGGACCCCTATATCGTTACTGCCAGGACGCCCCTGCCTGATTTTCGGCTGACCCCGGCGGGTGGGGGGGGGGAATTCCCCGCGTCCATATATGTATTCATCGCAAATATGTTAAAGGAGTCGACATGAGAAAATTAAATTTTATTTCCATGTTTTGATAATTTATTTCTTTAAATAAATGTAATAGCACCATTTCTTATGTGTTAATGACTGCCAAGAGGCCACCTCCACGTGGTGGCAGTTGGAAACACCCCCTTTTGGGGTGGCTAACGGCCTCACATTATTCTGAAAGTCCTAATTAAATCAATCTAAAATAAAAAAGAAAAAATATTTGAATTGTTGACAATTTTATTGGAATATTTGCCATTTTTACAAAATAATTTAAAATTTAACAATTTTTTTGCGAAATTTCGGCAAAAATTTAGTAATATGCATTTGTATGTGATCGGATTTCGGAGCTCCGCAGCTATCGAATTTATCGGAATTTTTGTCGGAATATCATTGAATCCTGTTATAATTTAAATTAATTATTTTAACTCATTCAAATAGGTGTTGAGATTAATTTTTCATCAAATATTAGGCGATATTTTCGAAAATTTTCAAAATATTTCTTAAGAAAATTGCGAAATAGGTTATTTTAGCATATTTTCTGAAATTTTAACAATGCATGCGATAATTATTCGCACATTGGAAGAAAAAAA
>WPAE01000262.1 GCA_009773205.1 Ignavibacteria bacterium
GATAGTAGCTGTAATGATTTGTTGTATCTATAAATTAACTTGTGAAAGCCACAAAGAATTTCAGATAGACAATAAAAGTTTTAAGTATTACAATTGAGTTTGAGAAATGTTAAGAAATCCAGAGAGAAATAGATTTTGATCGTTTCAATAATAATAGTTTGATGTAAATCTCTTATCCCCGAGGTTCCTACTTCGATGATAAATAAAAGCCTTCCGAGGGCTTCGCCAAATAAATGGACAGATCGAAGCTGAAAAGTTTCTTACTCAGTGTGGAGGTAAAATATGCACCAAAACTAGGGTGTCACCAAAACGAGCAACTTCAAGCAACTTCAAGCAACTTCAAGCAACTTCAAGCAATTTTCAAGCAACTCGATTGCCAAGGAATTGAATCCTCAAATAATATAGGTGGCCACTAAAAATTTTATCCTTTTTTCGTAGTTACCTAACATCGTTTCGATATTCCATTCCTTAATTCTCAAAATAGTGTAACAATTGAGAAATTCTGAGAAATTCAGAGACGAAATAAAGGAGTAATTGCGAGGAGAAATTGGGAGGAGAAATTGCGAGGAGAAATTCCGAGAAATTGCGAGATTCGAGCAGAAATTACCATACGAAATTCGCAGTGAAAATACAGAGAAGTTCGTAGAAAGCGCAATCAGTGAGTGCATAGCATTAGTGAATGCTTTATCCTGGTCTGATCCCACATTGAGTATCTCACATGTGGGAAAGGCAGCGTCCTTTCGAGCATCAAGAATTGCATTGCGAATTTCTGATAAAAATTCGCGAAAAGTTTTTTCTTTCCGATCACTGGAAAGCAAAATCGGGCCAAGCATTACAGGTGAATTATAGCGGGAATCAGATCTCCGAAAAACAGCGGTATTTTTAAAAACAGACACGGTTGCATAATATGCAGAAACATTAAAAGTAGTATCAATTCCTAGTGTGGATAAAGGGCCATTTAACGGGTTTCTACTGCAAAAGTGGATGAGTTGATCGATCTGCTGAGGAAAATAAAGAATTATCAACGGGTGGTCGTTTTGACGGAAAATGATTTTTTGCACATGAATTGTTAGTATTCATCAGCAGTAGTCCATTCCAACACAGATCTCTCCTCTAGAGGCATATAATCTATTATTGAAATCACCAGAAAATGCTCCCCGTCATCCAAAACAAATCAGGTCGATTCGAAACTATGAGAAGGTTAAAACGACTGGGGGTCCCATCAGAAGTATTCCAGAAAACATCAGAGCATTGCTACTGCTGATGAATACTAACAATTCATGTGCAAAAAATCATTTTCC
>WPAE01000263.1 GCA_009773205.1 Ignavibacteria bacterium
AACTGGCAGACCGTTCTCAAAAATGAGAGGTGATACGCTGGATGTCCGGTACAGACCAGGAGGCCGAGATATAATTGAGTAGTGGCGATGAATGATGTTTTGTGGTGGGGAAGAGTGAGCCACGGGAGTCAGGATGAGGTCTGCATCCTCATCAGAATGAGTTGGCGAGCTGGAGGAGGATGAGCTGGCACTGTACGCCGCTTGTAGTTGATTGATGCCACTCATTTTACTATAATGTTATGGGCACTGACTTTCTTTTTATAATATAAAGTTATTTAGTGTAAGCTAATTAGTCTATTTAAAACTATGATAAATTTTACCTTGTACTGTTTTAAATCGAATAAGTGTGTGTAGTGAAGCGAGTAGCTAATAATAAACCTAACTGCAGAGTTTAATATATTGAGTTACAAATGAACCTCAAGTTAAAATTTAAAGTAAATTAGTTAGGCCTAATAAATATAAAAGAGATCTACCTTTTTCTGTTGTAAAAGTGAGCGAATTTTTCAAAAAGACACGTAATTCCTTGTATAGATAATAACTAAAAACTTTAAATAATAAAATACAAGTTTATTATAATAATTTAAAATAAATGCTAAGTTACTAATAGGTCATGTTTTACGTTAAGTTTGCTAGGCCTAACAATAAGTAAGAGAATTCTACCTTAGGCTGTTTAATAAGAATGCGAATTGTTATAGAGATGTGATGAGAGAGCGATGCGAGTTGTAATTATAAAATCTATGAAGTGAAATATTTTAAAGTAATTTAAATTCGAATCAAAATTAGGAATTAAACTATATGCTGAATCAATGAGTTTGTATACTACCTGAGCACATATTTCGGGAAAACCAATAGTGAGAATTCTGGAATTTCCACAGTTTCTATTTATAGTACTTATGTGAGACTTTTGTACGCATAATGACAAACTGAGTTGTACCCAGTTTGGAAAAACCAAACCTTATTGTGCTATAGCGTTTGAAAAAACCAATAGTGAGAAAACTGGAAATTCCACCTGACATATGTAATTTTACATGCATTTGGAATACGATAATTTTGTATATGTAAAGCGAGTTGTGTTCAATTTGGAAAAACCAAACGGTATTGCACAATAAGGTCTGGGTAAAACAAATAGGAGTTATTCTGGAATTTCCACCGAAACACGTGTTCTAAATATAGTTAACGAAATTAAATCTACTAACTTATGCTATAGTGAGAACAAATAAGCTATTAAAAATTGTATGTCTTAGACGGAGCGGCGGCGGCGCCTGGCGCCAGGCGGGCGCCCCGGCTGGCGGCC
>WPAE01000264.1 GCA_009773205.1 Ignavibacteria bacterium
GCTTCTGTTCACAGATACAGACTCGCTAATGCTAGAGATCGAAACTGCTGATATCTATCGCGACATGAAAGAGCATAAAGAGCTTTTTGATTTCAGCGGCTACCCAAAACAGCATTTCTGCTACGATCCTACAAATAACAAGGTAATCGGAAAATTCAAAGATGAAGCGAATGGAGATATAATCATCGAGTTCATCGGCCTTCGCGCAAAGATGTACTCCTACATAGTGCTGAGCCAACAAGGCATTCTGGAGAAACATCGTGCGAAAGGCATTTCTTCTGCTGCATCTCGGAAATTGAATCATGCTGATTATCTTCAACAACTCAATTTGCCAACAGAGAATTACCAGAAAAATCGGCGAATTGGTTCTACTCTACACAAACTATATTCGATGGAAGTAGACAAGCGAGGCCTCTGCTCATTCGATGATAAGAGATTTATTCTAGAAAACGGTAATTATTATTTTTATACATTGCAAAGTTTTAATAATATTTTTATTTTCTATCTAATATTGAATGTAATTTATAAATTTACAGGAATCGATACACTGGCTTTCGGGCACTGTGCTCTAAAAGCGAAAATCAACGATGTCACTTCAGACTCTTGTTCGTCGGATCTCGTCCTTTCTGCAGCGGAGGCTGAAGCACATTTCACACTAGGCAATCTGAGGATCAATGATTTTCCCTCAGGTCAAGATCCGCGTGCTGCCCTAGCTAGCGCCAGACTCAATCGTGCAGCTATCAAAATTCAGAAGCAGGATGAGGATTCAGAGCGAATCGATATGCCACTCGCCAAATCAATCGTAGCTGCAGTTGGAGCGCACACATTCCACAACTTCGTCGACCAGGATCTCGGTCCAGATGAGATTGCAGAACTCCACAACACTGCACGCAGTTTCCACAATTCTGGCATGGATCTCGACGAACTCAAGATGACTATAGCTACCTTGATCGGCACATTGCGCGACATCGTCCGAATGGATCGTCACAACCCGAATTTCGATGAAGAGATTTTCGATTTGGTGATGCAGATGACTGAAGATAATGATTAATTTAATGTGTCTATTTCATTCACCATATGTAATTTGATCAGTTCATTTCTGCGCTATTCTTTTTGATAATGTATATAAGCATGTGTTTTCCTTTTCAGTTGTATCATTTTCAATCTCATATCTAATAAATTAATTAGAAAAAATAATGGTTGTTCTAAAGTTACAACATCCATGCACTTGTTTGGTTAGTGGTCCTACTGGTTGTGGGAAAACTCAATTTGTTTCTAATTTATTAAAAAA
>WPAE01000081.1:0-926 GCA_009773205.1 Ignavibacteria bacterium
TGAGACGAAAGAGACGATACATGCGAGACTTTAGTGTTCTATTAAATCTCTCTACCATTGCAGCTTTTGTTTCATTTTGAGTTACAAAGTGATGTACACTATATTGTTTAAACAAATCTTGTACTGGCTTATTTAGAAATTCTTTGCCCTTATCTGTTTGTAGTCTTTGTGGTTTTGAATCTCGAAACAATTTTTTAAACGCATCAACTAGACAAGGACTATCTTTCTTTTTGAGTGGAATTGCAAATGCTCGTTTTGAAAAACAATCTATTACGGTTAAGATGTAATTGTAACCAGAATTGGATCTAGAATATGGCCGCATTTCTACCAAGTCTGCCTGCCATTGTTTATTGATATCACCCACTATAATGGGATTGCGTTTATAATGCCTTCTAATAGGTTTATGTAGAGTGTACACTTCTTCCTTTTTTAAAAAATCATAGACTGCTTTTCTGCTAACTTTTAACCCTTTTGCCTTACAACTGTTAAAAAGTGCATTGATACCGCCGAAGCTACCTGGATCAGCTGGATCAAAGTAAACTGCTTTAATCGCCTGTTGAATTTCTTGGGACATGTATGTAGTTTTTATTAGTCTGCTTATTATCTGTGATCATTTCCATTTGCGGAAGATCAGCCATCTTATATAGAGTGTTCATCATTTCTTTATTTTGATTAGACATGATAGGAGATGTTGCACATGAATCAGAGGCAGGCTTAATTAGATTTGAAATGAAAATGAATACAATCATTCCTGTGGCAATCATTTTTATGAATGGATTGAGTTTCTTTGCATAGGACTGTGCAGTTTGAATTGATGAACGTGGACGTTGAAGAGTTATAGGACGAGAAGCGGATTGCTCATTACGTGCAGTAGTAAATGAATCAGAATCAGCCATTATTACAAATGTAAATGAATTTACAAGTAC
>WPAE01000081.1:944-6763 GCA_009773205.1 Ignavibacteria bacterium
TATATATAGGCAAGAATGCACGTGCAAATGAAAAGATTTTTACGATTAGAAATTTGTTTGACATGAGCTATAATATAGCAAAGTTAACTAGATAGTGAAGATGGCTCAGTTTCGAAGTCTTCCACTTGCTTTAGTAATTCATCGATCAGCTTTTGTGTATCTGCTTCAAAGTCGCTTTTAAGTGAAGCGATGCCCATAGCCTTTCTCTCATCAGCCATGCAGCTTTTCACGTATTCGACTTCCTTGTCAAAAGTTTCATTGAATTTCCTCGAATCTTCCTCGATTGAGGCCTTCTGTTCAGACTCGGTGAGAGTGCTTAAATATGTGTTGCCAGTGGCAACCTTCTTCGAAGGAGGTGATCCATCTTCGTCTTCGTCACATTCCCAGTCCTCGGGAGGCATCTCACTTAAGTATTCTCCATTGATCGGCATACCACAATCGAATCGAGTTTTCTTTGGTAAGGGACTACTAGATTAAAAAAATTAATTTTATAAAAATTTACAAGAATGTTAATTTTCAAAATTTTTTACTGGTTAATAATTTCACACCTGGTTGTCCCCTTCTTAAATCGAACTTGTAGTTCTCTTAAGAATATATTTTTGGCTGTATAAATGTCAGTGAAAACTCCATATTGAGCAAATATTCTGAGTCCAATAATAAAATCGTTGTATTTTGCTTTCGAAATGTATTTATAAATGCATCCATGGAATAAATCTTTGGAGCTGTTGCCGAAGACATAATTTAAACTTAAAATTTAATTTGAAATTAAAAATTAATTTGAATTTAATTTTTACTTAGTTAAATACCCATCGATTCGGTTGTGAGATAAATATAGAATGAATGAAAGAATTTTGAATGTATGAGATGACAAAAGGCGAATTAGAAGTTATTAATATCTTTTACACAATTCTAATCTAAACCATTATGGTGGCGTCATCATCTGTCTCATCCACGAACTCTAATGTTGTCTTTGCCACTCCCTTCAATTGCATCTCGTCATCAGTTAAAGTGTCGAGGCTTGTCGGCACAGTTGCCCATTTGTTCTTCGTTGCCGGCATCCACTCATCATAGTGATGATGCATATGGTGTTTTCGCGCGAGCTTGGCTAATGGATCTTGAATACTACACATTCCCTCGGAGAAATCATTAGATAATGATGAATTCGATTTGATTGTAGAGCACCACGTAGTGGATGAATTGCTATTGCAGGGCAGTCCCATAAGATTTCGCATTGTGGAACTTATTGGCCTATTGAGGTTTAAAATGATAAATTTTTCTTCTTTTAAATTAAACTAATATCAAATTATTTTAAAATTAAAAGATACTAAAAATACCCCAACATCGGGTGCACTACTCCTTCACCACGCCCAAGTACTTCATTGTTAATAATTTTTGCAATTTGCATCAATTGATTCCACGAGCATTTTTCAACAAAGATATTTATTGATTCGAGAAACTTTGAATAATCTTGTGAATCCGTAACGAATAATGATGAGGAGAGAGAACATGTTGTAGATAAAGGAATACATGCACAAGGTGCTATATCAATAGTGACTGAATTGCATGTTGGAATAAGAATGCTTGAAGGATCAGAAGTAAAAGCTGGCAGTATATTGCTGTCCATTATATTAAAGAAATCAAAAGAAATTGTGAAATTTTAAAGAAATCAAAAGAAATTGTGAAATTGAATTAAATTTTAAATATTATAGAGGTTTACTTTTCGCCTTATATAGTATTCATTCAAAAAATTCAAATTATTTATTTTTAGAATGATGAATGACACGTGATTATTGAATGAATTCCTAAAATAGACCAAGTGTTTTCATAATTTCGAGCGCGAGGAGTACGAGATCAGCTATATTTATGCCTTGAGGATAGAATGTAGTGATCGCTTTTTGAATGTGACTCACAAACATGTGACGATAGATTCTGGTCTTGATAACTTGCTGAATTTCATTATTCGCCTTAATGAAAGGTGCGATCGTAAAATCAAAAATCTCACTAGCGTTTTCTAGTGGATTAATGAGTGGTGGAGGAATCGAATCAAATGATTGACTTGGGATGGTTAGATTTCCTATTGAAACTACAGGATATGCGATTGAAGGGAGAAGATCATTGTTATTTGATGAAATGACAAAAGGATGTGGATTTGATTGATCAATTGAGACGCTCATTGAATTACAAATCCCGGTATTCGAGCTCACACTGGACGCACAATTACTCATCGGTATCGAGTTCAGCGAGTTCGCCGTCGGTGATGCCACTCGCAACTTCTTTGAACGCGGCTTCTTGACTTGACTGACAGAGTCCAATGTCTTCACTCGCCTGGGCGTCGACTGCTGGCTGCTTTCGCTTATGTGACTTTTTCTTGGGTGCTTCCTCTGCACGCTTTGCGACATCTGTATGCAAATCGAGTTAGATTAATAAAATTTACTGAATATTTAAATTTTCTTTAAAATATCACATAAATTCTACTATATTAACTCGAGTTGCATACCTTTATTTCCGTGTTTGATTGCGAGTTTGACGTGATGAGATTTTGATCCACTTGTGACGGTATTATCGGCAGCAGATCGAATGCCTGTATGCATTAAGATATGACATATGTAAAGCTCGTAATTAAAGCATGTAAATTTTAAATGCAAATATGCTATTATAATATAGCAAGAAAAAGCCACTTGTCATATCTATTGCATACATCCGTTAGCGGAGTCGAAAGTTCGTTCAGGATGTGAGAGAGGAGGTCGTCCTCTTGATCGTTTGACCACTGCTGGCTCGCTGCTGGAAGAGCAAGAGGCAGTGGTGTCGTCATGCTTGACTCCAAATTTGCAACCAGTTGAGTTGCTGCTCTCGGTCTCGTTATCGATTGCATCTAGTATATAAAATGTTATCGGTTAAAATTATGTCTATTAGATATTAATTAATCATACAATTAACAACTATCTTAATAACATATTAATAAATCATACAAGCAACACTGGTTGGATTTAAGAATCCATTCAATTCCATGTTAATTGAATCCATTGAACCGCACAATGCATGCCATGCTTCGGCTGGCATGAAGATTCCCTTCCTTGTGGGCATTCCATTCGAGTTTGAAAATTTCGTTACACTAACATGCGGTTGCTCATTAAACATGATGATTTGAGCTTTGATAGTATGGTTGGGCAATTGGAAAATGTTGAAGTTTTTGACTACTTTAAAAGCACCCTCAGAATTTTGAGGCTTAGAATTTTGGTGATAGAAAGGAAACGGCATCATTGGATAATTGTACCCATTCATATGCATTGCATTTGGTTGAAACATTCTACAATTAAAAATTTAAAAAATTTAAAAGATTTTTATTAATAAACAGCATTGCTTGTAAATAAAAATAAAACAATAACATATAAAATTTTACCTGCTTGTATAAATTTTTCCTGGAGAATAAATTATTGAAACCAATAACAACCAAAAAATTATTTAGAAAAAAAAGAATTGATAAATTTTCATTTCAAACTCTCTCCTTATATACTAATCATAAGAATTCATATGTTATTTTTAGGTAGATGAATGACACGTGACAATCTAATTTTAGAATGACGAATGACACATGACTTTTATTTTATTTAATATGTGGATAGGATGCTGCTATAGACGTGTGCTCTGCATACAAATAATTGAATATTTGGAAAGTATGCGTACAGCGAAGTGAGAATATGAGGCTGAATATAGTATTGAAGGGAAAATGTATTAAATGTAATGGATATATCAAATTGTATGCAACAATAAAATGAAATGTGAGCATGTGTTAAATCAAATGAATACAGGATATGTTGTTACAATTATGTATTCAATAGACTGCAGGATATCATTCAGAATGAAGAGGACAGTGCACAGAATATTAATCAATTGCGATGCAGGCGTCGATGCGTATGAAGCCAGCCAGGAGTTGTTGTCGGTGACGTCGAAGGCAGCACTTCAAGGCTGGAAGTCGGTGTCAGCAGTACAGTCGAAGCGATCGATACTGTCTCGTCATCAGCGTCGTCGACCACAACTTGCTCCGGATTACCATCTTGCTGTGAGAATGGCCGCATGTCTATTCTTTGACGCGGTGTGAATTCGAAGTGTAAACGCTTCAGTGCTCTGCGTGTCTTCACGGTTGTCCAATCACCACGTGTTAGTGCAGAGAATAGAGCCACGTCACCAGGAGTGCCCTTTTCAGCTTCTTCAGGTATTGCCAAGTTACCATCAATAAGCTTATCACGAAGAGCTAAAAATAAATATAATAATAAATATATATTTATTATAGATTTCATTTTTAAATTATTAAATTAATAAAATTATTAATAAGACTATACCATCGAGCGCCTTATGCATTCGAGTAATACAATCGTGAGAATCTGCCTCTTTGAATGGAATAGGAAGATGACATTTCTTACAGTAAACTTGTCGTTCCGTGCACTCGTCGAAGTGTGCACACATTTCCTCCGCGGTGAACACCTTTGTGCATGGAAAATGTGGACACTCGAGCTTGCGCTTCTTGCAGTGATAGACTTCGTGTGTGTCGGTTTTCGATGGAGGACCCATGAATCCACATTCATTCGAGCAATCGATGTTGATTGTATTGAAGACATTTTTTGCCCACGAGTCCCACGCCATTCTTGAATCGAGTGCATTTGCGCTGTATATCGCACGACATTTAGGACACGGTACCCATGTACCTTTATCCCGTGTGTGATTATCAGCGCCTTGAATTCGTATGGCGTCTCTTCCACATTTCATACAGATCAGATGTCCGCAGTGTAGAAAAACTGGATCACGTGGTATTCCAAAACAGTATGGGCAGATGAAATTCGTCATAAAGTCGTCAGGTAGGTTGTCGTGTGCTTTATCGAAACCTACGTCCAACGGCTCGGTTCGACGAGATAGGCAAATGACTCCAGCAAAACGTTTATATGATAATTCATCCTATATTGATTTAAATAGATATTATATATTTTATGATAGAAAAGATATAGTTAAATAATACTATAATATATTATATATTAAATATAATGCCATGCAAAGTAATTAAAGTCATAGCCAACAATAGAACCACACGTTAACCCCAAGAGCTGTTGACATAAATGTCATATCGTGAAAGGAATACGCGATCGAACGAATGGTCAACGCTAGGGGAACTATGCCATTAAGACATTGACCCAGGATTCTAGACACTTGACCGAAGTCAAGCCAGGCACCTGTTTATCATCCGCGTGTATCCTAACACTACAGTCGAGGAGCACGCCAGTGCAGATTTGCATCAGACACTGGAAGATTCACATGTTTGCATATCCTAAGATATGCACTTACAGGCGCGACCTATTACTAATGTACAACGTTATATTAATATATTAAAATCATATAATATAATAAATAATTAATGTGCATACAGTTTTCTCAGTCGCCATAATAAAATAAATATTTGAAAAATTAAACTTGGAAAAAATAAAAAGAATAATAAACTAACGTGTTGGATTTACTCGTATATATATCGCTTGGATGAAGAATGACACGTGAATTTGAAACAATGAATGACACGTGATATTGTCATGGAGACGTAAAATTTTCGTTTTTTGTTTTCTAAAAATATGCGTGGGCGTGGGGGGGTACCCCCCAGGAAAAAATCAAAGTTTAAAAAAGTGTAAAGGCTCTAAAAAACTTTATTAAAAAACCTTGAAAACTTTAAGTTAAAAAATTTTTTTTTGGGGGGAGTAGTAGGGAGGTGGGGGGTTCTGCGACAGACTAAGCTTTTAATTTGCCTTGGTCAAATTTTTACCGTTAGTGCGAAATTGGCG
>WPAE01000265.1 GCA_009773205.1 Ignavibacteria bacterium
ATTGTGTCAAATTTTGCTAAAATGAAATCTGCTCAGATTAAGAGGAAGCACAGCACCTATATTGGTAGGCTACTAAAACGCCTTCGTGCAAAACGTCATTTGCACCAAAAGGAAGTAATTCACAAATTTCGATCACATCATAAGCGATTGTCTTCTAAGAGAATAACTGTGAAGGCAATGCCAAATCTAATTACTCTGGAGATGGCGAACATGCTAACTGCTGGAGTCAGTTTAGTAGCTGCCAGATTACTGCAGCCTGTCACCGTTATTGCCGAGCCCGATGGAACACTGTCAATGAAGACAAACTCATGTAATCAAGATAGTCTGGCAGATAAAATCCACTGCACCTGCAATGACGGCATTGAGAAACCATGCGTGGCAAAGGCGCACATCGTGTATCATGGATGCTATTGCGGGAGTGATAGCGATGACGGAGATTATGGTCGCTGGCCTGGCTGGGGTGATAATGACTGTCCCGGATTTCGCAATTAATAAATAACTCCGCATAACTAATCACTAATAATTCTAATTCCAGTTTTGGTTCAAAATAATGCTGCAAGTGGCACACCCCTTTTTAATTTAATGGTTTTTGGTATTTTTATGGTTTTTGATATTATTAAAGTTTAAAATACTTCATACACCGCAACCCTTTTTATTTTAAAGGTTTTTTATATTTTTATGGTTTTTGATATTATTAATATACTTCATACAACCACAACCCTTTTTATTTTAATGGTTTTTGGTATTTTTATTGTTTTTGATATTATTCCATTACTTCATACAACCGCAACCCTTTTTATTTTAATGGTTTTTGGTATTTTTATGGTTATTATTAAAGTTTAAAATAGTTCATACAACCGCAACCCTTCTGAAATCTTTAATGGTTTTTGTATTTATGTAATAGTTTAATTTGTTCTGTGCAATCTTCCTTAATGTTAAGACTAATAAAATTCGAGATGGTACTTATGACCACCCCGTGTGAGCCATGTTTAGGACATTGTTTTAAACGGCGCCATTATTGGCTTTGTTTTATTTAAATTTTAACTTTAATGAATTTACGACAAAAATTAGTTGAGAGAGAATGAGTAATAGCAAAACTAAATAGGAGTGGTAAACAGAAATGAGGCTAAACACCTGCTGCGAGAAGGAGAGGATCTACATTATCAAAGAGATTTAGCTCAGTGAGAGTTGTTATTATCATTTCGATGATGTCTCGAGAGGTGAGATTACTATTGAAATCGCTAATGCGCCTAGTTATTGAACGAATGAAAATGTTTTTTAGAGTAAA
>WPAE01000266.1 GCA_009773205.1 Ignavibacteria bacterium
TTAAATCTTGTAACTTTCATATTTTCTGTCCTTATATAGATGAAGAGCCGCGAAGAAAATGTTCAAATTAATTATCGTTTTTGTTAAGTTATAATAAACCCGCCCACGCACTTTTGGTTTAGAAATATTCACTTTATATGTTGTTAAGCATTACACCTGTCGCAATATTGTTTACTCAAGTCGGGTATATAAGGAACATTTTAAATCAATTATTTAAAATAATTCTTATTATAAAAAAATTGAAATGCAAGCTATTGAAATAGAAGGGAAAAAATGTCAAATAATTCAATTTGTCCCGATTGCAATCAGAGGTTATTGGAACGCTGCAATTTTTGTGAACAGCCTATCTTGCAAATCAACAAGGAAGAGGATCGATGTAAAACATGCCGCCAGCCATTACCAGAAGATACCGAATCCGAATCGGAGGTTGGATCAGATGAAGAAGAATTTGAACTCCAAAAGGATGAGACAAGAAGGCTGGTGTGCGGGTCATGCAAACGAAAATTGCAAGAATGTCCGGAATGTGAGCAAGTATATGATTCGGAACTCGACAAAAGTACCGAGTCGAGCGATTCCGATGTTGAATCAGTGCCTGCCAAAAAACGACACTTCAAATCAAGTGAAGAATCAAGTTACGAATCTGAATCGGAAGAGGACTCAGAAGAAGAGGAAGGTAGTAGGAAACGATACCGAATGCGGAAACGCAAGAATCAGGAGGAATCCGATTCGTCAGAGGAAAGCCAAGACAGCAACGAAGAAGCAAAATGAAAATATGACAATTTCAAATTTGGATAAGGAAACAGAATGTAATCAGAATCGAGCAAAGCCTGATAATCCAAAAATTGACTCTGAACTTTCTAATGTGCAAAATAAATGATGAGAACCTTTCTTTTTAAATGATTTACTGAATATATAACAATGACCAAATAAACTCTTTACCATGTCTATTCATTACATCATCTCACATCCATCCTATTGATTAATGAAAACATGTGTCTTCTATTGGCAAATATATTGAGAAATAAAGTGAATGTGAACTTATAAACATTTGAATTAAATAGAAATTATTGAAATAAAAAAAACATTAAAATACTCATAGCTTTTAAGAGTAAACTTATGATTTGATGATTAAGCATATTACTAAAGCATAAAATACTTGAGAAGTAAGAGAAACTTTCGAAAAAACATTGAGAACATCAAGAACTTTGAGTACATTGAGAACAAAGAGAACATTGAGAAAATTGAGAACAAATGAACATTTAGAACAAATAGAACATTTAGAACAAA
>WPAE01000267.1 GCA_009773205.1 Ignavibacteria bacterium
GCAAAACTACAATAACTTCTCCATCTTGAAACTTAATTTCCTCACCACTAGTATTGTTTAGCTGAATTTCCACCGTTAGCAGATCGTTATCATAAACCTCCTTGTATTCCGGTCGAAGTGGTTCATAGCAAACAGTTGTATTGTGTTCGCCAGATACTGGAACTGTTGCCAATAAGGGTACTGTAGTATTACCTATTGCATTATATCTCACAAGATCTGAATAGACAAGAATTGTATCAGTTGTGTTCGGGACCTTTCCATCACTACCCCAAAGTTTTGAAAAGAATAAATCATTATTATCATCAAGTTTGGTGCCACCACTTAAGTTCATTGCTTTCATGTAATCTTTCCCTTCAGTGAATAGTATTCCAAGTGGTCCATGAAGACTTACAATTTTTCCATTAGGTTCATAATCAAAATACATTGGAAAAAGTTCATGAGATGCTACAGTACGTAGATGTCGGAAATCTTTATAAATTGTTGCTGCAATAGTTCCAGGAGTTGGATAGAAACCAGGATAAAGTGTTAAGCCTGTTGGCATAATTGCTTTTGTTTCAAGAACTTGCAATCCAATAGTGTCTTCCAATTTTTTCATTGCATCTCCAACTAAGGCATTTCCAATTGTTGTAAAATCAGCTGATCTGAATCCTTTTTCTTGTAAATGAAAGATTGTAACGACTGCTTTTTGATCAATGTTGATCCAACTTCTTCTATAACTTATTTTTGTTAATGCAACTTTCCAATTGTCACCAACAAGCTTTAGACTAGGATTCAATTTTACATAAAAATGACCAGAAGAATTTTTAATGGAACTGTTCCCATTCTCGGTTTTACTTGGCAGTGTTATGGAAAACGGCTCAGTTTTTTCCATACTTTTGCAAATCTTGTTGAGGAATCCAACTATTGTATCTTGAAGGATAGCCTTTCCACTTTACAAAAGCTTCTGTTTGACCTTTGCGTTTTCTAGTTTTTATCGTTTCTTCGACTTGATACTCTTTTGGAAAATCATATGCCACTGATTGAAGTTCTTCTGGATAGAATGTGCCTTTAACTTCCTCACCTTCTAAATCTTGAATCTTATATACCTTCCGCGGATTGTTTATAACCTCTTTGATCTTAAAAACTTCATTGGTCCAGTTTGGCAAGTATCCTTTGTCAAAAACGGTTTTGGCAGCACTTATTCTAACAGGCTCCTGGTTGGGAAATTTGGTCTTTTCTCTTTCACCATGTATGTACTTGCCATATACCCGTCGCCAAATCTCTAACACATTTGCTTTTTTAACATCCAAATCTCTAACACATTTGCTTTATTAACATCAACCGGTCGCATGCCAATTGTTCTATGTTTAGAATGATTGTATGAATCTATGAGTTTTTGCAAATCTTCAATGTATCGATGATCACCTCTGAGACGAAAGAGACGATACATGCGAGACTTTAGTGTTCTATTAAATCTCTCTACCATTGCAGCTTTTGTTTCATTTTGAGTTACAAAGTGATGTACAC
>WPAE01000268.1 GCA_009773205.1 Ignavibacteria bacterium
CTTTAATCCGCCAGAGATAATGCCATATGGCACAAATATAGGCGGACGAGGGTCAAATTCCCCGCCTCTTGAGGCGAATAAATAAAATTTGTTTTCAGAAACTTCGCTGCCCCGCCTGCCAAAGCAAAGCGGCTGGCAGGTTGCGGCGAGGAGATTCATTCTCTTAGTGTAAATGTATCGCCGTTTGCCAAAACAAGGCTGCGGGGATGTTACTGCGAAGAGCCTAATTAAAGCCCGCACATTTCATTTTGAAATACATTGCATTTCAGATTGAAAAAGCGATTGCCTTATTGCTAAAATAAACGCAATTTTTACGCCCCAAAACAGTTTTTTAACGAAAATATAATGTGGCACAATTTTATTAGGTAATTAAGTAAAACACATTAAATAACAAGGAGCAACACAAATGAAAAAATCTAGTTTTGTAATGATTCTATTCGTTATCGCTATGGTGGTTTCCTATGCTATATACGAATTCATTCTAGGAAATCCCTCAAACTTTGCTGATTATGCAACAAAGGGAACAAGACATGTACCATTTGCAGGAAACTTTTTAGGTATGTCTTATGTAGGCGGTCCAATCGTATCGTTATTAATTTGTCTTTCTATAATGGTTATTGCAATTACAATTGAAAGAACCCTTACATTAAAGAGAGCTGCTGGAAAACAGCCAATTCCTAAATTCTTTAAGAATGTTGTTGATTTAATTAGAGAAGATAAATTAGACGAAGCAGTTGCAGCTTGCGATAAACAAAGAGGATCAGTTGCAAACGTTCTTAAATCAGCCATTACACGTTATCAAGAAGTTACAGCAGATAAATCATCAGTAGATAAAGAAAAACAATTAATTGAAGTTCAGCGCGCAGTTGAAGAAACTTTAATGTTAGAAACTCCGCTTCTAGAAAAGAATTTAATTGCTCTCTCAACAATAGCCTCTATTGCTACTATGGCAGGTCTTTTGGGTACAACAATAGGTATGATTCGTGCATTTAGTGCTCTTGCTCAATCCGGCGCTCCAGATGCTATCGCGCTATCTACAGGTATTTCTGAAGCGCTTATTAACACAGCCGGCGGTCTTTTTGCTGCTATTCTAGGAATCGTTTTTTACAATTTCTTTGTTAATAAAGTTGACGGGTTCACATTCCAGATAGATGAAGCTAACTATAACGTAATGCAATTATTAAAATCTAAGTGAGGTAATTAATGCCGCGCATTAAAAAGAAAAGAGTCGCAATACGTATAGACATGACTCCGCTTGTGGACGTGGCGTTCTTGCTATTAACATT
>WPAE01000269.1 GCA_009773205.1 Ignavibacteria bacterium
GGAGCCGCTGCCACTGCCGGAGCCGCTGCCACTGCTGCGCCTGCAATCGCTGCTGGCAATGCTGTTGCTGTTGCGACAGATGGCTTGGGATTATCATCTACCCCAGCCATAGATGCAGATACACGCGATCTTCCTACAGATCAAGTACATGTTGTGTTCTTTGTTCTTCAAATTTTAATATAGTAATTTATCTATCGCTCATAGGAAGTTTATACTCTGTCCAAATTTGTGCTTTTATTAATAGAATATATCGCATCTCATTGCACTACGAAATCCGATGTTTGAAGTGGATCCTCCAAGCGCTCCTGCTTACGGGCCGGATGGGTTAGACATGCCTCCTCTAGAGGATCTTTAAGTATATTGTCAATTCAATTTTTCTAAATCATTTTGCTTTCTTTAATCTGTATAATACACAATCTTGCTCAAAACATGATTTCTTATCTTGTTTAATTAAAATAGACTATACCGGGTCCGGGCAGACGATTGGAGATTGGTGCGACGACTACTGGCCGCTGACGCCTTTTAGCTGCCAGAATTGATTTATTAATCTTAGATCATACTTTTCCTTCTTAACTCTAACTCTTTTCCTTACTGTCTTACTCATACTCATACTCTTCTTCAGCGTATAAGTTTCTCTCATTCTCTCTATAGAGTATACGTTTCTCTCTTTGTGTTTGATTTCTTAATACTTTGTGTTTTATGACTTTTTCATGGTAAGTATTTAATCACTACCTCAAAAATATCAAAAATATCTCATGCTCATCTCAAGCCATCTCTAGTTTTCACATCAAAATCCAGTATGATGACTACTCATGCAGGTCTCACTGGGAAAAACCAATCCAGTTTTGATGACTCATTCTGCATGTCTGACTGGATAGACCAAACACTTCTTACGCAATCCTATTTCTACTCGAGAAAAACCAAGCACATATTGTGCATTCATATTTACTCCTGCTGCTTTATCACTTTTTTTAATATATCGCAGCTTGCTAGCTTAATTGCATTTGATTATTTCTTTCATTCATTAAAAAAATCTAATAATTAAAGTGACTCAGAGACTCTAACCTGTGATGTTCAATTGACAAAAATAGGGGTGCTGCATGCAGCATACTCTATTCGCAACTCATAAATAGTAACTAAACTATTGGGAATACTGCCGGTGTCCAGGCAGACTAGCGGTAGTACTGCAGACTATGCGGATCACAGGACACCGGTTCGAATCCAGCCTCTTGGCAGTATAAGAACTGAAATATGCTAAAAGTCATATGCATTAAAAATCTTGT
>WPAE01000270.1 GCA_009773205.1 Ignavibacteria bacterium
ATTGTGTCAAATTTTGCTAAAATGAAATCTGCTCAGATTAAGAGGAAGCACAGCACCTATATTGGTAGGCTACTAAAACGCCTTCGTGCAAAACGTCATGTGCACCAAAAGGAATTAAGTCATAAATTTCGATCTCATCATTATCGACTGTCATCTAAGAGAATAACTAAGAAGTCAATGCCAAATTTAATTACTCGGGAGATGACGGACCTGCTAACTGCTGGAGGCAAAATAGTAGCTGCCAGATTACTGCAGCCTATCACCGTTATTGCTGAGCCCGATGGAACACTGTCAATGAAGTCAAACCCTGGTAACGAAGGCGGTGTGCCTGATAAAATTCACTGCACGTACAGTGTCGGAATCGAGAAACCGTGCATGCCAAAGGCGCACATCGTGTATCACGGATGTTATGGCGGGAGTGACAGCGATGACGGAGATTATGGTCGATGGCCTGGCTGGGGCGATAATGATTGTCCCGGATTTCGCAATTCATAACTAACTCCGCATAACTATTCTTTTTAAATCTAATTTCATTTTTGGAACAGAATAATATTGCAATTTGCACAACCCTTTTTATAATTTTGATGGTTTTTGTTATTTTAGGGTTTAGATATTATTAAAGTTTAAAATACTTCATTCAACAGCAACCCTTCTGAAATTTTTAATGATTTTTATGGTTTTGTTATTTTTTACTCAAAGTGTTGAGTGGTTTTAATAAGTCAATATCGTACATCTGCTAAAATGTTTAGTTGTTTTATTAAGTGTGTATCCTACGCCTATAATAAACTTGCTGTTTTTTATGGTATTTATTATTTTAGAACTATGTGTAATACTCTGAGTCAAATTAATGAGTTAGTTAGTTTTTTTTGAAACAATTATTAACTCTGTGCAATTTCTTCTAATCTAACTCATCAATGTTAAACAAATAAAATTCGAGATGGTACTTTTGACCACCCCGAAGGAAACATGTTATGGACTGGTAGTTTTAATCGGCGCCATTATTGGCTTTGTTTTATTTAAATTTTAACTTTAATGAATTTACAACAAAAATAAGATGAGAGAGTATAATAATATCAAAACAACTGCGAAGTGGTAAACAGAAATGAGCTTAAACACCTGCAGCGAGAAGGAGAGGATCTACATTATCAAAGAGATTGAGCTCAGTGAGAGTTGTTATTATCATATCGATGATGTCTCGAGAGGTGAGATTACTATTGAAATCGCTAATGCGCCTAGTTATTGAACGAATGAAAATGTTTTTTAGAGTAAAATTAGTAATTGAA
>WPAE01000271.1 GCA_009773205.1 Ignavibacteria bacterium
TCTCTCTATGTTCGTAACCAAGACATGAATTTAATTGGTGCCCAGCAATTTCATAAAAAGTTATATGAATTAAATGCTAGGTCTGACATGTTTTCTAATAGGGAAACTTTGAACGCACTTACTCACATAGATAAAAAATCTAATAAGCACTCGCATTCTCAAACTGGATTCGGAGCTTGCCCACCAGGGAAAAGACCTCGTTTCCTACGTGTTTTTCGTTAATTCCAGTTCATTAATTTATTTTTAATCTTTTCATAATACGATGTACAAAAGAATAAACATGTGCATCAGATGCGGATAATGAAACTGATTGAAGTTTAGAAATAATGTGAGTGAAAGGAATCCCGTGCGCCCTATTATACAAAAAGTAAATGCATAGCTGGCCGCAAACATTGGATCTCCGTCCTTGAACCTGAATTTTATTATGTTGAATTTGAATAGCTTTGTGAATATCGTAACCATATTCTTTTGGGAGCTTACAAAAACTATCAAAAAACTCTAATTTATTGGGGCTAGGATGAAAAAATGCAACCCAATGGGACCCTCCCTGTCCTGTTTCATCAGTATTTGCAACATAGCAGCAAGGAGAATAAGCTCTAATTGTTGTAAATGATGGGAGTTGATCTGCGGCGAATACCCCAAGGAAGTGAACCCGTGAATTAGCAAGTAGGTGACGCAATGCTCGGAGGATTTGATCGGTGTTCATTTTAATTATTAGCGATGATGTTCTTGTACCTGTCGATTTGAATTTCGGCGCAACTTTGGGAGAGCAGGAGAACACTAATATTTGCCTGTGTTGCTGCTGCAAATTTTAACTCTAAGCGAATACCGCCGACACGAGCAGGTGTTGTAACAGTTCCAATGGGTCCAGGAGTAATTTTGAAAGCATAAATATTATATCCATTAGCCCATTCCTCAGGAGTTAAGTCCCAGCAATTTGGCCCGATATCAAATCCTAATGCCTCGAGAACTCCAAAGTAACTTCTTATATAGTCCCTATTTGCAAAATCTGGCTGATACGCCAGCCTAGGAATTTGTATACCATTAGCTTGCATACAAAGATAGTTTGCCCCAAAATTTTGAAAATGAAATGGATTTCTTTGGTATCCCCCACTCATATCAGCATCAGAAATCATAGCTAAAATTATTAGGTCCGGTAGCCTACCTTGATAAATATTGTCAAATTCTATTTGTGATGTGCCAGTAGGCACCGTAAGCGTTTTAGTTATGATCTTATGATAGGGAATAGAATAATTAGTGGTTTGCAACACCTTTTCTTGAGC
>WPAE01000272.1 GCA_009773205.1 Ignavibacteria bacterium
AGACTCATGACCTTTGCGAACTGCAAGGTCGAGTGCATCTAATGGGAGATAAAATGACCCTTCAGTTTCATGTACATGTTTCGTTTCGGTAAAACCATGACGTAATCTAGACTCATGACCTTTGCGAACTGCAAGGTCGAGTGCATCTAATGGGAAAAAATGATCCTTCAATTCTAGCAATAGTAACTAACTATCGTGAACACTGATCACTAACACACAGATCTCTTCACTTGTGTATAGGATTTGCAAAGCAATACTATATAAAGGAGTGAGAAGAAGGGAAACAGTTTAGTTTTAATTTTCTTAATGATTTAACAATGTATCAACAAACAAAGAAAGAGATTCAAACAATAATCAACTTTGCACCTGGCCGAGTGCAATTCCGAAAGGACTCTACTTTGTCACAGGCTCATCCTACTTTCAGTTCAATTTATGTTGACAAAGAACCAGTTAAACATTTAGTATTCTGCGACCAATGCTTATGCTTGTTGACACAGAGAAGAGATAAGGGAGCAAGCAACTTAACAAAGCATGAGATATCGAAACACAAATTGAACAAGGAATGTGTGAAGCGTATTGAGAAGTTCGGCTTTGAAAATATTTCTATCAAGAAGAATATAAGGAATCACGAGGATAAACATCACATAAAAGGCTCAAAGATGTCGAGATTAGAAGAGAAGCATAAGAAGAAAAGAATGAGTTCAAGCAGATCTGACAATTGCGGACAAGCACCAGCGCCACAAAGAAGTGCGAATGAGAAAGTAGTAGATACAATTGCAACTGTTGAGAAAGAAAACCAGAAGATCGATTAAATTTAACACTAATCCATTACATATCTGATTCACTTTCCATCATTCATTTGCTCAGTAATTCATTTCATTATCATTTTGTAAAGATGGTATTATGCATTGAACGAATAAATAAAAAAAATAAAAATAAAATACATACCAGTCGAGTATATGACTTGATGACCGGTAGTAGAAGATATTGTAGTAGAGGAAGACCCCTTCCAGAGGACCAACGTTGATAGTAATAGTTTTTTAATGACTATAGTAGAAGATAAAGTAGGAGAGGAAGATCACTACCACAGGAGCTCAAGTGTGAATTAAAGCAACACTTCAGGGCGATCCCTTCTATCTTCCTAATATCAATTTTGGGTGGGGAATCCGAATCCGGCGTCAAAACCCTTCAATCTCCGAGTTCTGAAGAAAATAGAAATCATAGCAGAGTGAGACAGAATTAGATGGTGATGTAATAAGATACTATAGTTAAG
>WPAE01000273.1 GCA_009773205.1 Ignavibacteria bacterium
TGCACTCGTTCATGATACACTTGACACTAGAAAGGATTGACTATGCGGCTGGATGAATTAAGGTATAGAGCTAAAATTAACTCTATACAATCTATGCAAACCAAAGCGGAAAACTTGCTAAATCCCTCAAGGTATTATTTATCGGAAACGGCTAAAAAAAGATTGCGTTGGCTCTGCGAAATATATTATGAATGCGGCAATAATGTTAAACAAGCGAGCCGCAAAATCGGTGTTTCCCGGCAATGGCTGTCAACGTTAAAAAATGTTTTTGAAAATAGCGGCCGAGACCCCCGAAGCTTGGAACCGGAATCAAGAGCTCCGCGGCGGACTTCAAACCGGCAAAGAATTTCCCAGGAAACAGAAGAAAAGATTTTAAAAATCAGAGATGAATACGGCTGGGGCAAAGAAGGCATCTCCACGGTTTTAAAAAGAGATTATGATCTTGCCGCCAGCTCTTCCACGGTTGCCCGGTATCTCAAAAAGCATCGGCGCGTTAGTCCAAAAATATCCGAAAGAAATCAAAAAGCCTGGTTAGGGAAAAAGGCGCGGGAGAAAGAAAAAATATCATTAACCGTTAAATACCGTCCGCCGCGGCAATTAAAAGATTACGCGCCCGGAGCTTTAATGGAAAAAGACATGAAGCTGGCGCCGACCAAAGGAAAAATACCGCTTAAAACAGATAATAAATACCATCTTCAAGATTACTTTAATTATCAACACAGCTTAATAGATTCCTTCACCAGAATAAAATTTATGGAACTCGCGAAAACGCCTGACAGCCAAAATGCCAAGAAAGCTTTCCAGAAAATGAAACAAAGATCGCCTTTTGAAATCGGTTCAATCAACACTGACAATGGCGGCGAAAATGGCAAAAACTTCAAAAACGAATTAGCGCGAAATGAAATTGTCCATTTCTATTCAAGGCAAAGCGCGCCCACTGACAACCCCCGAGTGGAACGTTCCCATCTAACCGATGAAAAAGAATTCTATTCCCAGGGTAATAGTTTTCTGCCTTTCCAAGAACAAAAAGAAGCGTTGAAAAAATGGGAATACATTTACAACTTTATCAGACCGCATCAAGCGCTGGGAAATCTTACCCCGATGGAATTCCACCGGCTTTGGAAAATAAATCCTCAAAAAGCGTATGAGATTAAAAACAAATACCAAACTTACTTGATCAAACAAAGAAAAAGATTGGCCGCGTCCAGAAGAATAAAAAGAAAAGAGCAAATTGAAAATCTGATGCGATTTATCGACGCTAAATTAAATCAA
>WPAE01000009.1 GCA_009773205.1 Ignavibacteria bacterium
TAGGAGGCATTTAATATGAAAAAATAAAAGCGGTATCTTTACATTTAAGGTGAGGAATGAAGTGAACCTGGAACTGGGGAATAAAATGGTTTTTGACATCGAGAACTATCATTGAAACATTCAGGAAAAAGATAAATGAATTGACTGTTCTTGATAAAGGAGAAGCTGAAATAAGAGAGTTTATTAAGATCAGCAAAACGAGACCGTTTGTAGTTAAAGATCAAGGATATCTGATTCCTAAAAAATGCGTCTTCAACAGAATAATTGGAGACAGTAATTTGGAGTTGAGATTTGCAAATTATTTAGAGAGTTGTGAGGATATAGTTTCATACGTAAAGAACTATTTTGCTGTCCATTTCAAAATAGATTATAAAAATGCAGATGGAGACATTTCTAATTTTTATCCAGATTTTCTTGTTAAGGTCGATTCTAAAAATGTATATGTTGTTGAAACGAAAGGAAGAGAAGATTTAGATGATCCGTTGAAAATCGAAAGATTGAAACAATGGTGTAAAGATATTAATGAAGCACAAACTAAGATTAGATACAGTTGGTTATACATCAAAGAGGATGATTTTGATGCACAAAAGTTACATTCATTTAAGCAATTGATTACGCTTTTTAAGGAGTAAAAACTGAGTTCGGAAAAAATGGTGAGAGAGCATCTTTCGGATTAGGCAAATTGTACCCACAAAAGCATCCAATATTTGCCTTATAGAAAATTTGGGATAAACTAATTAAATTGATTAAGCCATAACACTTAACTATAAGGAAATAGAAATGAAAATTAGTAAAATTAATAGTGTACAAATAACACTTTCAAAAACTCTAATCATCCTTTTGTTTCTTGCCGCAAACATTTATGCGCAGCCTTCCGGCGGCCCATACGGACCAATTCCTACTAATTACGAAATTCCTAAAACCACAGCAAATATTTTCTATGTATCAACAGATGGCAGCGCTGAAAATACAGGTAGGGAAATTTCTGCGCCTACAACTATTGAGGAGGCAGTTGCAAAAGCTCACACAGGAGATGTTTTAATTCTTCGAGGCGGAACTTACAGAACAGGAAATCTTATTTTTAATCAAGGGATAACAATACAGCCTTATAAGGATGAGCAGCCGGTATTAAAAGGGACTCTAATTGCAAAGGAGTGGACTAACTTAGGCAACGGATTGTGGACAACAAAATGGAATAAACTATTTCCTTCTGAGCCGGCTGATTGGTGGCGCAGGCATAGAGAAGGTAAAAAAACGCCGATGCACCGCTTTAACAACGATATGGTTTTTGTTGATGGGAAATTTCTTCAATCTGCGGGTTGGGAAGGGGAAGTTGATGAGAATACTTTTTACATAGATTACAAAAGCGGTTTGGTTTATATCGGGATTGACCCAACAGACAAGTTGGTTGAAATTACAGCCTTTGATTGTGCATTGTTGAGGACTATTAAAGATTACCACGGAAGGGGTTCAGACCGCAAAGGTCCGGTAATTCGAGGAATTACATTTACACAGTATGCTTACCGCGCAATAGAAATTGAAGGAATTGAGCCGGAAGGACTTTCACCTGAAGCAAAACATGGTAAAGATGTTGTTGGTTCTGTCTTCGAAAACTGCACAATATCATTCTGCTCGCGGGTTGCTGGTTACTTTCGAGGGGACAAATTAGTAATGCGCAACTGCAAAATAAGCGATACAAGCACAGAAGGTGTCTATATTATCGGCTCATCGGATGTGCTTCTCGAAAAAAATATTTTTACAAGAAACAACATTGAGCAAATAACCGGTTATTATCCTGCAGCAGTAAAAATCTTTAATCAAAGTTATAGAGTTACTTGCAACGATAATCTTGTTATTGATCATCCATACTCAAACGGAATTTGGTATGACGTAGGAAATGTTGATGGTGTATTTACAAATAACTGGCTCGAGAACATTGGAAATAACAAAACCGGCTACGATAAAAAGCAACTCTGGCCAAGTGATAACGCTTTCTTTTTCGAGATTTCTAAAGGCGTTATTTGTGCTGGAAATGTTTTTGTTAATTGCGATCATGGTGTGTTAATATTAAATAGCAGCAATGCACAAATTTATAATAACACATTTGTAAACAGTATGGTTTGCATCGGGAGAAATACAAGAAGCGCTGTGGGCGATCATTTTGGCTGGCATCCAAGTACTGGCCCAGATGTAAATGAAAGAGATGGGAATGTTTTCGAGAATAACATTTTGTATGGTGACGAATTATTTACCAAAAGACCATTGATGTATGTTTGGCAGCCCGATGTTTTATGCAAGGAGCTTCCTAATTCTCAACTAAAAAGATTTGATTACAATGTGTTTATTAGCAAAACAAACAATGTTGAGCCTATCGTTTTATGGAGCCCGGCAAACCAGATGAATTGTCAAATTGGAATTAATCATTTAGAAGAACTGAATAAACTCTACCCAGAATTTATGAGGAACAGTAAATATTTTGGCGATGCGGCATCGCCATTTAAGAGTATCGAGTTAAAAAACTTTGAACTTGTTAGCACAAAACTAATAAGTTATAAGGCGGTTAAATTAGATTTCGATATTGCCAAGAAAACTGGTGTCTTAAAAGAGTACGTTGGAGCTTATCCACCTACAAATAAAACTAAGAAGTAAGCTTGCTTAGTTATTCATGAGCCGAATCTAACCCGCCTGCCGTTTTATGGATGGTTGGGCGGGTAAGTCGAAAACAATGTTTTTTAATAATGATCATGACTTTTTATAGTAGGCTCATTTATAACTTTAGTAGAGTCTCTTATAATAAACTCTGTTTCAAAAATTACACGTTCGTTAGGAAGCAGAGTTGAAGACTCAATATTATTGATTAATATTTCTGCTGCCTTCATACCAATTTCGTGCAGAGGCGCGTGTATTGTAGTAAGTGGTACAGGATAAATTTTTGCGTAGTAAATATCATCGTTACCAACAATCGAAATTTCATCCGGGACTTTTATATCCAAATCTCTTAAAGCAAGCATTACAGCTAATGCCTGCTGGTCATTAAAACAAACTATTGCTGTAGGATATTCTTCTCTTGGCTTGTCCTTAAAATATTCTATCGTTTTTGCATAACTTTCTTCGTTATGAGAGCCTATAAACACAATAAGATCCTTATTAAAAACTAAAGTACTTTCGCTGAAGGCATATCTAAACCCATCAATTCTTTCATGAGTATGAGTAGAGCTTGGCGGTCCGGCGAAGTGAACAATTTTTTTGTGTCCAGATTTTATTAAGTATTTAACGGCTCTCTTTATAGCTTTAATATTATCTATAGCAACAACATTGGCTTGAATTCCTCTAATGTCTTCGAGAAGGACGAATGGATAATTTATCATTTTTAGTTTGAATAAGTGTTCAATCTCGGCAGTTCCTTCAGCTACAGGCGCTATAATAATTCCTTTAATATCTTTTATAGAAAATAAATGAGAAAACCTTTTTTCACTTTTATGATCATTGTCTGAACTAGTTATGATTACAGAGTAGCCTTTACTGTTAGCGTATTCTGTAACGCCGGAAGCAATGGAAGTATAGAATGGGTAATTGAGATCTTTTATGATGAAGCCAATGCTCTTATCTTGATTTATGCTCTTTAAATTTCTTGCAACGCCTTTAGGTCTAAAATTAAGTTCTTTCATCACATTCAGAATATGATCGCGTGTGGTAGGTTTTACAGATGTCTTTGCATTAATTACTGCAGAAACTGTTCCTTTTGAAACACCTGCCCTTCTGGCTACATCTTCGATAGTAATTTTTTTCATTTTCCTCTCCCTAATTGCACTATACAGAATATATTAAAACGGTTTGAAAATTTATCTTTTGTTCAAAAATACTTTAAGAGGCATCAAATATCAAGAATATTATTACTTTTTCAGAAATTATGGAGAAGATACATACGTTAAGGAATTTATTCCCGTTAAATCTTTTTTGAAAGAGAGTGTAATTTTTGAACTACAATATAAGTTTTGTACTTTTCCTTAGAATGAAGGATTTTTGCAAAACGCTCCATTTTCTAGTATTTGCTTTCTCCATTTACACATAAATGGCAGTAATACTCCAACCAAAAGTTAGATTTGCTCAAAAATAATTTTCATTTTTTAAGTTAGCGCTGCCTTTTTTTATTGACAATAAACTCTAAACTTCATATTATTGAATCGGTTCAATAATCATTGAACGTAATTTATTTGTTTTAAAATTCAAGTTTGTGTAAAATAAAAGTAGAATCGTTTTCTACCTTGTAAACTATTCATCTTTTAATATGGAATATTATTATGAGTGATCAACAAACGAACGAAATTTTAGAAGTAACCGAAACACTTCCTTACAAGAACTCAACTTTTCCAATTAACGAACGCGTGAAAGACTTAATTGGCAGAATGACACTCGAAGAAAAAATTGCTCAGATGTTATGTATTTGGGGACAGAAGAAAATTTTAATGTTGGATGACGATGGTAAACTGAATATTGAAAATCTATCAGTGCATTTACCAAACGGTATCGGTCAAATAGCCAGGTTAAGTGATACAACCGGAGAGTTAACTGCAATTGGAATGGCAGAGCTGTCAAATAAAATTCAAAAACATTTTGTTGAAAAAACTCGTCTTGGAATTCCGGTTATCTTTCACGAAGAATGTTTGCATGGTTTAGCTGGAAAAGAAGCAACAAGTTACCCTCAGCCAATTGGCTTAGCAGCAACTTTTAATACCGAGCTGGTTGAAAAAATTTATTCAGCTGTTGCAGAAGATACGCGTTCTCGCGGCGCTCATCAAGCATTAACTCCTGTTGTTGATGTTGCCAGAGAACCACGATGGGGAAGAGTTGAAGAAACTTTTGGTGAAGACCCTTACTTAGTAACTCAAATGGGAATTGCATCTGTAAAAGGGTTTCAAGGAGATGCTTCTTTTACAGATAAGAAAAGAGTTATAGCAACACTAAAGCATTTCGCAGCGCACGGTCAGCCAGAATCTGGCACAAACTGCGCTCCTGTAAATGTTTCGGAAAGGTTGTTGAGAGATACTTTTTTGCTTCCTTTCAAACAAGTAATAGAAAAATCGAACGCTTTAAGTGTAATGGCTTCTTATAACGAAATTGATGGTGTTTCCTCTCACGCGAACAAATGGTTGTTAAGAAAAATTTTAAGAGAAGAATGGGGATTTAAAGGTTTTGTAGTGTCAGATTATTATGCAGTTGCAGAACTTAACATTCGCGAAGAAGCTGTTAGCCATTGTATGGCTAAAGATAAGTTAGAAGCTGCCAAGCTTGCAGTTGAAGCCGGCGTAAACATAGAATTTCCGGATCCTGATTGCTATCCATATCTTGTTCAATTAGTACAAGATGGAAGTGTTAATGAAGATTTAATTGATGAACTTGTTTCTTCACTGTTGTACTACAAATTTCAGCTTGGCTTATTTGAAGATCCATATGTTGAGCCAACAGATATAAACATAGAAACAAGATTAGAAAAAGAGAGAGAGTTAGCGCTCGAGGCTGCTCATCAAGTAATTACACTTTTGAAAAACGAAAATAACTTCCTGCCGCTTGATTCTAAATCGAAAAAAACTATTGCTGTTATTGGACCAAACGCAGATAGACTTCTAATAGGCGGTTACAGCGGCGAACCGAAATATTTTACTTCCGTCTTGAAAGGTATAAAAGATAAGGCAGGAAAAGACATTAATATTTTGCACAGCGAAGGCTGCAAGCTAACAATTGGCGGTTCTTGGAATGAAGATGAAATTACTTTTCCTACACACGAAGAAAATCTGAAGCTCATAGAGCAAGCAATTAAAACAGCCGAACAAGCAGATGAAGTAATTCTTGTATTGGGAGATAACGAGCAAACCTCGCGCGAAGCATGGAATAAAACGCACATGGGCGACCGTGCAAATTTAGATCTGTTTGGCATGCAAAACCAATTAGCTGAGGCAATAGTAGAATTAGGCAAACCAGTTACAGTTGTGCTTATTAACGGAAGGCCAATTTCTATTAATTATTTATCTACAAAAGCAAAAGCAATTTTGGAATGCTGGTATTTAGGACAGGAATTAGGCAATGCTGTAGCTGATGTTATTTTTGGGAACTACAATCCTGGCGGTAAACTTCCAATCTCTTTCCCTCGCTCGGGCGCTCACGTTCCAGTTTATTATAATTTTAAACCTTCAGCAAGAAGAGGATATTTAATAGATGATATTTCTCCACTTTACACGTTTGGATTTGGATTAAGCTATACAACTTTCGAAATGAAAAATGTTAAACTGGCAAAAGCTGTAATAGAAAAAGGTGAAACAACTTCTGTTACAGTTGAAATTAAAAATACTGGAAAGTTAAAAGGTGAAGAAGTTGTGCAAATGTACATTAGAGATATGTTTAGCTCGGTTACCCGGCCTGTTAAAGAGTTGAAAGGTTTTAAGCGAATTTCGCTTGAGGCAGGCGAAACAAAGACAATCATGTTTCCTATTACATACGAACACTTAGCCTTTACTAATATAGATATGCAGTATGTTGTTGAAGCAGGAGATTTTGAAATTATGGTTGGCAACTCTTCGCGGGATGAAGATTTGGCTAAAGTGATTCTGCAGGTAATTTAGAATTAATCATAAACATTTTCGGAGTTAATCTTGAGTACTATTTCGGAAAAGCTTTCTGTAAAAGAAAAAGTTGGCTATGCTTTAGGGGATACAGCGGCAAATTTTATTTTTCAAACAATGGTTATGTTCCAATTAGTGTTCTATACAGATACTTTTGGAATCTCTGCTGTTGCAGCCGGAACTTTATTAGTGATTGTTAGAGTTTGGGATGCAATATTTGACCCAATTATGGGAATAATTGCAGATAGAACAAAAACAAAATGGGGAAAATTTCGTCCATGGATTTTATGGACAGCATTACCTTTCGGCATAATGGGATTCTTAACTTTTGTTACGCCAGATTTTAGCTCCGAAGGCAAACTTATTTATGCTTATGTAACTTACATAATATTGATGATGATTTACTCTGCAAACAATTTACCATACTCGGCTCTTAGCGGTGTAATGACGGGTGACCTTGGCGAACGTACAAGCTTGTCATCCTACAGATTTGTGTTTGCCATGTTAGCCCAGCTTATAATTCAAGGGTTAGCGCTGCCTATGGTACATCATTTTGGTGGTGGAGACAGCGCCAAAGGCTATCAATATACTATGGCAATATTTTCTGCTTTAGCTGTAGTTTTATTTGTAATTACTTTTTCAACTACAAGAGAAAGAATACAACCAGCACCTACACAAAAAGCTACAATTAAAGAGCACTTTGCCGATTTACTAAAAAATGGTCCAGCAATTGCTATGTTTTTCTTAACAATTGTGCTTTTCATTACTCTTGCAATGAGAGGAAGTATAGTTGTTTACTACTTTAGATACTACGTGGGACAAGAAAATTTGTTCAGTATGTTTAACGTACTTGGAACAGTAGCTACTATTATAGGGATTTTCTTCTCCAAAAAACTTTCGATGCGTTTTGGGAAGCGAAACGTGTTTATCACGGGACTATTTGGGACAGCATTTTTCACAATGACATTTATTTTCATTCCTTCTTCAGATATAACATTATTGTTCGCTTCAGAAATAATTAGGCAGTTTGTTTACGGCTTTACAATTCCGCTGCTATGGGCTATGATGGCAGATGTGGCAGATTATTCTGAATGGAAGAACAACCGTCGTGCAACAGGAATAATTTTTGCTGCAATTGTTTTTGGATTAAAAGCCGGGCTTGGTTTTGGAGGCGCCATTGCAGGTTATATCTTATCTCTTTACGGTTATGTTCCAAACATCGAGCAAACTGCAAGTGCGTTAAATGGAATTATGCTTACTATGAGTTTATTCCCTGCAATAACTTTTGCCATTTGTGCAGTTATACTCTTTTTCTACAAAATAAATAAACAGTTAGAAATACAAATAACAGATGAATTAAATGAAAGGAGAAAGTCTTTTCAGAGTTAATAGCAGGGACCTCTGAAAAATTAAGTTGCAATACGCTGTGTGTCAGACGGAGCTTGTCGCCCGCCTGATGAGCCGACGGCGTACGCCTCGGCTAGCCGGCGAGGCAGGAAGTCTGGCTTTTTAAAGGATTTCGTCATGGTTCGACAGGCTCACCATGACTCTGTAATAATTTTTCAGAAGTCTCTAGCAGTTATAAATAAATGACAAATGAAAATCAAAAAAAACAGGAGAATAAAATGCAGCTTAGATACTCGTTAAAAAGTATTCTGAAATACTGCTTGCTCATCGCATTTATGTTCTTCCATCCGTTGTTAGCACAAGTTGGAAATTTAAGGGGGACAGTTTCTGATAAATCAACAAAAGATGGATTAGCTGCGGCAATAGTTGTTGTAAAGGGGACTAACATTGGCGTTGCCGCAGATTTGGATGGTGTTTATTTAATTAAGAACATTCCCGCAGGATTGCAGACAATTATTTACTCTTATGTTGGATACGAGCCCGTTACTTTAGTAATTAACATTCCAAGAGATGGAAAAACCGTAAATCAAAATGTAGAGTTGAATGCAACAACAATAGAAGGAAAAGAAGTAGTAGTATCGGCTCAAGCTCAAGGGCAGGCTTCGGCTATTCAACAACAATTAGCCTCTAACAAAATTGTAAATGTTGTATCCGAGCAGAGAATTCAGCAGCTTCCAGATTTTAACGCTGCACAAGCTATTAGCCGTTTGCCCGGTGTTTCTACAACAGAAAGCTCTGGTGAAGCTAATAAAGTTGTAATTAGAGGGTTGGCTCCACAATACGTAGCCGTTGCAGTAAGCGGTATTTCGATGGCTTCAACAGGAAGCACTTCTATTGGAGTTACTTCTACAGGTGTAGGAGCCGGTAATGTTAACACAGATAGAAGCGTTGATCTTACTATGGTTACTCCTTACATGATTAAGTCCATCGAATTATTTAAATCATTAACGCCCGATTTCAATGCAAATGCTATAGGCGGTATGGTAAATATGAATTTGCGCGAAGCTCCTACTGGACTTAGAACTGACGTAATGTGGCAATCTGGCTTTACTGCAAAAACAAGTAATTACGGTAACTACCGTGGTGTTGCAAGTGTAAGCACAAGGTTTTTTGATGACGCTGTTGGAATTTATGTTTTAGGAAATATGGAAAAGTATGACCGTGATTCTGATAATATGAATGCTAACTATACAGTTGCAAGCGATAACCCGAACGAACCTTTTAATCCAGTTCAAGTAACGGGAATTACATTAAACAGGCACAGAGAAGTAAGAAAGCGTTATGGTGGAAACCTTATTGCAGATTATAAATTTTCTACCGGCATAATTCGTTCAATAAATATGTTTAGCGAACTTAACTCGGATTACGTTGATTATAACCAAGGATTAGATTTTAAGAACAACCAAATAAATTTTACAAACAGATCTGGAATAAACACAATTTCTTCTGGTGTTCATTCACTCGAGTTTGAAAATGATTTCGGCTTTATGAAAGTTCAATTAAAAGCTGCTGGTATTTACTCCAAAAACGATTTGCCATGGTCTCCATATTTTCTTTTTCAACAAACCGGCGGTGTAGCAACTGGCGCTGTTCCTGTTAACACTTCTCCGGAAGAATTAATTAGAAACGTAAAATACAATGGCGCAGATTTATCTTACTTAACAAGTGTAAACTTGTTTAGTTCTACATATCAAGAAAAAAAGAATTTATTTAAAGCCGATTTCACAATTCCATTTTCTGCTGGCAATGTTCTAAATGGATTCTTCAAATTTGGCGGCGAGTATGTTTCCGGCAAACATACTAACGATCAAACTACTCCTTACTTTGATCCAAGAGCTGCAGGCGCAAGTGCAGGTACAAAAGATATTAACAGAATGATTATGGATGGGCTTATTTCTCAATACGGCTTTAGAAGAGATGTTGCCGTAGGTAGATTTTATGCCAGCAATTTTACAACTTCAGATAACAAATTATTAGACCCATTTCTTGACGATAAATTTGGAAGAGTGTTCTGGGCTCCAAACTTAACCAACTTATACGGTATGGTAAACTTTGTAAGCGGCAATCCAGATTTTAATGCTGCTAATGCTTCTGCAGTAGTTCCCGGCGGTTGGTTTTTGACTGAGTACCAGAAGCTGCCTAACGATTATGATTATGTTGAAAAATACAGTGCTGGCTATTTAATGTCGCAAGTAAACTTAGGCGGCATCTTTACAGCGGTAGGCGGTGTACGCTGGGAAAATGTTGAATCTGCTTTCCATGCTTATATTTTGCTTGATGCAAGAGATGCAACAAAACAAAAAGCAAATGTTAAAGAAATTACCGTTCATCCTTCTAACCATTTTCTGCTGCCTATGGTTCAGTTCAAGTTCTCACCGGTTGAATGGGCAGATCTTAGATATTCATTTACACAAACATTAGCCAGACCAGATTTTCATCAGCTGACGCCTCATTTTACAATTGCAAATGGAAGTAACTTTGTTCGTTCTGGCAATCCAAACTTAAAGCCTGCACAAGCATATAACCACGACCTAATGTTAACTTTTTACGGCAACGAGTTGGGCTTACTTACCATTGGCGGTTTCTATAAAGAAATTAAGAACTTTACCTATGCAACTTCTTACAGGCTGCGTTCTGCCAAATTTACTTTACCTGGAAGAGACTCTGTAAAATCTTTCGATGCTTTAGGTTCGCCTCCAATTGATGGAGCTACATTGGCTACGTTCATTAACAGTCCATTCAAAGCGTACATAAGAGGACTTGAGTTTGACTTCCAAACAAGATTCTGGTACTTACCATTTCCGCTTGACGGCTTGTTGTTAGGAATAAACTACACTTACATTAATTCTCAAACCAGATATCCTTGGACAAAAGAAAGAGTAGGCGGTACAAGAGTTAGACCAACATACATTCAAATTGACAGCTCAAGAGCAGGCAGATTGATCTTTCAGCCTAATGATATTGCTAACATTTATCTCGGTTATGATTACGAAGGATTCTCGGCAAAGGTTTCTTTTGTTTTCCAGGGCAACTCGGTTTCTTATGTAGGCGCTTGGCCAGAAGCTGATGGCTTTACAGACGATTATTTTAGAATAGACATTGCGCTTAGACAAAAACTGCCATGGTACGATCTTCAGGTATTTCTAGATGTAAACAATTTGAACAATAGACAAAATATTTCGCGGCAGACAACTATTAACGGATTTACAAACCAGAAGAATTATGGGCTAACTGCAAACTTAGGCGTAAGATTTAATCTAAACATGCAATAAAAATTTATAGTATGGGAACAAAGTAATCTCTTTGTTCCCTTTCATTTATGAACAAGTTTAATCATTAATAAGGAGGCTCCAAAATGAAGAAAGTTATAACCACATTTTTTGTTGTTGCTCTTCTTTTACCTGTCTTGTCGTTCGGACAGTCGGTAGTTAAAGTACCAAGCGATGCTTTTGGCGGTACGGGTGGCAATCTAAATAAAGCTATTCAAGCAGCCAAAGACGCTAAGGTTCTTTCAAATACTATTTTCGAATTAGAACCATACGGCTACTACGTTTCAACTGGAACAATCGAAGTTCCTGCCGGGCAAAAATTAACTCTTACGGCTCCAAACCCAGGCACTACACAACAAACCGGCTTGCCGCAAATTCTTTGGACTGCCGCCGAAGGCGTAAATAGAGATTATATGATTGCTGCATACGGAGATTTACATTGCAAGAATATATGGTTCATGTTTGCCAATGTTCTTGGAGATCAGGTTGGTACTGTAATCTCTTTAGAAGATGCACCTGGCGTTAAAAAGTCTGTTTCGTTTGAAGGCTGTTTAATTGAATATGGAAGCGCTGCTCAAGGCGCGGGCTCAATTACTGTTAAAACGCAATCTGTTGATATATCAATTAAAAACACCTATTTCAGAAATAATGTTGATAAGCACTTTAGATATTATGGAAGAGCCGTTTCGTTTCCTTACAGCAGCACAGGTTGGAAAATTAATTCTGTATTCTTTGAAAACTGCACGTTCGCCAACATTGGCTATGTATATATGCAAGAAGGCGGTGAGTATGGCGATGATGTTAGGTTTAATCACTGTACATTCTTAAACGTAGTTATGTTTACGCTGCAATCGGGCTGGTGGAGAACCATGTATGTAACAAATTCTCTATTCCTTAACACCTTTATGTTTGGCGATATTCCTGCAACAAGAGGTGCAGGCGATCAAAACGGTGGAACTATTAGAATAGACAGTATTAAGAATTTTGGTTTTGTTCCTCCTTTTACTGAAGCCGATAGAAAAGTCTATTTCGGTTACAACAGCTATGCTCTCGAACCTTGGTTAATTGACTGGATGGCTAACTCTCCATATTCTCAATTAAAAAGAAGAAATAGAGAAAACGATCAAATCCCTATTCCTCAGCCAATGTTGAGCAGAGGAACTCTCCGCTTCTTTGATACTGTTAATGTTGCCACTGGAAAGAAAGTTTTCCCATTAATGAATAAAGAATTTTTGTATGATAATCAGGTCCCTGGGTTTATAAAACCTCCAACAAATTTGGATTCATTAAAATCTTTTATGAACAGAAAATGGGATGATAATACAGATGTTGATTGGTCCTGGAAAGTTAAAGAAAACAGCATGGCGGGTCTTTGGCCTGTAGAAGAAAACCTAGCTTATACTAACCCAACTTTAAAAACAGGCGGTATGGGAGGTTTTCCATTGGGCGATTTATATCACTGGTGGCCCGCAGACTATACAAGGTGGAGAGCGCAATCTGCTGCAGAATATGCAACGATAGAAAATAAACTAACAAAAGGTTTAACTGATGTAAAAGAAGTTGCTGGGCAAATTCCTACTACATACTCACTAAGTCAAAATTATCCTAACCCGTTTAATCCTTCAACTCAGATTAGCTATTCAGTTCCTAAATATGGTCATGTTTCGCTTAAAGTCTACAACATGTTGGGACAGTTAGTTGCTACTTTGTTTGACGGTATGCAGCAAGTTGGAAATTATAAAGCTGATTTTAACGGTTATAACTTAGCAAGCGGTGTTTATGTGTATAAGCTCCAAGCAGAAAATGTTTCGATTTCCAAAAAACTTGTTCTTATGAAGTAAAATGCTTCTTGAGTTCTGGTTGATGCCAGAACTTTTTTATAAAAACTTTTTAATTAATCTAAATAAATCGTTGTAAAATAAATCAAGTTAAGGAGGAACATGAAAAAGTTAGCATACACTTCCAGAGTACTTGTGTTTGCGATTATCTTAATTAGTGGTGCAATTATAAATGCGCAAACTGCAATAACTCAGTGGGGATTTTTAGGAGCAAATGGACCTACAAGAACAGGCGGCTGGAGTTTTGTGCCGGGAACAGGTGGTAATGCAGGTGTTGCAGGAAACCAGTCACCCAACGGAACATGGTCTGTAATTCGTGGCGCATTTGATGCCATTACCCCTACTGCAGAACAAGCAATTGTAATAACCGGCAAAATTCAGTTTACTGGAGCAGGACCATCTACTTGGAGCGGATTAAGATTTGGTCTATTTAGGCACGATAATCCAGGCGCCTTACAAAACGCAGGTACTTCTACTGCGGTTTGGAGTGGTTCGGAAGGCTCAAGTTTTGGCTATATGTTTGCGCCTCATAGCGGAACTAACAATCTTGTTAGTTGGGCATCGGGTGGAAATGGAACACAAGGCGTAATTAGAGGCGGAACTTGGTTAAGTACTTTTGGTAGTGCTCACAGATCGCTTGGAGTTATTACTCCAAAACCATCTAGAGCAGTTTTGTCTGCAGGCACATATGATTTTGCAATTTCTGTAAGACCTACCTCAGATGGAAAAAACGAATTGAAATATTTCTTAATGAAAGAGGATAAAAGTTATTGGATTGGCGGTACTTTCTTTGATGATGAAAAAATAACAGCTTCTTTTAACGGCGTTTGTTTTGGATTAAACGGCGGAAATGGTGCTGAAACTTCTACAATTAGAGGAATGAGTTTAATTGGAGTGAGAGCCGGGCTTGGAGCAGCCATCACGATTCCAGAAGCTCCTTGGGTAGATTATTATATTCCGGATTGGGGTTTTGTTGGCAACAAAGCAGCCACTAGAACCGGCGGATGGGATTTTGTTCCTGGAGATGTAATTGGTAATGCAGGTGTTAAAGGCACAAAAGCTCCTAACGGAACATGGTCGGCAGTACGCGGTCAATTTTTAGAGCCTATTACTCCAACTGTAACAAAAGCTCTTACAATTACCGGCAAAATTAAGTTTGTAGGCGCTGGCCCTTCAACTTGGAGCGGATTACGCTTTGGTGTTTTTAGACATGATTCTGCAGGTGTATTAAGAGATACAACTAAGCCAACTGCATTTTGGACCGGCAAAGAAGCAGATGCATTTGGATATATGTTTGTACCACGCAGCGGTTCTAACGAACAGGTTAGCTGGTCAAACGGTAATGGAACACAAGGTGTTATTAGAGGCGGCTCTTGGATTAGCACATTTGGTAATTCACACAAATCTTTAGGTGTAATTAATAACAGACCTGTTCGCTCTGTAATGGATGCGGGTACTTATAATTTTGCTATGTCTGTAAGACCTACAGCGGATGGCAAAAATGAAATTAAGTTTTTCCTTATTAAAGAAGATAACAAGTATTGGTACGGCGGAACGGTAATTGATGACGAAAGAATAACAACCTCTTTTAACGGTGTTTGCTTTGCGTTAAACGGAGGAAACGGAGCAGAAACATCAACGATTAGAGAGATGAGTTTGCTTGATGTAAAAGTTTCTATGGGTAATGTGCTAACTGTTCCGGAAGCACCATGGCAGGCTTACTATGTAGATGCTTGGGGAAACACTCCGCAAGGAAGAAACTGGCCTATATTAAATACAGCAGATTATATAATTGGTAATGCAAGCATGGGCGCTGATAAAAGACCTTCAGGCTGGGCAACTATAAAGGGCGGCTTCGCAGAAACACACACTCCAACTGTACAAAAAGCATTAATTGTAAAAGGTACTTTTGAATATGTTGGCGGCGGAGCAAATAATGCTTACACATGGTTACGTTACGCTTTAACTTTCCAAGACAGCGCAAAACTTAATGATCAAAATAAAACTACAGCAAATTGGACTGGCACAAGACATTTTGGTTATCAGTTTACTCCAAGATCCGGCGTAGGTGAATTGGCTAATGGCGCCGGCGGAAGCGGAAGTTTATGGACTATTAGAGATGGAAACTGGAACAGTACATGGAGCAATAATGGCGGACCTGTAACTACTGTCTTACAAGCTCCAGCTCGCGCAGTTGCAACTGCTGGTGTGTATGATTGGGCTATTTCTGTTCAACCATTAGCAAATGGTTCCAACGAAATAAGATGGTACTTTGTAAAGAAAGCAGCTGCAGGTAAGCCAACAGATTACTGGTTTGGCGGATCGTATATTGACCCAAATCCTGTTAGCACAAAATTTAACGGAATACTTTTTGGCGTTGCAAATGATTTAGATGAAACTTGTAAACAAGTAAATATTAATGATGTGCAAGTTGATATGGGTAATCCAATCGTTGTTCCAGAAGCACCTTGGCAGTCTTTCTATGTTGATACTTGGGGCATTTTAGGACAAAGAAGAGGTAACGCTGGCTGGGTAATGACTCCTGGCGATGTTGTTGGTGATGTTACAATATCTGGAAAAGCTGCACCGGCAACAGACTTTGCAGTTGTAAGAGGGCAATTTGCAACTACAGTTACGCCTTCAACGGCTAAAGCTCTTTTAGTTACCGGCAAGTTTGAATTAGTTGGCGGTGGATTTGATAACTGGGGATTACGTTATGGACTTTTTAACAGTGATGCTGGAAAAGTTGAAACCACACTTTTTTATAACTGGTTAGGCTCAGAAACAAATCACTCTGGCTACTTATTCTTTGCTCAATCTAATAGTAAGCACGCTTGGTCTTGGCCTGGTGGAACAACAGGTTCTTTCGGCGGAATAATTAATGGTATTCCAATTTATAATTACGGCGCCACAGATTATCCGGTAGGAACTGCACTTTCAACCCCACAAACTGCAGTTTCGAGAGCCGGTGTTTATGATTTCGCAATATCAGTTCAACCGCTTGCAGATGGAACAGCAGAAATTAGACATTTCTTAACAAGCAGAGATAAGAGATATTATTGGGCAGAACGAGCTGTTGATAAAAATAACCCGCGAGCAACCACAAGATTTAATTCGATAGTTTTTGGATTAAACAGCAGCAGCACAACTGCAATGAAGATTCACGATGTTAAAGTTGATATTGGCAGTCCAATTACTATTCCTACACCGGTTTCTGTGGAAGATAATATCTCATCTCTACCAACAGAATATCAATTGAACCAAAACTATCCAAATCCATTCAACCCAACTACTACAATTGAATTCGCTCTACCAAAAGCAGGGCAAGTTAAGTTGGTTGTTTATGATGTATTGGGCAGTGTTGTTGCAGAATTAGTTAATAAAGAGTTAAACGCAGGCTATCATAAAGTTGATTTTAATGCTGCTAACATTTCTTCTGGTGTTTACTTCTATTCAATTAAAACAGGAGAGTTTAACAGCGTTAAGAAGCTTATCCTATTGAAGTAATGCTATTTGCAGTTACACTTCTTTAGTCGGAGTGTAACTGTTTTAATACTTCTGTTCTTTTAAGTAATTACAGCCTGTCAAGTTTTACCTGGCAGGCTTTTTTTAAATAACTGATGCTCTATTCATATTTGATCGGCTATGAAAAACTATTTTATAAAATGTTTTCTTGTTGCATCTCTCATTTTAAGTTCTGCAAGGTTACTAAACGGACAGGCAATAGAAACTAATGTTCCGGCATTGAAGGATGTTTTCAAAAATGATTTTTACATAGGCTGCCTGCTTTCTTATCCGCATATTGGTTTTGCTACAGATCCAGTTGTGCCGGGGCAAAGCGCTGTTGTTAGTTCAACAGGCGGCAATTTAATTAAGTATCACATGAATTCAATGTCGCCCGGCAACAATATGAAGCCGCAATACACTGTGGATTTATCCGGCAGTGCCGCTGCTTATAACACCGCTGCAACTCAAGCTCTAAAAGATTCGATTAATGTAAACCCAATAATTAGATTTAATGGAAACTTAATTGCTCAGCTCAACTGGGCAAAGAGACAAGGTTTTACTTTTCGAGGACATACTTTAGTTTGGCATAGTCAAACTCCAGGCACAGCTTTTTTCAGAACGGGTTACTCATCAACTGGTGCGCGTCTTACAAAAGAAAAAATGACTGAACGGATGGGAAATTATATTAAAGAAGTTATAAGAATTTTGCACGAATCTTGGCCCGGGTTACTTTCTGCTTTTGATGTAGTAAATGAAGCTGTTAACGATAGCGGAAACGATAGAACAACCGACAGCGAATGGTACATTACTTTTGGTGATAACTCATATTTGATGAAAGCTTTTGAATTAACAAGAAAGTACACTTTGCAATATGGTGAACCACAAATAAAACTTTATTACAACGATTATAACACTCACGTTCCATCTAAAGCTGATGGGATTGTGAGAATATGCAAGCCAATTTTTGATGCTGGATTCTTAGATGGAATCGGCATGCAAGACCATGATCAGATGAACTCACCTTCGGCAGCACAATGGATTGCGTCTTACAATAAGTTTTTTTCTGTTTGTAATGAGATGGCTGTAACTGAGCTTGATGTTTCTACTGGAAGCGGAACGAATAATCCACCAGCAAGCGTTTTGGCATCGCAGGCAAACCAATATGCCCAACTCTTTAAATGCTTTGTAGAAAGAAGCTATTTTTCCAAAAGAGGCAAAGTAATTAGTGTCTCGAAAGATGGGTTGAATGATCAGTACACATTTGTTACTAATCAATCTTCTTCTTTATGGGATACTAGAAACCAATGCAAGCCGGCGTTTTATGCTGTTGTGGATGTTGGCATTTATTACAACAAATTAGATTCGTTATTGAACTTTACAAACACTCTTAAAGAAAATGATTACACTACCGCTTCGTGGACATCATATACAACAGCATTATCATCTTCTAAAGCTGTAAAAGGTTTTAATTATAACACAGGTGTTTCTGCGGCAGATGCTTTGAAAAAAGCTTTTACAGATTTGGATGCCTCTATAAAAAGTTTAGTGCTTAAAACCGCAGATGTGCAAACAGAGTTTGGAATTCCTGTTAAGTATAAGCTTGAGCAGAACTATCCAAATCCTTTTAATCCAAGCACGGTAATTAGTTATCATTTGCCAGAGTCCGGACTGGTAACTTTAAGAGTATTTGATGTTTTAGGAAGTGTTGTTGCTGAGTTAGTAAATGAGTTCAAAGGTGCAGGCAAGTATAATTATGAGTTTGTAACAAGCAATTACCAACTTGTAAGCGGTGTTTATTTCTACAGTTTGGAGTGTGGAAATTTCAAAGATACTAAGAAATTCGTATTGCTGCGTTAGTTAATGCGATTCAATGAAAATTTTAAGGTTCCGATGAAAACACAAAATGGATATAATTGCTTAAGTAGAAAAATATTTATCCTGCCGGTATTGCTTATTGCATTCTCTTGTGCACATATAACCGCACAAACAATTAAAGTGAAAAATACTCTTTCACGAGAGCGAATTTCCTTAAATGAAAAATGGTTCTTCTATAAATATGATTCTAATACAAAGACAGATGATTTGATCTACGACGTGCGCCCGGAAATAAATAATTTTTACGATGGCGTTCCAGCCGATACAAAACCAACCGAAGCTGAAAATACTAAAACACATAATGCAGTTCTTAAACCTTGGATTTTACCAAGCGGAAATGATTTTATAAAAGATATTTCAAAACAGCATACACGCCCAGATGGAAATCCAGGTAAAGATTTTTCTTTTGTTCAAAAAAAATTTGATGATAAAGAATGGGAAGTTGTAAATCTTCCGCACGATTGGGCAATTAAAGGTCCATTTTATGAAGGTGTGAATCCAAAAGTTGGAGGCGGAATGGGACGCCTGCCCAGCCACGGTGTAGCTTGGTACAGAAAGAAAATTACTTTTACAGATGATGACAAAGACAAATCAATTTTTCTTGACGTTGATGGAGCTATGTCTTATGCTATTGTTTGGTTAAATGGAAATCTTGTTGGCGGCTGGCCTTATGGTTATTCATCTTGGCGTTTAGATCTTACTTCTTACATTTTACCGGGCGAAGTAAACCAGCTTGCAATCCGTTTGGATAACCCGAACAATTCATCGCGTTGGTATCCCGGCGGCGGCATATACCGTAATGTTTGGTTAACAAAAACTAATAAAATTAATGTAGCGCATTTGGGCACATTTATTACCACGCCTGAAGTATCTAAAGAAAATGCGTTAATTAAATACGAAGTTACAATTGATAATGATTCTAAATACGATGCAGATATTAAAACTGATACACAAATTTTTGCTCTCGATGAGAATGGCAAAAAAAGAGGAAAGGCTGCTGCTTCGTTCGAGCCAATTGATATTTTAATTGCGCCGGGCGAAAGCAAAAAAGTTGAAAGTTTAGTTAGACTGAAAAACCCAAAACTTTGGGGACCGCACCCAACTCAAACACCAAATTTGTATGCTGCAGTTACAACACTTTGGCAGAAAAGTAAAAAGATAGATGAATATGAAACTAAGTTTGGAATTCGTTCACTTGGTTTTGACCCTAAAAACGGATTGTATGTTAATGACGAGTTAATAAAGTTTAAAGGTGTAAATCAACATCACGATTTAGGCGCACTTGGCGCAGCTTTTAATACACGCGCTGCTGAGCGCCAGCTTGAAATCTTACAAGAAATGGGATGCAATGCAATCCGCATGGCACATAATCCTCCCGCGCCAGAACTGCTTGAATTAACAGACAAGATGGGCTTCTTAGTTGTTGATGAAGTTTTCGATTCGTGGATTCTCAAAAAAACTCCGTACGATTTTCATTTAATATTTCCGGATTGGTATGAACAGGATTTGCGGGCAATGATCCGCCGAGATCGTAATAATCCTTCTGTTGTAATGTGGAGTTACGGCAACGAAGTAGGCGAACAATATACTGACAGTAAAGGCGCTGCAATTGCAAAACAACTTCATGAGATTATTAAGGAAGAAGACACAACCCGGCCAACAACAAGCGCAATGAATTGGGCTAAGCCTGATATGCCTTTTCCGGAAGTGATGGATGTAATTGGGCTTAACTATCAAGGCGAAGGAATTAGACAAAGCCCGGAGTTTGAAGGCACAGAAAGGATTCGTACAGCGCCGCAGTACTCAGCTTTTTTTACAAAGTTTCCGGATAAAGTGATTTATAGCGCTGAGACCGCATCGGCAGCAAGCAGCCGCGGTGTTTATCTTTTTCCTGTAACTAAAGAAAATTCTTCTACAATACGCGAGAATAAAGGCGGAGATTCCAAAATTCATCACGTTAGTTCGTATGAGTTGTATGCGGTAGATTTTGGCTCATCGGCAGATAAAGTTTTTGCTTCGCTTGATAAACATCCTTTTGTTGCCGGAGAGTTTGTGTGGAATGGTTTCGACTACATTGGCGAACCAACGCCTTATTACGATGCGCGTAGCTCTTACACCGGAATTATTGATTTAGCTGGATTCAAAAAAGATAGATTTTATCTTTATCAATCAAGATGGAGAACGGAATTACCAATGGCGCACATTATTCCGCATTGGAACTGGCAAAATCGTTTGGGCGAAATTACTCCGGTTCATGTTTTTACTTCGGGCAATGAAGCAGAATTATTTCTTAACGGCAACTCTCTTGGTAAGAAAATGAAAGCTCAGTATGAATACCGCTTACGCTGGGATGATGTTAAGTATGAGCCGGGCGAATTGAAAGTTATTGCTTACAAGAACGGAAAGAAGTGGTCTGAAAATTCTGTTAGAACAACCGGAGAAGCGGAAACGTTAGAAATGTTGCCCGACAGAAACGCTATTTATGATAATGGAAAAGATTTAGCTTTTATTACCATTGAAGTAAAAGATAAAAATGGTTTAACAGTTCCAACTGCTGAAAACAAAATAAAAATTATTGTTACCGGCGGCGGCGAGTTAGCTGCTACAGATAATGGCGACCCAACTAACTTTGTTCCTTTCCCTTCAAACGAAAGAGAAGCCTTTAGCGGAATGATGTTAGCGATTGTTCGTTCAATTCCCAATGATAAAACGCCGATTAACATTACGGCAAAATCTAATGGACTTATCGAATCGAAAATTGTAATTAGAAAAAAGAACAACTAAATAACGGAACGCAAGAGAGACTTAATACCGCCCATTTAACTTTCGAGATGTCTATCTACATAAAGTTGTATGGCGGACTTAGCCAATGATATTTTGCAAATCGGGAATACAGTATTTATAACAGTTTAATTCCCGCTTAAATTCTCTCTCTTTTTTCAGAAGTAATGAGAGAGCGTGAGCGTGGCTTGTGAGTAATTTGCAATATTAAACCGCTCTGCGTATCACAACTTAATAAAACTAAATTTGTGAAGAATATGAAAACAATACTTTATGAGAAGCTGTTTACTTTCAGCATACTATTCGTTCTTTTGATTGTAACGATACTCACAACCAGAAGTTTAACTGCACAGCCGCTTGCAAGCGGGCAGTCTAAGTTTCTTGGCGCAGGCTCAAGTCATTTTCTTTGGAGATATTTTGATCAATATTGGAACCAGATAACTCCGGGCAACGAAGGAAAGTGGGGAGTTGTTTCTCCTTCAAAAGATACTTACAATTGGGGCAACTTAGATAAGATTTATAATTATGCAAGAAACAGAAACTTACAGTTTAAGCAGCATACTTTTGTTTGGGGGCAGCAAGCTCCTGGTTGGGTAGCCTCGCTCGATTCTGCATCTCAAAGAGCTTCTGTAGAACATTGGATTAAGTCATTTGGCGAACGATATCCGCTTACAGTTATGGCAGATGTTGTAAACGAACCTTTCCACGCAGTTCCTTCTTACGCAAAAGGTCTTGGCGGAAACGGCAAAACCGGCTGGGATTGGGTAATTACCTCTTTTGAGCTTGCTAGAAAATACATGCCGCAAGGCTGCAAGCTTATCTTAAATGAGTATAATGTTCTTCATAGTAACACGGTTACAAATAACTATATCAATATCATCAACTTATTAAAGGACAGAAATCTTATAGATGGAATTGGAATACAAGGACATTACTTTGAATTTAGAAGCCACATTGACGCATCAAGCAACATATATGTATGGAATGTAAATACGATTAAATCGAATTTAGACAAACTTGCCGCAACAGGAATACCAATTTATATAACAGAGTTCGATATTGATGAAAAGGATGATGCAAATCAGCTTGCTTCATACAAATTATATTTCCCTATTTTCTGGTCTCACCCAGCTGTAAAAGGGATTACTCTTTGGGGCTACATTAGCAGCGATGTTTGGTCTGCTCACCCAACAACTTTTTTGATAGTTGATGACGGTTCAAATGGAATTGAGCGCCCCGCTCTTAAATGGTTGAGAGATTATATAAACAACCCAACTAATGTTAAGGAAGCAGTTAATATTCCTGCTCGGTTTAAGTTAGAGCAAAACTACCCTAATCCTTTTAATCCAACAACGCGAATTAAATATTCAGTTTCTAAGAGTGCCCATGTATCACTTAAAGTTTATAATCTGCTTGGGCAAGAAGTATCAACTTTGTTTGAAGGGAATAGACAGCCGGGCAATTATAATGCAACTTTTGATGGAAGCGGTTTAGCAAGCGGAGTATATTTATACAAGATGCAATCAGTGGAATTCTCGGAAGCTAAAAAACTAATGATTATAAAGTAACGTATAACTACAAAAGTAAGTGAGTTTGAAATGAACAAAAAAAGAGAAAGACAAAGTGTTAGTTCCTGCAATATTATTATAAAGCTTGTTATGTTAATTACGTTACTCGTTTTCGTGTCAATTAATAATTTACCGGCTCAGCCTCTTGCAAGCGCAAAGAGCAAGTTTGTTGGCAACATTATTGGCAATGCTTACAACATTCGTTCAGATTTTACCAAGTATTGGAACCAAGTTACGCCGGAAAATGCAAGTAAATGGGGAAGCGTAGAAGGAACTCCGGGCAGCTATAATTGGACTGCATTAGACCTCATCTACAATTTTGCTTTGAATAATAACATCCCATTTAAGCATCATACGTTGGTTTGGGGGCAGCAGTACCCATCGTTTGTAGCAACATTAGATTCTGCCACGCTCTATCAAAGAATAGAAGCTTGGATTAAAATTTGCGGCGAAAGATATCCTAAAACAGCAATGGTTGATGTAGTTAATGAACCGCTTCATGCATTTACAGGCACCGGAGCAAATTTAATTAAAGCTCTTGGCGGCGCGGGTTCTACAGGTTGGGATTGGGTTGCAAAAGCTTTCGAATTAACAAGAAAGTATTGGCCTGCAAGCACAAAGCTAATTCTGAATGATTATAATATTATTAACAGCGCAACTAAAACAAACAATCTTATAAGTATTGTAAATGTGCTTAAAGCAAAAGGATTGATTGACGGTATTGGAATACAAGCGCATGGTTTTGAAGTTGACGGACCATCGCCCGCTACATTAAGCGGCAATTTAGATAAACTTGCCGCAACAGGAATTCCAATTTATATAACAGAGTTCGATCTTAGCAGTGCGGACGATGCAATTCATTTGCAAAAATACAGAACTATTTTTCCTGTATTGTATGAACATCCAGGCGTTGTTGGTATTACACTTTGGGGTTATGTCTTTGGTCAGACATGGAGAGCCGATGCACATTTACTTACAGATAGAAATGCTGAGAGGCCTTCGCTTCAATGGCTAAGAAATTATCTGCTTGCACCTTTTAGACCGGCTTTGCTTTATCCTGTAGGAACGAGAGATGAAGTTCGTAATCCAATAGTGAAATGGAGGGCTTCGCAATCGGCAACGGCGTATCGCTTACAAATTTCAGATAATAGACTTCTTACAACTATGGTTGTAGATACAGTTGTTGCCGATACTGTTTTCCAATGCAAAACTCTTGAAAGCGGATCAACATATTACTGGCGTGTTAGCGCAAAAAATAATAAAGCCGATGGAGAATTTACCGCTGTTGCTAGCTTTGTAACCGGTTCTAAAATTGTGTCCGTTAAAAATGAACAATTGCCAAACTCTTTTGAACTAAAACAAAACTATCCAAATCCGTTTAATCCGAGCACAGTTATAAGCTACATAGTACCTGTAGCAAGCCGCGTAACTCTTAAAGTTTACGATGTATTAGGAAGAGAAGTGGCAACGTTAGTTGATGAATACATGCCGGCTGGAACTCACTCTACACTCTTCATGCCTCGACTGGCGAAAGAAAAGGCGGGCGCTCTTAGTTCTTCGTTCTCCTCCGGCGTTTACTTATACAGATTAGCAACACCAACTGCCGCAATAACAAAGAAAATGATATTAGTACAATAAATAAAAATTAATTAGAGGTTTACATGTCTCGCGAAAACAAAATTCTCATTCTACTGCTCATGTTTTTGTTATCATTTTTCTGTACAAGATTAATTTTTGCCGGAGAGCCTTCTAAAGAAAGCAGAAAAAAAGGAGCTTTCTACACTGGAAAATATCCTAACCTTTTTAAGAAACTTCTTAACAAAAAGGATTCCGAAATAAACGACAAGATTGGTAAAGCATTTCAGCAGTTCTTCTACGGTAACGATGAAACAGAGCGGATTTACTATTCCGTTGAACCTGACATGGCTTATATAACAGATATAAATAATAACGATGTACGTACAGAAGGTATGTCCTACGGAATGATGATTTCTGTTCAGATGAATAAGAAGAATGAGTTTGACAGATTATGGAAGTGGGCAAAAACTTATATGCAGCATCAAACAAAAAAGAGAGAAGGCTATTTTGCATGGCACTGTAGAACTGACGGAAGTAAAATAGACTCTAACTCTGCCTCGGATGGAGAAGTATGGTTTGTAACATCGCTCTTCTTTGCATCTGCTAGATGGGGAGACGGCGAGGGCATATATAATTACAAAAAAGAAGCTCAGCATATTCTTGATGCGATGTTAAACAAAATTGAATCATCAAATGTGCGCGGCGAAGTAACAAATATGTTTAACAAGAAAGCTAAACAAGTTGTTTTTGTGCCGAGCGGCGAAGCAGATGATTTTACCGATCCGTCTTATCATGTTCCTCATTACTACCAACTATGGGCAAGATGGGCAGATAAAGAAAATCAGTTTTGGCGGGATGTTGCAGATACAAGCAGAGCATTCTTGAAACGTGCTGTTCATCCGGTTACAGGATTAGCTCCAGATTATTCCCTTTTCGATGGAACGCCATTTAGGTTTGGAAATGGAACACAACATAATTTTCAGTACGATGCTTGGCGCGTTGCTATGAATGTTGCATTAGACTACACTTGGTTCGCAAAAGATAAATGGGCGGTAATGCAGTCAAACCGTCTCCTCAATTTCTTTCACTCGATTGGTGTAAAAAAATTCGGTCAAGTTTATACATTGGATGGAAAACAATTAGTTGATGATCACAGCGCCGGTATTATTTCGATGAATGCTGTTGCTGCTTTAGCTTCAACTAATGATAACAGAAAAGAATTTGTACAAGAAATTTGGGATGTTGAACTACCAACCGGCAGATACAGATACTACGATGGAATTTTATATATGATGGCAATGCTTCAGTTGAGCGGCAATTTTAGAGTTTGGCATGTTAAGTAACTCACCTTACGCAAGGTGTCATTCCGAATCCGCTTTAGCAGATTCAGAATGACAATAATTTACATTTCTGTGTAATGTGACTTAAGGAAATTAAAATTGTAAGAGGAAAAATGAATCGAATGGCTTCTTCGAAAAAACTATTAATAGCAATAATATTACTTGCTGCTTCATTGGTTTATCCGCAAATAAAACTGCCAAAACTTATTAGCGATGGAATGGTTTTACAAAGAGAAGTAAAACTTAAAATTTGGGGATGGGCTTCGCCAAAAGAAAATGTTACGGTTAAATTTCTTGGTAAGAATTATTACACTAATGCCGATTCGAACGGCGCTTGGCTAATTAATCTTCCTAAACAAAAAGCGGGTGGACCATTTAGAATGGAGATTGATGCAAGCAATTCAATAGTAATAAATAATATTCTTATTGGCGATGTTTGGGTTTGCTCTGGTCAATCAAATATGGAATTGCCGATGCGGCGTGTCAGCCCGCTATATCAAGAAGAAATTGCTAACTCCCAAAATGATTACATAAGACAATTTACAGTTCCTCAAAAATATAATTTTAAAACACCTCAAAAAGATTTTGAAACCGGAAGTTGGAAATCTGCCGACCCAATTAACGTTCTCGATTTTTCTGCCGCTGCATATTTTTTTGCAAAGGAAATCTATTCCAAACATAAAGTACCAATTGGTATTATAAGTACAAGTCTTGGCGGCTCGCCCGCACAAGCGTGGCTTAGCCAAGAAGCGCTAAAAGAATTTCCTCGTTACTATGACGAGGCTCAAAAATTTAAAGACGATAACCTTATTAAAGAGATTGAAGAAAGCGACAGCAAAAGGATTAACGCATGGTACAGTTTGCTTAATCAAAAAGATGAAGGGTATAAAGGAAATACAGTTAAATGGATTAGTGAAAAATTGAACACGGGCGATTGGGACACGATGAAAATCCCCGGGTACTGGGCAAATACAAAACTTGGCGCTGTAAACGGAGCTTTTTGGTTTAGAAAAAACTTTCTTGTTACCAAATCAATGGCGCAAAAAGAAGCAAAACTTAATCTCGGTTGTATAGTTGATGCAGATTCGACTTTTGTTAATGGAATTTTTGTTGGAAACGTTACTTATCAATATCCGCCAAGGCGATATGAAATACCTGCAAATGTTTTAAAGGAAGGTGAAAATACAATCGTAGTTCGTGTTGTAAACAGTTCTGGCAGAGGCGGTTTTGTGTTAGGTAAAGATTACGAAATTGAGGCAGGCGATGAAAAAATTGATCTTAAAGGCGAGTGGATTTACAAACTTGGAACTAAAATGGAACCGCTTGGAAGTCAAACTTTTATTCGCTGGAAAGCAGGCGGACTTCATAACGCAATGCTTGCACCGCTTTTCAACTTTGCTATTAAAGGCGCTGCTTGGTATCAAGGTGAATCTAACACTTGGAATCCGGCTGAGTACAGAAAACTACTTCCTGCATTAATAAATGATTGGCGGAATCAATGGAACGTAGGAGATTTTCCTTTTCTAATTATGCAGTTAGCAAATTTTATGGAAGCCAAACCATATCCAACCGAAAGTAATTGGGCAATGTTAAGAGAAGCTCAGCTAAAAACTTTATCTGTTAAGAATACTGCTTTAGCTGTAGGAATTGATATTGGTGAGTGGAATGATATTCATCCTTTGAATAAAAAAGATGTTGGTAAACGCTTAGCATTAGCCGCAGAAAAAATTGCATATAATAACAAAAGTATAATTTCATCCGGACCAATCTTCAAATCAATTAAGATAGAGGGTAGCAAAGCGGTTTTATCGTTTACAAATATTGGCGGCGGTTTAGTTGCTAAAGGAAATGGACAGCTTAAAGAGTTTGCTATTGCCGGCGCAGACAAAAAATTTGTTTGGGCTAAAGCAGAAATAGTTGGCAGCAAAATTATTGTTTGGAGCCAAGAAGTAACTTCTCCCGTAGCTGTTAGATATGCGTGGGCTGATAATCCGGCAGAAGCAAATTTATTTAACAAGGAAGGCTTGCCGGCCTCTCCTTTTAGAACTGATGATTTTTAAAAATACAGGTGAAATGTGAAACTAATAGGTAAAGTGTTTATTTCGGTAATAGTGATTTTTTCTTTGGCAGTAAATGATTTATTAGCTCAAAAGTTAGTCTGGACAGAGCTAAATAAAAGTGGAAGTTTTGCGCTATCAACAAATGGCAAAACGGCTTCGTTGTTATTAAGTCAAAAAGATTTTCCCGGGGTGTTAAGAGTAAGCAATCATCTTCAGACCGATATTAAGAGCGTTACCGGCGTTAAACCCAAAGTTTTGTTCGATGAAGTTAATGCATCTGAAATTGTTATTGTTGGAACGATTGGCAGGAATTCTCTCATTGATAAACTAATCGAATCAAAAAAAATTAGTGCCGAGGAAATCAAAGGAAAGAACGAAACATTTTTGATTGAGATTGTAGATAATCCAACGCCAAATATTAAACAAGCATTAGTAATAGCCGGAAGCGATAAGCGTGGAACGATTTACGGAATGTATCATCTCTCTGAAATGATTGGCGTTTCACCGTGGTATTGGTGGGCAGATGTTCCGGTGAAAAAACATTCTGAGATATTTATTGAAAGAGGAAAATACTCTCTTGGAGAACCGAAGGTAAAGTATAGAGGCATTTTTATTAATGATGAAGCGCCGGCGCTTTCGGGCTGGTCAGATGAAAAATTCGGCGGCTTCAACAGCAAATTTTATGAGCATGTGTTTGAATTGATTCTCCGCTTAAAAGGAAATTTCCTTTGGCCTGCAATGTGGAACGATTCTTTTGCAACCGATGATCTGTTAACACCAAAACTTGCAGATGAGTATGGAGTTGTTGTTAGTACTTCGCATCACGAACCGATGATGAGAGCTTGGAAAGAATGGGAACGTGCAGGCAATAAAAAGGGAAGCTGGGATTACTCGAAGAACGCTGAAAATCTGAAAGAGTTTTGGAGAGAAGGAATACACCGAACAAAAGATTTTGAAAAAGTAGTTACGCTTGCTATGAGAGGCGACGGCGATGAAGCAATGAATGAAGAGGCAAACATTTCTCTTTTGCAAAATATTGTTAAAGACCAGCGCAAGATTATTGAGGAAGTAACCGAAAAAGATGCTGCCGAGGTTCCTCAAGTTTGGGCGCTCTACAAAGAAGTGCAAGAATATTATGATAAAGGAATGCGCGTTCCGGATGATGTTACAATTTTATTCTGCGATGATAACTGGGGCAACTTACGAAAACTTCCTAAGCTGAATTATGAACAACGCAAAGGTGGTTTTGGTGTTTATTATCACTACGATTATGTTGGCGGACCGCGTAACTACAAATGGTTAAACACAAGCCAAATTGAAAGAGTGTGGGAACAGATGCACCTTGCTTATGAATACGGCGCAAAACAGATATGGGTTGTAAATGTTGGCGATATCAAACCAATGGAGTTTCCAATAAGCTTCTTTTTGGATTTCGCATGGAACCCGGAGAAAATAAATGCCGAAGATTTGCCAAAATACTATAAAAACTGGGCTGTTCAGCAGTTTGGATCTAAGTATTCAGACGAAATTGCTGAGTTGATAGCTCTTTACACAAAATACAACGCTCGTATAAAACCCGAACTTCTTTCAAGTGAAACTTACAGCATAACAAATTACAGAGAAGCAGAAAACGTAGTTCGTGATTTCAATTACTTGAGTGAGAAAGCAAATAAAATTTTTAATGAACTGCCTCAAGATTATAAAGATGCTTTCTACCAGTTGGTTCTCTTTCCAATAGCCGCATGCGCAAATCTAAACGAAATGTATTACTACACAGCATTAAACCATCTTTATGCAAAACAAGGAAGGGTGCTTACAGATAGTTTAGCAGAAAAAGTTAAGAGCTTGTTTAAAAAAGATGCTGAGTTAACTCATTACCACAATAAAATATTATCCGGTGGCAAATGGAATCACATGATGAATCAAACTCACATTGGTTACTTATACTGGCAGCAGCCGGATTCAAACTATATTCCAATTACATATAAAATCGAATCTCCTAACAATCGAGAAATTGGAGTGGCTGTTGAAGGCTCCGATAAGTGGTGGCCTTATGAACAAAGCTCTGCTAAACTTCCAGAGTATGATCGCTTTAACAAGCAATCTTACTACATCGAAGTTTTTAACAGAGGGAAAAAACTTTTTGATTATCGAATTACTGCAAGAGATTCTTGGGTTCAGATTTCTGAACCTAAGGGCAAGATAGAAAAACAGGAAAAAATTCTTATCAGTATTGATTGGAATAAAGCCCCGATTGGAAAAAGCAAAACTTCTATTACAGTAATTGGCCCGAACGATAAATATATTCCTGTGCAGATTGCAATTAATAATCCAGATGAAATCATACTCAAAGATTTTGAAGGATTTATCGAGGCGGATAATTATGCATCTATTAATTCAGAGAACTATAGCAAAGCAGTTAATACTTCAGAAATTAATTGGAAAGTAATACCAAACCTTGGAAGAACAGGCTCGGCGGTTTCTGCATTTCCTGTTACAAAAAATATTGCTTCTCTAAGCGAGAGTTCACCGAGGCTCGAATATAATGTCTTTCTATTCGGTAGTGGAGAAATAAAAATAATGGCTTACTTCTCTCCAACTTTGAATTTTCTTAATAATCCAAACGGAATTAGATATGCTGTTTCGATAAATGATGAGAAGCCGCAGATATTTAATCTTACTAATCATCCAAACCCGGCGGATTTGAATTATGATCCGGTTTGGAATAAATGGGTAGCTGATAATATTAATATTCAGGTTTCAAAACACAATATTGAAAAACCGGGAAAGCAAGTTGTTAAGTTCTGGTTTCTAGATCCGGGAGTTGTGCTTCAGAAATTAGTTGTAGAGACAAACGAAATTAAACCAAGTTATTTGGGACCTCCGGAAAGTTTTTTATTAAAGAACAATTAGGAATTGAAATGTTCGTTGGCCAAATTAAAGAACAAAAGCTGCATAGGTGCCTCCTAGCACAAACGGAGAGTAGTGATGAATAAGAAAATGTTTTCTCTAAGAATCTTTTTATTGCTGTTCTCCGTTTTGTTTTCAACTGCCTTTTCTCAGTCAGAAAAAGTATTTCGCAATCCAATTCTTTCTGGCTTTTATCCAGATCCAAGCATCTGCAAAGTAGGAGATGATTACTACTTAATCAATTCTACTTTTGGGTACTTTCCAGGTATTCCGGTCTTCCATAGCAAAGATTTAGTTAACTGGAATTTGTTAGGACATGTACTCGATCGCCCGGAACAACTCAACCTTGAAGGAGTTGGATTAACAAGAGGATTGTTTGCGCCGGCAATTGAACATAGTAATGGGAAATTTTTTGTAGTATGTACCTTGATTGATGGAGGCGGAAATTTTGTTGTTACCGCAGATAAGCCCGAAGGACCTTGGTCAAATCTGGTTTGGCTGCCAGAAGTAAACGGAATTGATCCTTCTCTCTTTTTTGATGATGACGGAAAAACGTATTTGCTTTTTAACAGCGATGCGCCGGACAACAAACCACTTTACAACGGGCACCGTACAATTAGAATCCGCGAGTTCGATCCCATAAATTTAAAAGTTAGTAACGAAGAAAAAATTATTGTTAACGGCGGTGTTGATCTCAGCAAAAAACCGGTGTGGATTGAAGGACCGCATATTTATAAAGTTGATGGTAAGTATTTTTTAACCGCTGCAGAAGGCGGAACAGCCGAAGATCACTCCCAAGTAATTTTTAGAAGCGATAATGTTTTTGGCCCTTTCATTCCGTATGAAAAAAATCCAATTCTAACGCAAAGACATCTTAAGCCAGATAGGAAAAATCCGGTTACTTGCACAGGTCATGCAGATTTTGTACAAAATGAAAAAGGTGATTGGTGGACAGTGTTTTTAGCTTGCAGACCGCACGAGCCTTTCATTGAGAACAATTACAATACAGGGCGCGAAACTTTTTTAGCTCCAATAACTTGGGTGGATGGCTGGCCTGTTATTAATTACGGATTTGAAGAAGTGCAGCATTACTATCCTTTACCAACCAATGTTAAAGGTAAAGCCAAAATTCCATTCAGCGGAGATTTTACAATTAAAGAAAATTTTGATGCTAGCGTTCTGCCGAACTATTTTATGTTCATCAAAACACCAACAGAAAATTGGTATAACCTATCATCGAGAAAAGGGTTTTTAGAAATTAAACTTAGACCGGAAACGGTTTCCGGAAAAAGGAATCCCAGTTTTATTGCCAGAAGACAGCAGCATTCATACTGTTCGTTCTCAACTGTTATGGAGTTCGATGCTGCAAGTGAAAATGAAAAAGCAGGAATTATTGCTTTTCAAATGGAAGAATATTTTTATTATTTCTGTAAATCAAAAATTGCGGGGAAGGATGTTCTTCAGCTTTATAAATCCAACAAAGATCAAATGGTTTACAATATGGAGCTGTTATATCAAATAGAAATTGATGAAAGCAAAAATCTCTATTTGAAAATTGATGCAAGCGGAAATGAATATTCTTTTTATTATGCTTTCGATAAAAATGATTGGAAGCTGTTTCAAAATAAGGTTGATGCTTCCTATTTGAGTCCGAGAAATGTTTATGGCTTTGTTGGAACTGTGTTTGGAATGTATGCAACTTCCCTTGGTAAGCAGAGCAGAAACAAAGTATATTTTGATTGGCTGGAATATTCCGGAATGGACAAATTAACCAACTAAAATTATTGGGAAATGGAAACTCAAGAGTTAATCGAAAAAATTGGGCTCTGTGTAGCACGCGGTAAAGTTAACATAGCATCGCCATTTCCTAAAGATATGTTAGGACAAGAAGGAACGGATGAACTAACAAGGAGAGCGTTGGAGATTGAATGCCCGCCCGATAAAATCTTGCTGGCATGTAATGACGGCATGCAAGTAATAGGCTCAAAGTTTGGGAGAGGAGAAGCGTTTGTACCAGAATTATTAATGTCTGCAAAGGCAATGAATGCTGTGATGGCTCATCTAAAACCATTTTTCAAGGCGGGAACTGTAAAAACAAAAGGAAAATTTCTGCTGGGAACTGTGATGGGTGATTTGCATGACATAGGCAAAAATTTGGTTTCGATGGTTGTTGAAGGAAACGGATGGGAAGTAATTGATCTTGGCGTTGATTGCAAAACTCAAAAGTTTATTGATAAGATAAAAGAAAATCCGGGTTGCATAGTTGGTCTTAGTGCGTTGCTAACTACAACAATGGCTAACATGGCAAAAACGGTAGAAGAAATTAAAGCTCAATTTCCAGAAACAAAAGTAATTGTTGGCGGCGCACCTCTTTCTATTGGTGCTGCAATTAAAATGGGCGCAGATGGTTATTCTCCTAATCCGCAAGGCGCAGTTGAGTATTTAAATAACTGTTTGATTGCAAGTTAAAGAGAAATTTTATGAAATCTTTATTGGAAGAATTAAAGAAAGGGAAAGTACTTGTTTCCGATGGAGCTTGGGGAACATTTTTATTTCAGCGGGGATTGCAGCAAGGCGAATGCCCAGAACTATGGAATATTACTCACAGAGAAGATGTTTTTGCAATTGCCAAAAGTTACATAGATGCCGGCGCTAATATGATTCTAACAAACAGCTTTGGCGGCAGCCCGGTTAGATTAAAACATTTTGAATTAAGCGGCAGAGCTGTAGAGTTGAACGAAGAAGCAGCAAAAATTTCGAGAGAAGCTGCGGGTGATAATCACTTTGTGCTTGGTTCTATTGGTTCATCCGGCGCTCTGTTAATGATGGGCGAAATAACGGAAGAAGAACTTTTTGAGGGATTCTATATTCAAGCTCAAGCGCTTAAACAAGGCGGCGTTGATGCAATCTGTATCGAGACTATGACTGATATTCAAGAAGCTGCTATTGCTATACGCGCTGCAAAAGAGGCAACAAAACTTGAAGTTGTCTGCACTTTTACTTTCAACAAAATTTCTTCAGGTGAGTTTAGAACTATAATGGGAATTTCTCCTGAAGAAATGGTTTCTGCAATGAAAGATGAAGGGGCAGATATAATTGGCACTAATTGTGGGAACGGATTTGAAAATATGATTGGCATTGTAAAAGAAATTCGCCAGGTTGATAAAACAACACCGATACTTGTTCATGCAAATGCTGGACTTCCGATTTTCCACGAGGGTAAAGTTGAGTACCCAGAAACACCGGAAACAATGGCAAGCCGTGTTAATGATTTAATTGATTGCGGCGCAAACATAATTGGAGGCTGCTGCGGAACAACTCCGTTTCACATTAGAGCAATTGCTGATATTATAAGTAAACGAAAATGAAAAAATTTCTTCAAGAGAATTATGTTGGCGGTAATACTTTTGGAGTTGTAATCAACTATTCTGACATTACAGTTAAAGAAGAAGAAATTGAGTTGCTGCTTGGTTATCCGCCCTACCACACACCGGATCCTTTCAAAGAATTGATACGTGAGGCAATCGAAGAATCCAAAAGAATAATTGAAATTAAGGCGGGATACAAAATTGCTGATGTTGCATCCAAACAAGAAGATTTGACTGGTTTGACAATTGCCGAAAAATATTTTGATTTACAAAAAATTGTAACTGGTGTTCTTAAAAAGTCTGACAGCATTGCTGTTTTTAGTTTAACAATTGGTGATGCTTTGGAAGCAAAATCTAAAGAACTTTTGAAAAAGGGAGATTTGGTTGCAGGATACATCTACGATGCTGTAGCATCAATTACTGCAGAAGCATGTGCCGACACATTACACGAGCACATTAAAGCAAAAATGCTCCGCAAAAATCAAAAAGTTACGAACAGATACAGTCCGGGCTACTGCAACTGGAATGTAATTGAGCAGCACATTCTTTTTTCTCTTCTGCCAAAAAACTTTTGCGGAATAACTTTAACAGATTCCGCACTGATGTCACCAATAAAATCTATCAGCGGGATAATAGGAATTGGAGAAAATGTAAAATATTTGGAGTACAGTTGTAATGAATGCAATATTAAAGATTGCACTTATAGAACCATTAACTACTTGAAGAAGAAGACAAATTAGATTTATGAGGTAAACAAAATGACAGATCAACATTGGGAATTATTGCAACGAGTAATCAAAGGCGAAGTTGTTAATCCTATGCCAACCGGCTTTATAATTGACTGCCCTTGGCTGCCTAACTGGTACGGTGTAAATATTATTGATTATTTCTCTAACGACCAGATATGGATCGATTCAAACTTAAAAGCGATAAATGATTTTCCAGACACAATGTTCCTTCCCGGTTTCTGGTCAGAGTTTGGTATGTGTACAGAACCATCTGCATTTGGAGCGCGCTGTACTTTCCCACCAAATGAATTTCCTCACGCTCACAAAATAATTCATTCATGGGACGATATTGATAATTTGCCGGAACCAAATCCTAAGACAGATGGACTTCTTCCTTTTATGCTCAACAGATTAAAACTCGCTCAGCCTAAAATTGAAGCAGCCGGACACAAAATTCGCTTTTCCGTTTCAAGAGGTCCATTGAATGTTGCAAGTTATTTAATGGGAACAACAGAATTTTTAACAATGCTAATGATGGAACCTGATAAAGCCGAATTGCTTGTTAGAAAAATAACTGCTTACTTAAAAAACTGGCATGAATTACAAATGGAAACTTTTCCTACAATTGATGGAATGCTCATGCTTGATGACATAATTGGCTTTATGGGCGAAGATGAATTTCGCCAATTCGGACTGCCATATTTTCAAGAGCTTTATGGATTAAATACTTCTGTTAAGTTTCTGCATAACGATGCTCCTTGCAGGGTTTCTGCTCCTTTACTGCCGGAAATGGGAGTTAATTTATTCAATATGGGTTTTGAAGTAACACTGAATGACTTAAAAGAACTCACGCAAAACAAAGTAACCATGTTAGGAAATCTTCCGCCTAGAGATGTGCTTGCAGCCGCAGCTCCGGAAGAAGTTTACAAGGCAACAACTGAATTAGTTGGTTCACTCAAGGATAGAACAAGAATAATTATGTCTTGCGGAGGTGGAATGCCGCCGGCAGTTTCCACAGAAAATATTTCTGCGTTCCTAAATGCAGTTAAGAATGGTTAATGTATGTTTGCTGAACATCTGAGAAAATGAAACAGAAAAAACTAAAACATATTACAGATATGTATTATAGCGAAGGAAAGAGATTGGTTGCTCCTCTTGTTGGTTTTCCTGGTGTTAAACTTGTGGGATCAAGCATCAAACTTTCACAGCAAAACAGCTGCGAACACTTGAAAGTTATTAATTCTATTAACGAAAGATTTCACCCGGATCTTTTATTCCCTCTTATGGATCTTTCTGTTGAAGCTAATGCTGTTGGAAGACAGACAATTATTTTGCCTAATGAATCCGCTACAGTTGTTATTGAAGATTTTGATATCGCACGTCTGAATACTTTAAAAAATATCGCTGTAGAATATGATAGCAGATTGCTTGCTTTTACCGAAACAGTTAAGAAAATGAAATTACACTTGCCAGACTCTGTAATGAAAGGAGCTTATGTAACAGGACCTTATACATTAGCCGGATTAATATTAGGCGCAGAAAACGCTGCAATAAAAAGTATTCTTGATCAAGACGAACTAAAAGAAATTTGTGAATTCACAATCAGCGTAATTCTGAAATATGTTGCTTCGTTAATCACAAGCGGCGCGCAGCTAATCTGCGTTTTAGAACCTTCGGCAGTTATGCTTGGTCCGGATGAGTTTGAATTATTCTCCGCTAACTATGTTAAAAGAATCTGTGATTATTGTGATGAAAAAAACATTGCTGCTGTTTATCATATTTGCGGGAATTCATCTCACCTGGTAAACAAAATGTGTGAAGCCGGTGTTGATGCTCTGAGCCTTGATTCTAAAGAAGCATGAATTAATTTACCACAAATTGCAAAGTTAATACCAAGCGATGTTGTATTAATTGGTAATCTAAATCCTGTTGGTTCTATTCTAAATGGCGTACCAGAAAAAGTAATAGAAGATGTGAACATTCTTCTTAATTCGATGAAAGCATTTCCAAATTTTATTCTTAGTACCGGCTGCGATTTGCCGCTAGAAGTTCCACTTGAAAACATTGACGCATTTATGAAAGCAGGGCGTGAGTATAGAATCCGTTAATTATAGTTTCAATTCTCTTCTTATCGCTAATTCCATTCCGCGTAATTCTGCTAAGCCTCGCATTCTACCAAACAAAGAATAACCTGGATAAATACCTTCCCGTTTCATATCGGGTATCATTAAGTGTCCATGATCCGGCCTGTAAGGCATTCTAAAATCTTTTCTTCCGTCTGTTATTCTTTTTTCTTGTGCCAATATTAACTCGCGCATTACAGAGTATAAATCAATATCACCTTCAAGATGATTTTCTTCTATGAAATCTCTGCTCTCGTTTCGCCAAACATTTCTCAAGTGCATAAAATTAATTCTGCATCCAAAACTTTTTGCCATTTCTACTAAATCGTTACTTGTATCTGCGCCGAAAGAGCCGGTACAAAGAGTTAATCCGTTGTGTGGCGAATTGTATGCGTTTAACAAAAGCTCAACATCATTTTTGTTGCTTACAACTCTTGGTAAACCGAGCAGCGGCCAAGGCGGGTCATCGGCATGAATAACCAAATAAATTCCTGCTTCCTCTGCTGTTGGTGTTATTTGTTTTATGAAGTAATAAAGATTCTCTCGTAATTCTAAATCAACGATTGCTGCATATTCTTTAATTGCCAATTTGACTTCATCTAATGTGTAAGATTGGAGTGAGCCGGGCAATCCAAACAAAACCGTGCTTTGTAAAGTTTGCTTCTGTTTTTCGCTTAGATTATTAAAGTATTCTTCCGCCTGTTTAATCCGTTCTTCGGTGTAATCTTTTTCAGCATTATCTCTTCTAAGAATAAAAAGATCAAAAGCTGCAAATGCTCTAGCTTCAAACTTAGATGTAATAGAGCCATCTTTGTAAACAACATCTAAATCTGTGCGCGACCAATCCAAAATCGGCATAAAGTTGTAACAGACTAAATCAACTCTGCATTTGCCTAAATTAACAATGGTCTGTTTATAGTTTTCAATTAGTTGTTTGTAATTGCCTTTTCTCTTTTTAATGTTTTCGTGAACTGGAACGCTTTCAACTACTGACCAAGTTAGCCCTACTTTCTCTATTATTTTTTTGCGGTGTAGAATCGCCTCGGTTGACCAAACTTCACCAACCGGTATTTGATGAAGAGCGGTTACAATTCCAGTAGCACCAGTTTGCTTTATTTCTTCAAGCGAGATTGAATCGTTAGGACCGAACCATCGCCAAGTTTGTTCAAAATTCATTTTTGCCTTTTGTTTATTACACACCGCTGAAAGAACTGAAACCGCCATCAATTGGAATTACAGTACCAGTAACAAAACTGGAAGCATTGCTTGCAAGCCATAACATTACTCCAGAGAGTTCTTCTGGCTTTCCAAATCGCTTAAACGGAGTCATCTCAATTATTCTGTGTCCACGTTCTGTGTAAGAACCATCTAAATTTGTAAGCAGCTCTCTGTTTTGGTTTGAAATTAAAAAACCGGGTGCAATTGCATTAACACGAATTTGATTGCTGAATTTTAATGCCATCTCCATCGCCATCCATTTGGTAAAAATTTCTACAGCGGCTTTCGCGGTAGAATACCCAAAAGCTCTTGTTATTGCGCGTTGTGATGCCATAGAAGAAATATTAATGACAGAACCCGAGTTTTGTGCAGCCATTGCTTTTCCAAAAACTAAAGTAGGAAGTACGGTGCCGCCAAGGTTAAGTTCGTTCACTTTATTAAAGTCATCAATCTGCATATCAAAAACACTTTGCCCAACACCAATTACTGCGCCTGGAACGTGACCGCCGGCAGCATTGACTAAAACATCAATTCTACCAAATTGCTTCAGAACATTATTGTTAGTTTCTTCTAAGTTTACTTTATTCAAAACGTCGCAAGTGAATCCAAGAACGGTGCTTTGATTATTCTGAAGCTCTGAGATAATTTTGTTTAGTGCTTCGGTATTGCGTCCAAGTAAAATTACATTAGCTTCAGCTTGATTAAATGCTTTCGCAATTTCGCTGCCAATTACGCCTGTTCCTCCGGTGATAACAACTACTTTGCCTTTTAAGCCGAATACGCTTTCCAAATAATTCATCTAATTAATCCTTTCATCATTTCAATATTATAGTTCAAAGATGAAGCCTTTTTCCTTTAGCTTATTATAAATATGCTTATCAAACTTGTATAAATATGCAGCGCGGGTTTTACTATTTGCTTCTTTTTCTTTCAGCTTTCTTATCAAATCTACTTTGCTAATTTTCTTTCTAAAATTTCTCTTGTCAAGATTCTTCCCAAGAATTGCCTCATAAAGTTTTTGCAATTGAGGAAGAGTAAATTTTTTTGGCAGCAATTCAAAACCAATTGGTCTATAACGTACTCTCGTTCTTAATTTACTTAGAGCAACATCAATAATTTTCTGATGATCAAATTGAAGCTTTGGTAGTTCATCAATTTTAAACCACTTAACTTCTGTAGTATCTATACCTGTTGTAATAGAATAAGTATCCGGACTGATGAGGGCGAAATGCCCAATTGTAAAAACACGCCAAGATGGAAATCTATCAACACCGTCAAAAACGGCAATCTCTTCCAAATAAATATTATTGATGCCGGTGGTTTCAAATAGAATTCTGTTTGCAGCGGCATCAACCAATTCTTTCTTTTTGATAAAGCCGCCAGGCAATGCCCATTTACCTTGATGAGGCTGTCTTGCTCGTTTTACAAGCAGTATTTCAAGTGCATTCTTTTCAAAACCAAAGATTACACAGTCTATTGATACATTGCGAATTACATCTTTTAATTTATGAGACATTGTAAGCCATAATTGATACTGCAATTATATAACAATGTTGGTTGAAGTCAAAAAATAAAAGTGTAGAACGTACACCATTCTTTTGTAATATTTGAAATAGAAGTGTATTTTGTACACCATAAAAATTATTCTGAGTATAAAATGTATTCACTGGGTTTTGATATTGGAAGCTCTTCAATTAAGGCATCTGTTTTAGATGTAGAGAGCGGTAAAGTTTTAGCAGCAGGATATTATCCAAAAGAAGAAATGATAATAAGTTCGCCCAAACAAGGTTTTGCAGAGCAAGACCCAGAAACTTGGTGGGAATATGCTAAACTGCTGCTGATGAAGTTAATAGAAGAAAATAATGTTGATGGTAAAAAAATTAAGGCAATCGGAATTTCTTATCAAATGCACGGCTTAGTTTTAGTTGATAAAAATTACAAAGTATTACGCCCTTCAATTATTTGGTGCGATAGCAGGGCGGTTGAAATTGGCAGTGAAGCATTTTTTTCGCTTGGTGAACAATTTTGTCTGCGCAACTTGTTGAACTCTCCCGGAAATTTTACTGCTTCTAAACTTGCATGGGTTAAGAAAAATGAGCCGGAAATATTTAGTAAGGTTTACAAATTTATGCTGCCTGGCGATTTTATCGCAATGAAACTGACGGGAGAAATTTCAACCACTCTTTCTGGTTTATCCGAAGGAATATTCTGGGACTTTGCAAAGAACAAAATTTCGGATGAAATTCTTGAACACTACGGAATACCAAATTCCTTTGTGCCGTATGTTCATCCTACTTTTTCTGTACAAGGCAGAGTTACAAAATCAGCCGCCGAAGAGCTTGGTATTTCAACTGATGCTGTAGTTTCTTATAGAGCTGGAGATCAACCAAATAATGCTTTCTCTTTAAATGTTTTGAATGCGGGTGAAGTTGCCGCAACTGCCGGAACTTCAGGCGTAGTTTATGGAGTGATTGATCAAGTTAATTATGATGAATTAAGCAGGGTTAATCCTTTTGCACATCTGAATCATTCGCAAGATAAAATTAGTCTGGGTGTTTTGTTGTGTATTAACGGAACCGGAATTCAAAACTCATGGCTTCGCAAAAACTTTGCTTCAACTTTATCTTACGACGAAATAAATCAACTTGCATCTAAAATTTCAATCGGTTCTGATGGTGTTTCTGTTCTGCCATTTGGTAACGGAGCCGAAAGAGTTCTACAAAATAAAAATATAGGAAGTCAAATTAGCGGCTTGGATTTTAACCGCCACACTCCAGCGCATGTATTTCGAGCAGCGCAAGAGGGAATAGTCTTCTCTTTCAAATATGGTGTTGATATTATGAAAGAGATGGGGCTGAACATAAATGTTATTCGCGCGGGAAAAGGAAACATGTTTTTGAGTGAAATATTTCGCAATACACTTGCCAACATAACGGGGGCATCAATAGAACTTTACGAAACAGATGGTGCGCAAGGTGCGGCAAGAGGTGCGGCTGTTGGAAGCGGTCAATACAAATCATTTAACGAAGCTTTTGCTTCTCTAAAGAAATTAGAAATAATACAACCAAATGCAAAACTAATTAGTGAAACAGAATCAGCTTATTCTAATTGGCTGAATAATCTTGAAAAGGCATTGCAATAAAAATTCAAATTAAATAAGAGGTGAATATGAGTTACTTAGTTGGAGAAAAAGAGTATTTCAAAGGAATCGGCAAAATTCAGTATGAAGGACCCGAATCGAAAAATCATTTAGCTTACAAGTGGTACGATGAAAACAAAGTAGTTTTCGGAAAAACTATGAAGGATTATTTCCGTTTTGCCGTTGCTTATTGGCACTCACTATGCGGAACGGGCGGAGATCCGTTTGGACCAGGCACAAAAAAATTAGAATGGAATGAAGGAAACGATGCGATTGCCCGCGGTAAACAAAAAATGGATGCGGCATTTGAACTCATTACAAAACTTGGTATCCCTTATTATTGCTTTCACGATAACGATGTAGTTGATGAAGGCGATTCAATTGCTGAAACTGACAAACGTATGCAGGAAATTGTTGAGTATGCAAAACGAAAACAAAAAGATTCCGGTGTTAAATTGCTTTGGGGAACTGCAAACTTGTTTTCTAATCCGCGCTATATGAATGGCGCCGCAACAAATCCGGATTTTAATGTTGTAGCATTTGCGGCAACTCAAGTTAAAAGGGCTTTGGATTCAACAATTGCTCTTGGCGGCGAGAACTATGTTTTCTGGGGCGGGCGCGAAGGCTATAGCTCTTTGTTAAACACTCAAATGAAACGTGAAAAAGATAACCTTGGAAGATTCTTAGGTATGGCAAGAGATTACGCACGATCTCAAGGATTTACCGGTACTTTCTTGATCGAACCAAAACCAATGGAACCTTCAAAACATCAATATGATTTTGATACTGAAACAGTAATTGGTTTCTTGCGCTATTATGGTTTGGATAAAGATTTTAAATTGAATATTGAAGTAAACCACGCAACACTTGCAGGACATACATTTCAGCATGAAATACAATGTGCGGTTGATGCCGGTATGTTTGGAAGCATTGACGCTAACCGAGGCGATTATCAAAACGGCTGGGATACAGATCAATTTCCCATAAATATTTATGAATTGATTGAAACTATGTTGGTTATTGCAGAAGCCGGCGGATTTGGAAATGGTGGAGTTAATTTTGATGCTAAAGTGAGAAGAAATTCTACTGATCCTGAAGATTTATTCATTGCCCATATTGCCGGTATGGATGTCTTTGCTAGGGCGATAATTATTGCAGAAAAAATCTTAACTCAATCCGATTACAAGGAAATGCGTAAGAATAGATACGCTTCTTTTGAAAACGGAGACGGCGCAGCATTTGAAGCAGGAAAACTTGGATTGGTTGATTTGTGTAACATTGCTGTAAAGAATGGAGAACCAAAACAACTAAGTGGCAAGCAAGAGAAATATGAACAACTGATTAATATGTACATATAATCTGTCTGGGACTAGATAATTAATCTAGTTCCGGTTTCTTTTATTGAAGTTGTAACTTGTGATGGACTGTTTATTTGAAAGATATATCATTATAAAAATCTGTAAGATCAAAAACTGTTTTTAATTTGGCTTTCTAAAGAATTTATTAAGTAAAAATTTAGTTATAGATGTGCGTAGTTTATAGGCGCGGGTAGGGCTCGAACCTACATCCCGACAGAGTCGGGATAACAGCCGTTGTTAAATGTTAATCTCTCCATTGAGCAGTTTAACGATCATTTTCCTAC